>KB911838.1 GCA_000383715.1 Verrucomicrobia bacterium SCGC AAA164-E04
AATGAGACCCTTTCCTATCGAAACGCATGGTTCCCTCTCGCGATTCCGAAGTCAGGAAATTCTTGGAATCAAGATATTGAAAAAGAAGTCGTTTCACGGATTTCTCAGGCCAGCCGGTATAATGATAAGTTAAATTTTTTTGAGGCACTTTCTTGCCGTAAGGTGTCTGGCAGGCAATCAAACCACAGCAAGCCATGATCAGGAAAAATAAAGGAAATGAAAAGGTGAACAAAGATTGGTTTCGCATGGCTAGAAATAAAAAAACATAATCAATTTACAGGAAAATAAACAGATTTCACTTCAAAAGTAATGAAGTGGCGTATATTAATAATAAAAACTAAATAAATAACATATAAATATATTGAAAAAAAATGTAATACCAACATGATGATAGGAATCCATTACATTCAAATATGATGTGTTGGATGAAGCCTGAAATTGTGAGTGGATGTTTTAGGGAGTGCTTACGTGAAAATGCAAGCGCTTCTTGTGCATTAAACAAACAACAGAAAGGCAAAGCATGTTTCGTAATTCAATCTTATTGTTATTTTCATGCATCTTCATGAGCCAATATCTTTGTGCTCAAATAATCACTTTCAGCTTTAATGGAGCTGCGGGTAATGAGTTAGCTTTTGGTGCAGATAACCAACCAGCCAATGGAAGTGCGAGCGATATGAGCCGAGGCAATGGGGTCAATGCTTCCTTAGCGAGTGGAGCCTTCAGCGCCAGTTCATGGAGTCATGATGGCCTGGATGTTAATGATTACTTTACATTCTCCCTCACACCTGACCCAGGATTTGAATTATCAATAACCGGCTTGCAGCTTGATGAACGGCGTTCCGCGACAGGAATTCACGATTGGTCTCTTCGGTCAAGCTTGGATATATTCGCGTCTGACATAGGAACTGCTTTCTCACTTCCCGATGATACTTCGTATCGCAGAGATCAATCGATCGATTTATCAGGCGGCTTGTTCGATGACTTGACCAACACCATTGAATTTCGATTTTATGGTTACAATGCTGAATCCAGTAGTGGTACCTGGCGGTTGGATAATCTAGATTTATTCGGGGTCATTACTCCAGTGCCAGAGGTTTCTGGAACCACATGGATCGCATTGAGTCTCTTTGGTTTTTATTGTTGGAATCTAAAAAAAGGGGGGGTATGAAAAAGTCTCCACCCAATGCCTTTCTCAAGATTCCATCAGCAATAAAAAGCTCAAAAAACCTACTCTATCATGATTTTTCCAATCCGAAGTCAAAGGATATGAATCAAGCGAATCACTTCTCATGCATTATGTCCCTTTCCTTTGATAACATGCTGCGAACCATCATTGACTAAAGTTCCAATCGTCCCGCATTATTCCCCTTTAATATCAATCACAAAAACATGGCAACAAAAGCATCCTCCAGATCAAAACAGCCCAACTTTGCTGGCGCTGGTTCAAGCGAAGCTGACAAAGAGCGCAATCTCGATACTGCGATTCAATCCATTACCAAAACTTTTGGTGATGGAAGTATCATGCGCCTTGGTAACGCACCCTCGCAAAAGAAAATCGACGTCATTCCAACCGGGGCCTTGTCGATGGACCTTGCGCTTGGAGTCGGCGGTTTGCCGCGAGGTCGTATCGTCGAAATTTATGGCCCCGAATCCTCAGGTAAAACCACTGTCATGTTGCATGTGATTGCCAATGCCCAAAAAGCCGGAGGTACCGCCGCTTTTATTGATGCTGAACATGCCCTTGATCCTGGGTATGCCCGCAAATTGGGTGTTAATCTGGATGATTTACTTGTTTCTCAGCCAGACAGTGGAGAAGAGGCATTGACGATTTGCGAAACCCTTGCCCGGTCCAACGCTCTGGATGTGATCGTGGTGGACTCTGTTGCTGCTCTTGTGCCAAAAGCTGAACTTGAAGGTGACATGGGGATGGCAACGATGGGGATGCAAGCAAGGCTGATGAGTCAAGCCCTTAGAAAACTGACCTCAGTGCTTAACAAGGCCAAGACAACTTGTCTTTTCACCAATCAATTACGCGAAAAGGTGGGGGTCATGTTTGGGAGTCCAGAAACAACGCCAGGTGGTAAGGCTTTGAAGTTTTATGCCAGTGTAAGGATTGATATTCGACGCAAAGAAACTTTAAAAGATGCTACTGGAAGCGCCATAGGTAACCACGTCAAAGTCAAGATCGTTAAAAATAAAGTTGCTCCCCCTTTTGCAGAAGCGGAATTCGATATCATGTATAATCAGGGTATCCACAGAGAGAGCAGTATTCTGGACGTTGCGCTGTCATATGGCGTGGTTCAGAAGCGTGGCGCCTGGATCCAATACAATGGTGAATTGATTGGTCAAGGTAAAGAGGCTGCTCGAACTGCGATGGCTGAAAAACCTGAAGTGACGGCTCAGATTGTCAAAGACATCATGGCCAAGAGAAATCCAGAAGCCGCAAAATCTGAAGATAAGAAGGCTGATGGCAAGGAAGCTGAAGAAAAAGATACCAAAGGTAAAAAGGCATAGCCCTTCACAGCATAACGACGTATTGATCGCTTGACTAAAGTTAAACTCGATTTTTTATCACATGAACCTGTTTCATCGCATTGCACCGGTACTGATTGCCTGCTCGGCTGCTTTGGGTATCCAATCTCAAGCTCTGGTTCCCTTGCCAGAGGGGGATTTTTTCGAGCCTTTTCGACCTCATCTTTCGGTTCCGAATCAGGAGCTCATTCTGCGAGAAGGGGACCGGCTGGCTATATGTGGTGACTCCATTACGGAGCAGAGGATGTATTCACGTATCATTGAAACCTACTTGACGGTATGCGTTCCTGATTTGCGAGTTTCTGTCAGGCAGTTTGGTTGGAGCGGTGAACGTGCGCCCGGTTTTTTATCGAGAATGACCAATGACGTTTTACGGTTTCGTCCTACCATTGCCACGACCTGCTATGGAATGAATGATCACCGGTATCAGCCATTCACCGCTGAAATCGGAGATGTCTATTCGCAGAGTTCTCGGGCCATCATTCAGGCCTTTAAATCACATGGAGTTAGAGTTGTTCAGGGCTCTGCGGGTACGGTGGGGAAAATGCCTTCCTGGGTCAAAACTGCTGAAGGGAATGTGCAGGATCTTAACCTTGGCCTTCTTGAATTGAGAAATATTGATGTTCAGCTGGCTCGCGAAGAAAACGTGACTTTTGCAGATGTGTTCTTACCGATGCTGATCCAAGGGCATGCTGCCCAGCAAAAGTACGGGGCCAGTTACATGATCACTGGAAAAGATGGGGTTCATCCTGACTGGGCGGGCCAATTGGTGATGGCATATTCGTTTTTGAACGCATTTGGCCTGGAGGGTAATCTGGGTCAAATCACGATAGATCTTGAAAATAAGTCTGCATCGACGATGGGGGGGCACGAGGTTCAAGGATACAATGATGGGCGACTGACTCTTTCAAGTCGTCAGTATCCTTTTTGTGCGACCGGGGCATTGGGGGATGATTCCAGTATGCGATCTGGTATGGAGTGGGTGCCTTTCATGGAAGAATTGAATCGACTGACCCTCAAAATAAAAAATCCTCCTGCTGCTAGGTATCGGGTATACTGGGGGGCATTTGAAAAAGTCTACTCCAGTGAGGCACTGAGTCAGGGAGTCAATCTTGCTGCAGATTTCTTAGAGAATCCTTTTTCGGAAGCCTTCAAAAAAGTGGATCAGGCGGTCGCAGCCAAGCAGGCTTATGAAACGCGTCAGATAAAACAGATTTTCCATGGACCTGAAGGAAGGGCTGACAAAGAGATGGCTGCCGCGTTGACTGAAAAAACGCGTGAACCACTCGTCAGTGCCATTCGTGATGCTTTCCAGCCCGTTGTTCATTCCATTCGTATAGTCAGTGAATAAAGACTGGAGTGTTTTCAATAAGAGTCTGCGGTCGATCGCTCCATTCAATCGGTAGACTGCCTTGTCAGATATTTCGATGACCACAACGAGCCAGAAATCCTCAATTTTTGGATTGGGAACGATTGTGGTGGATCATCAGGTTTATCTGAATCAATTCCCGGATGCGGATACCAAATGTGAAATCCTTGAGGATAGATTCCAGGTAGGCGGTCCCGTTCCAACGGCTTTGGCTCTTCTCTCAAAATGGGGGCATTCTACCTCTTTTCAGGGAACTTGGGGACAGGATGCCTACGGTGAAATGATAGAGGAGGATCTTCAGGGAAACAGGATCCATTTGGCGGGTTCATGTGCAAAGGCTGGCAGAAAGAGTGGTTTTGCCCATGTCTGGATAGAGCGAACGACTGGCCGGCGAACGATCGCCTGCCACCGAGGAGATTCGGTCATAGATCCTGAAGCGCTTCATCTTGAAAGTATCAAGAAAGCAGACGCTATTCACCTGGATGGCTGGTCAGGGTCGGCAGCGATCAAGGCGATCAGAGAGCTGAAATCACGAAATGGAAAGGTATTTTTAGACTTGGGCTCTCCCAAGCCATCCTGGGAGGATCTGGTTTCCAAGGTGGATTATCTGAATCTTCCCGAGGGATTGCTGAATAAGTTATTTCCGGGCCAGCGCCTGACCGCATGTGCAGAAAAGTTACTCTCGCTTGGGCCCTTGGAAGTAACCATCACACAGGGTGTCAGAGGGGCATGGCACTTTTGCAAGGAGGCAAGCTTGCATCAACCTGCCTTTCCTGTGGTGGCAACTGATACGAATGGAGCGGGTGATGTCTTCAATGGTGCGATGATTCATGGGACACTTGCTGGCTGGGCTCCTCGGGTAAAACTTCGTTTTGCAACGGCTGTTTCTGCCTTGAAATGTCAAAAACCAGGGAACCGAAGTGCGCTACCTGAGCTCGCGGCCGTGGAAGCATTTTTAGATCAATGAGCTTGCGGATCATGGCAGTTTTACCTACCATGTAACATATTTCTGCGAATCACCACTCATAGACTTTGATCAATATCGTTATGCGATCAATTCAAGCAGGAACAATTTCACAAAAATACTATAATTATCATGACCTCGCGAGTTAGGCTTCTTTTATCTTCCATGATGTTCCTGCAATTTTTTGTATGGGGTGCATGGTTCACAACATTAGGAACCGTTTTGACTGCTCAAGACATGAGCGGGGTGATTGGAGCGGCTTACGGAGCGGTACCCTTGGCTGCCATCATCGCTCCACTCTTTCTCGGATTGATTGCAGACAGGTTTTTCAACTGTGAAAAGACCATGGGCATCCTGCATCTTATTGGGGGAGCCCTTCTCTTTGCTGGACCTTCGCTCATCGCAAACAAGCAAGGGGACACCTTGAGTTACATCATTTTGGCAAACATGCTCTGTTACATGCCCACCTTAGGGCTCAGCAACACAGTTGCGTTCACCAACATCAAGGACCGCAATGATTTTCCGGCGCTCAGGGTTTGGGGGACCATTGGTTGGATTGTTGCTGGCTTGGTGGTTGGAGGCCTGGGAATGTCGAGCAGTCCAAAAATCTTTACCATGGCCGGAGTTGCAGGCGTCCTATTAGGTTTATTGTGTTTTGCGCTACCCAAAACGCCTCCGCCTAGCCGGGACAAGCCCATCAGTATTGGAACCCTCTTCATGGTCGATGCCCTCAAACTCATGACGAGTATCCCTTTCGCTGTGTTCATCATATGTTCAATGCTGGTTTGTATTCCTCTAGCTTATTACTACGCCTACACGGCCGTTTATCTGCCGCAAATCGGCTTTCAAGCAACCGCAAGTACCATGGCGCTGGGACAAATCTCAGAAATCTTCTTTATGCTTTTGGTTCCCTTCTTTTTCAGGAAATTGGGAGTCAAGGTCATGATCCTGATAGGGATGCTTGGATGGGTCGCTCGTTACGCACTTTTCGCAATGGGGGCACCAGACCAAGTAGTGTGGATGATACTCGCAGGAGTGATCCTCCATGGCGTTTGCTACGATTTCTTTTTCGTCACGGGTTTCATGTACACGGATAACAAGGCGCCCAAGGAAGTCAGAGGGCAAGCCCAGGCCTTGCTGGTGTTTTTCACTCAAGGCCTAGGAATGTTTTTTGGCTACTGGATTGCAGAGATCAAGTTTGAAGCGCTGCGTCAACAATCCGACGCCCTGAGTGCGGCTATCGAGACAACTACTTTTGGCTTCTGGGAATCCTTCGGGAAAATGTTCTTGGCGCAAAAGCCAGAAGTGGATACCTCCATTACTCAGGCAGCCATGGAGGGATGGAAAACATTCTGGATGTTTCCCTGTTTCATGGCGCTGGCCATTGCCTTGGTCTTTGCCATCACTTTCTGGGATAAATACAAGGAAGAAGACGCAAACAATCCAGAACAATAGAACAACCATTCATTCAACTTCAATATATCTATGCAACGTCGACATTTTATCAAACAAGCAGGACTGGCTCTGGGCGCATTGTCAACGACCCCAGTATTTGGCGCAGCCAAAGGCCCCCTTTTCGAAATATCCGTCGCTCAATGGTCGCTTCATAAAACGCTTTTTGCCGGCAAGATGGATCACCTTGATTACGCAAAAGTTGCCAAAAAAGAGTTTGGCATTGAGGCAGTTGAATATGTGAACCAGTTTTTCAAGGACAAGGCTACCGACGGTAACTATCTGATGGAAATGCGCCGGCGCGCTGAAGGTGAAGGGGTTCGTAGCCTGTTGATCATGATTGACGGAGAGGGTAACCTCGGAGATGCGGATGAAAAAAAGCGTCAGCAGGCCGTGGAAAACCACCACAAGTGGGTGGAAGCTGCCAAGTTCCTGGGATGTCACTCTATTCGGGTGAATGCCGCCACAGGTAACAAGGGATCCTACAGTGAGCAAATGGTCAGGGCCGCTGAAGGGCTTTCTTCGCTCGCATCCTTCGCAGAATCTTACCGTATTGGTGTCATTGTGGAAAATCATGGAGGCTTGTCCTCAAATGGCGCCTGGTTGGCGGGTGTGATGAAGAAAGTTGATTTGCCTAATTGCGGAACACTTCCGGATTTTGGGAACTTCCGTGTCAGTAACGATGAGACCTATGATCGTTATCAAGGCGTCAAGGAATTGATGCCGTATGCGCACGCAGTGAGTGCGAAATCTCACGATTTTGATGCTGAGGGTAATGAAGTGCACACTGATTATCGCAAGATGATGAAGATCGTCCTTGCTGCCAAATACAGCGGTTTCGTGGGTATCGAATATGAAGGGAGCAAGTTGTCTGAGAAACAGGGAATCCAGGCGACCAAGAACCTCCTCGAAAAGGTACGTGACGAGCTGAGCTAAGCTCAAAATAGCCATTTTATAACGGGCAGGCGTCATGTCTGTCCGTTTTTTAATCCAAAAGCGCATGATTCCATTTCAGATTATATTCAACCCGACGAGTTCACATGAACTATCGAAAATGCCCAAAGAATTGCAATTGGACATTCTTGGTGATTTTCGTGGGTTTCCGCAGGACGTACGCTCCAAGGATTTGGACCGTTTTGGTAAATTGGAACGGCAGGGTAAACAGTTATATCGCTACCGTTTGGGAGATTACCGTGTTTATTTTGAGCGCTGCGAGCTGGGAATCATCATTCACCGAATTTTGAACAAGAACACACTGAAGGATTTCCTGTTTCGCTCCAGCCTGCCTCTGGGTGAAGACGAGGCATTGCAGGAAAATCCCAAGTTCTGGGAACTCATGGATGTCAGTTCCGGGGTTTCGAAGTAAAGAGACCCCAACAAGCGGTATGATCATGTGTCTTCGCCAATTTCAACATTCCAATAAGCAACATCCAGGAAGTGGCGCCAACTCGAATGTCCCGGGAATGAGAGATTGATTTGGACATAAGGTCGCCATTTCGGGCGTTTGGGTTGCCTTATCAGGTGCATACTCGCTTCATGCGGAGTCCGGTTGGCCTTGCGCGTGTTGCAGGGAATGCAAGAACAGACGATATTTTCCCAGCTGGTAGGTCCTCCGTGGTCACGAGGTATAACATGGTCCAGGTTCAGAAACTTTCTACCAAGGGTTTTTCCGCAGTATTGACATGTATTGCGATCTCTTTCAAAGAGATTGTGACGTGTGAATTTGACCTCTTTCTTCGGGAACCGGTCATAAACCATTAACAATATGACCTTTGGGATTGCTATTTTGAAAGAGATCGTGTGAATCTGCTCTCTTGGTCCAGAGCAAGAATCCGTTGAAAAATCCTTCCACTCGTGAAAGGAATACGTCTGGTAATCTCCAGTGGGAGATTCGTTGACTACTTGAGCCCTGCCTTCAAAAAGAAGGGTGAGCGCCCGGCGAGCCGAGCAGACATTTACGGCCTGCCAGAGTCGGTTGAGTACCAATACAGGTTGTTCCAAAACGGTTGCCATACGCTTTTAGAGGATAGTGTTACTTAACAGAGGCGTTGACGTCTGTCAATTCGCCGTCCATAAATGTATGGGTTCAACGTCAGAGCGGTCCTGCCTAATGATGATGTAATTGTCACGACTTGATCGCGTGGGCTAACGATGATTTTATAAAACAGAATATGAACAAAATTTTTACTTGGTCGGTGTGTTGCCTTTTTGCTCTTACGATGGTCCTCAGCACTGCGCGGGCGCAAAGTGCGGATGAAGATTACATTGCCATTTACAAGCTAATTAAGCAGGCAGATCAGTACCGTGATACGGGACTATCAGATCAGGCTGCAACCGCATACGCAACGGCAGCCAAGCAGCTGCAAACCTTTCAGAAAACCAATCCGAACTGGAACCAGCGCGTCATTCAATTCCGCACAAGATACGTTGCGCGACAGATGGGCAGCCTGCCCAAGCCTGCGGTCATTCAGTCCACGCCTGCAGCCAAGAGCGATGACTTGACAGATGATCAGGAAGAGAAAATTCAAGCCGTTGTTGCGGAAGCAACAAATGAGCTTGGCGGTCAAGTGCAGGCATTGAATCTACGCGTAGAACAGTTGCAGGAAGAAAATCGCTTATACATATCGAAGCTGCGAGAAGCCATGTCCGCAAAACCTGCTGGATTCAACCCCGAAGAATTGCAGCAGGCTGAAAACCGCATCATGGACTTGCAGAAAGAAAAGCAGCTGCTGATGGTCAAATTGGAGCAAGAAGCAGATGCTTCTCAAGCTTCTGGTCAGACAGAAGATTCCTCGAAAACAAACGCATTGCGCCAGCAATTGGATGCGGCTCAGGGAACCATAGAGCAGCAGCAAAGTTTAATCGCCTCGTTGCGTAAGGAGATGACTCCGCCCTCCGGAACCAATGATTCGGAAGCGGGTCAAAATCGAGATCAATTGGTTCAGGAATTAATGGAGCAGAATGCGCTTCTTCGCAGAAAGTCGCAGGATATGGCCAGTAACACCCCCTCGCCGGCTCCCCAGAAAGTAACTTCCGCACCAATAAAAGCGCGTCGAGGTGCTTGGAGATGGTGGCCTTTTTCTCGGCGTGATAAAAAGAGCAATGACCCCTGGCTTGAGGCGAAGCTTGCGGCCTATGAAGCTGAAAGAGTTCCTTATCTTTCCGAAGAACTCGCCCTGATGCAGAAGCAGAGCCCGGATCAAATGAAAATGCAGGCAGCTGGCGAATCTCCCATGCGCAATTTAAACGCCGAGCAAACGGCATCTGCTGCCCGACTAGAAGCCCAGGCAAGGCAGGCTGCAGGGGCAGGGGACCTGGCAACGGCTGCGGATCGTTTCAAGGCAATTATAAAATTAGCTCCCGACGATGTATCCACTTTGGCAAATCTAGCTTTGATCCAGATTCAAATGAACGCCACTGGCGACGCTGAATCGACATTGCAGCAAGCACTGTCCATTGACCCTCAACAAACATATGCCCTTTTCTTGTCAGGATTATTGAAGATTAACCAAAGCGATTTTGATGGTGCTTTGGAGTATCTTTCACAGGCAGCCAAGCTTGATCCTGATGATGCAGAAGTCCAAAACCATCTCGGTGTGGTTCTCAGCGAATTGGGACAGCGTGAATCAGGTGAAGCTGCCTTGCGGAAGGCCGTTCAGTTGCAGCCTGAATACACCGATGCGCATATCAATCTCGCCGTGGTATATGCTTCTCAGAATCCTCCTTTCAAAGAACTGGCAAAATATCATTATCAATTGGCACTTCAGGCCGGGCACAGCAAAGACCCTCGTCTCGAGCGATTGATCGAAGGCGCCGAGTAAGCCGGTTCTGGTTTGTGAGTATTTTTGGATTATCGGATGTCTTTAAATCAGGTTCAAAAGCGGCTGGATGTGTCCACTCCCGGGCGCGGTCTTTTTGAAATCACTTCAGATGTCCAATCCTGGGTGCAGGAGAGCCAGATGACCGATGGTCTGGTGCACCTCTTGCTGAGGCATACTTCTGCGTCACTTCTCATACAGGAAAATGCAGATCCGGATGTGAAGGTTGATCTCGAACGATTTTTCAAAAGATTATGTCCCGATGGTGACTCCATTTACGACCACACCCTTGAGGGGCCCGATGACATGCCAGCCCATGTCAGGGCGGCATTGACATCCGTGCACCTGAGCGTTCCTTTTGCGGACGGGCGCTTATTATTGGGAACCTGGCAGGGCATTTATGTATGGGAGCATCGCACCCATCCTCACCATCGGCAGGTCGTTGGGCATCTGGTAGGCAAGTGACATGAGTTTTCCCGTCAGTAAAGTGCGCGCTGGGCAGGTTGTTTCCTGTGTCTTTGTTTCATTACTCCTGTCGTTCAGTAGCCTGATCGCGCAAGGCACAGAAGCGACACATTGGGGCTTTGGACCCCTGGAAATGTTTCCCATTGAATCCCAGATTCAATGGGTGAGCTCACTGGATGCGAATAATGATGGCCTGAGCGATCTGATTGTCTCCAACCCAAGGAAATCCGAATTGACATTGCTGCTCAACCGAACGGGCCATGAGCATGCAAACCCGGAAGGGAGCCGGCAAGGCTGGAAAAACGTCAATGATGGGGTCAATCGATTGCCTCCAGATTCCAGATTCAAAACAAAATCGATTCTGATTCAGAGCCGTCCCAAAGCCCTTGTTGCGGGTGCATTGGATCAGGATGGCCTGCCTGACATTATTTTTTATGATGATCGCGAAACCTTGACTGTTCTATGGAGCGGGAAGGAGGGCGCCTGGAGTGAAAAGACAACATGGCGTGTAACAGATGGTATCCCAGGTTTGAGATCGCTCATGATCAGAGATTTGAATATGGATGCCCTGCCTGATATCGCTCTGCTAGGCGAGTCTCGGGTGTCGATTTTTTACAACAAGGGAGGAAGACAGTTCGATCAGCCTCGAAACATTCAAATTCCCAGTGGTGTTACATCCTTTGAACCTGTCGACGTGAACCAGGATCATCAATTGGATCTTGTTTTTCATGTTCCGAATCGGAAAAATGGTCTGTATGTTTCCCTGAGAAACGCGACATCCTTCGGTAATTTTATCCAAGTGCCCTCGATGCCGTTTGCGAAGGTTTTTTGGCAGCATGATACCCATCATGGCAAAGTGCAAATGTTTGCGATATCCGATCATCTGGACCAGGTTTTGGCCTATGAGCTGGAAACACAACCAAACGCAAATCCGACTAAAAAAACGGATTCAGGCGCCCTGCAGATGATTCGCTTCCCTGAATTTTCAGGTGTCAAACGTGGTGTTTGTTGGGCAGATATGAATGGGGATGGTCGGGATGACTGCCTTGTTTCGGATCCCGATGCAGGACTTCTAAACGTCTTTCTCTCCAACCAGCAGGAAGGCTGGGATGAGCCTCGCATTTTCCCCTCTTTAACGGGAGTGCAGAATATAGCTGTGATGGATTGGGGGCGAGATGGGGGTTTGGAGGTTTTTTTGCTCAGCAAAGATGAGGATCAGATAGGGCACGCTCATTGGGATTCCGTGAGCAAGACCATGACTTACCCCGAAAAACTTCCCTCCCTGAGCAAGCCTCTCGTGATGCAGGGCCAAGCGTCTGGAGCGGGACATGCATCGCTGTCTCTTGTGGTATTGCACGAAAACGATCAAGGCTGGGCAGTCTCTTCGATTGGATCAGACCTGAGCATGCAGACACAATCGTTTCAAGGGAGCTTGAACGGCATTCCTGAACGACTCATGCTGCATGATCTGGATCAGGATGATTGGGTGGATTGCCTCATTTTTACACCCTATGAACCCTTGATCTGCCTGCGTCAGCAGACAAATGATGTTTACGAAATGATTGAGTTAGCTCCACCGGGAGGTTCCTGGCAGGGAGGTTGGGCGACCAGTGGAGATTTAAACGCGGACGGCCAATCGGAATTGATCATGCCTTTCAAGAACATGGTGCGAGCCTACAACATGACATCTCGAACTCTTTCCAATGATACGGGTGCACCCACACTGGAGTGGGCGCTGCAAGTTGTCGGGCAGATCAACGGGCCATCCAATGCTTCCAACCTGCGATCGGGCGTTGTTTTACGAAATGATGAAGGGTCGGCAACAAGTGTGGCTTTATTTGATGTTTCTGGATCGCGCTTGCATGTGGCTGAGCAAGATTCCAAGGGAGTTTGGAGAGTGATTGGTAGTCAGGACATGGCCGTGAATGAATTGGTTCGTTTACAACAACTTGAGAATGAAGGAAGTCAGGAGATTCTGTTGCTTTGCGAAGGTAAAGACGGCGCAACGGTGAACACGATGGGAGGTCAGGCTCCACTATTGAAACCCATAGGCAAGCAACGTTCCTTGGCCAGAGAAGCGAGATTGCAATCTCTGCTTACTGGTGATTTCGATCAGAATGGCATGCCCGAGGTGTTCGCCCTGGAAACCAGTGAGCATAGCGTGGAATGCTTCCAACTCGAACCAGATCAGTCGCTTGCATCATTGAATCAATGGTCTGTTTTCGAAAAGCGAAGTTATCGCAATCAGGGGGCGGCCTTTCCCGAGCCCAAAGAAGGGGTCATCGCCGATTTTACTGGAAATGGACTGCTGGATCTATGTCTGATCGTGCACGATCGAGTGATCCTTTACCCGCAACGAGCATGGACAGGAACGAAATCTGCCGAGTGAACGTGGGGGCAGCCACGGTCAGGGAGCATTTGATCTGGGACGAATACCTTTTGAGGGCTTGCGAGGACGGGCAAATCGGGCCCAGTATCCGGACATGGGTAGTGAATGAACCAACGGTAGTGCTGGGCTATTCCAATCGACCTGATCGCGAGGTTCACATGGCGCTTTGCCGTCAACGGGGCATACCCGTTCTGAGACGCACGAGCGGAGGAGGGACCGTCTTGCTGGATGCGGGATGCCTCAATTACAGTTTGATTCTGCCTGTTGCGTATCATCCATCAATGGCCTCAGTGACTCTGACCAATCAATACATCATGGAAAAGCAGCGTGGTTTGCTGGAGGAATGTCTGGGTAGGGAAGTGGCTCTGAAAGGGCACACTGATTTGGTCATTGGAGAGCGCAAGGTGTCCGGTAATGCTCAGCGTCGGGGCCGGTCCACTGTTTTGTTTCATGGTAGCTTTCTTTGCAACGCTGATTTGGGGCTTATCGATAAGGTGCTTGCCTTTCCGTCCAGACAACCTGCCTATCGTCTGGCCAGGGGGCATTCTCAGTTTTTGATTAATTTGGGTATTTCCGTTTCGGATTTGTCGCAAGCCGTGCTATCTTATTGGGTTAAAAATTCTGAAAATATGACTGATATCATCCGTTCAGAAGCAATCTGGAAAGACTGCAGTGGGCGACTTGAACAATCATCCAAACCTTGGCGCTGAGTATTTTAACCTGTCATTCTTCGTTCAATGAAGCATGGCAGAGATTTCGAATTACAGTTTTGAGCCTAGATAGGCACTATTTGTGCTGTTAATAACATTCTTACGCATGCAAAAGACATTCACATTCAAGCCGCGCCTGAAACACGGGGCTGCACTCTTCTACGGCATGATCGGTTTCGGTGCTCCATTGAGCGCCCTGGAATCAGAGGATTTGCTGCACTACCGCGTGGGTAATGTAAATATCAGACCTCAGTTCACGGGGGGGATGGTCTACAATGATAATATTTTCTTTCGAAGTGATGATGCATCGCGTCAGTTGCTGGCAGGTCCCAAGGAAGGTGACCTGATCAACCAAATTGGGCCTGGAGTGACTTTCACCCTTGGCGAAAACCCCATCAATACCCTCTCATTTTCCTACAATTACCTGCATCGGTTCTATACGGATCATTCCGACGTCAGTTCGGGTGATCATTTTGCAGGATTATCGGCAGCGGTCACCAGTGGTAAGGTGCGCGTCAGCACGAGCCACAACCTCAGCTACCTGACAGGTATTCAGGGTGGCGGGCAAATGATTGTCGAGCAAAGCAATCGACTTCAGTTCTCTGATCAATTACGCATCAGTCTGGACCTTACGCCCAAGAGCGATGTTTACTTCAGTGGCTCTTACCGTGAAACTGATCAGGCAGAAACGTCGCGTTTTGCAGATACTTCCAACTGGAACATTGCTGGCGGTTATGGCTTCAAATACAGCGAAGGGCTGCGGTTTTTCTCCCAGCTGAGTTACGGGCAGCAGGCGACGGTCGCTCGAGGAGGTCGAGGCACTGAAAGGGTATGGGACCTTGTGGGGGGCAGCATCGGTGCTGAAGGTGAGTTTACTGAAAAACTGACGGGCACGCTTCAATTCGGATATCAGCAGCGCAGTTCGGATCTGACGGGCATCAGTGCCGGAGCGCCCACCGTGACGGCTGAGCTGGAGCAGTTGCTTGGAGATCGCACCATGCTGGCGCTGACCTACACTCGTGCGAATCAAGTGAATGCAGATGCGGCGGATACGGCTTCCGTATCGGATAACATTCGTTTGACCTTGCGCCGTGCGCTGGGAAATCGTGAAAAATGGTTTGCTTCCATGTTTGGCAATTACAGTCAAAACGACTTTTCCAGTTCCTCTGGCAGCGTTAATGGTCGATCCGACACACTTTTCTCCTACGGTGGCGGCCTTGATTACCAGATTCAGGAGTGGTTGTCCTCGAGTCTGACTTATACGTTTGCTGATTTCTCAGCAGACATACCTTCTCAACCGCTGAGTTCTATTGACTATCAGGTCAATATGATTAGTCTAACCGCAAACATTGGTTTTTAAATCATGAGTTCTCGTCTCAAAATTCATCACATCATCTCCATGGCCATCCTCTTATCATTCGGAGGCCTGAAAGCGCAGAGCCGTGTGGCTGCTGATTACAAAATACAGCCCGAGGACGTGCTTCGTATCCTTGTCTTCGACGAACCATCCCTGGCGCAGGAGGGACTCAGAGTCTCTGGAACAGGGAATATCACCTTTCCGCTGCTCAAGGATATTCCCGTCAAAGGTCGAACGACGGAAGAAATCGAACAGGACATCGAACGCCGACTGAGGGATGGTTACCTCAAGGAACCCAGTGTTTCGGTGTTTGTGATCGTCTACAACGAGCAATCCTACACCATCATGGGGGAGGTCATGATCGACGGCATCTACCCGCTTCCTTCCGAAAAGAAAATCGATCTTGTGGAGGCCATCGCCAATGCCAAAGGCTTCACTCCGAATGCCAAGGATTCCAGAATTCAGCTCTTCCGGGACGGCGAAAAGCGGGAATTTGATTTTAACGATCTCTTCAAAATCAAAGATCCGGAAAAGAAAATATTCATTCAGCCCGGAGACAAAATCAAAGTCCCTGCCA
The DNA here is from genome assembly GCA_000383715.1 of Verrucomicrobia bacterium SCGC AAA164-E04. GTDB lineage: Bacteria > Verrucomicrobiota > Verrucomicrobiia > Limisphaerales > AAA164-E04 > AAA164-E04. Next base: position 15,634 of record KB911838.1, read on the forward strand.
GATTTTTCTAATCTGAGTGACCCAATCAACAATGGAATCTAACAATCAACATTCAATGGAGAATCAGAGCGTTGCTGAAAACCTGAATCTTCGACATTATTGGCACATCGTTCTGGAACGACGATGGCTGGTCATCACGGCGTTCATTTCAGTCTTTGTTCTGAGTATCATTTATTTGGTCAAGGCAACTCCCATTTTTGAGGCCAAGACGGTGCTGCAGATCAACAAGGAATCCACCAGCATGATGGATGGAGCAACGCCCATCGTTTTTAATTCCAATGATCAGGAATACCTGCAGACCCAATACAAGAACTTGCTCAGCAGATCCTTGATCGAATCCGTTGTCAGAGACCTCGGTCTGGATGAAGAGGGTCGCTATGCTCAGTCCCAAAATGTGATCAACGCTGTCCGCAATGACATCACTATTTCACCTGTTCGCCTGAGTCGACTTGTTGAAATCAGCGTGCAGCACCCCTCGCCCCGTGTCGCGGCCCAGATTTCGAACAAGCTCCTTGATAACTTTCTCGCTCGCAACCTGGATCAGAAGCGTGAGAGAGCCTTTCAATCTTATCAGTGGTTGGATACTGAAGTGGATGGCCTGCAGGAGGAAGTCAAGAATTCAAGACTCGCTGTATTCCGCTTTCGAGAAAACAACAACATGCCTTCTCTCGAGGAGAGTCAGGATACTGTGAGCAAAGCGCTTTTTGCAGCCAGCCAAAACCATCAATTAGCCAATGACGAAGCAGAGCAGGCTCAGAAGGCGATTGATGAAGTCGATAAAATGATACGGGAAGCTGGTGAGTCAGGTCAGTTACTGGACCTTTCCCAGATTCCATTTGTCGCGAGTTCCGAGATCATCAAAACCATCCGTGCCAATCTGGTGATGGCCAAAACAGATCTCGCCGCGCTTCAGGTCAAGTACCTCGAAAAATGGCCAGCCGTGATTGAAGCCAAGGAAAGGATCGTCAAACTCACCGAAGAAATCCAGAAAGTGGCCCAGGATGAAATCGATCTTCTCAGGGAACAGGCTCGATATCAGCAAGCCAGGGCAACCCGCGCTCTTGATTCACTCAATGCCCGTCAAGCCGACATGAATCGTCTGAATCAACTCAAAGTCGAGTATGATAATCTTGTCATGGAGAAAATGCAGAGCGAGGAGCTTTACACCAGCATGCTGGCGAAGACGAAAGAAATGGATCTCAGCACCAAGGATATGATGCAAAATCTGGTGGTCGTCGACAAGGCCTTCGAACCCATTAACCCGGTCAAACCACGCAAATCGCTGACCCTTGTCCTGGGCGTCATAGGGGGGCTTGGCATGGGCTTCGCCTTAGCTTTCTTTGCCAACTACATGGATGATTCGATCAAGAGTCAGGATGATATCGAAACGCACTTGAGGCTTAATTTCCTGGGCTATATTCCCAACATCAAAACGAATTCACTCGTTGAAAGGGACATGCAGGCTCATTTGCATCCTCAGTCGAATGCTGCGGAAGGTTTCCGCACGGTGCGTGCTGCCATTTCTCTTGTGCATAAGTCGGACAAATTCAAGATTCTGTCATTCACCAGTACGATTCCTTCCGAGGGTAAATCGCTGGTTACCTCAAACCTTGCTATTGTCACTGCACAGACAGGTGTCAAAACTTTATTGATCGATGCTGACTTGCGCCGTCCCTCGATGCATAAAGCATTTCAAATGCAGAGCCCCATTGGGATTTCTTCCTACTTAACCGACCAAGTCAGTGATATTGCAGAAATCACGCAGAAGACCGAAGTTCCAAACTTGGACATCATCTGCTGTGGGGCTGTTCCCAATAATCCTTCAGAATTAGTGGGATCTCCGCGTATGGGGGAATTACTGGAAGCCGTTCGTGGTAAATACGATCGTATTTTTGTCGATTGTCCTCCAGTTTCCGCGGTGAGTGATCCTCTGATGATCGCTTCCCGAACCGATGGTATTGTGTTTGTGTCCAAATTCAACAAGATCCGCAGGGACCATGCCCGCAAAACAATTCAAAGGATTCAGGACGCTGGCATCTATATCCTTGGAACGGTTATCAACGATATTGATTTCGAAGGTAAGGATTCCTACTACTATTCCTACTACTACTATCAGAATCGTTACTACGCATCTTACTACAGTAACGAAAAGAAACTTGAACCGAATAAAAAAAGCAAATCGGTTGTTCAATTGGACAAGACGAAAAAGAAATCGGAGTCTGAGGTATAATTTACTAACAGACCGTCGTTATCTCATTTGAAGCCCGGTTAGTCTGAAAAAGACTATCCGGGTATTTTTTATGGGAGGGGTGTTCATACGGTTTCGATTTCACCGTAAGGCTGATGTGATGGTTGCGATGTTGTGTGCGATCCAACCTTCGTAGGTGCCGAGATCGAAATCAAGCGCATCAAATGATTCTATTTCACCTTTTGTTCCCAAGGCATCCGAAAAAAGTTCGCCCCCGATGTTAGCCCCTGAATCCTGACTGATACGTTTGATCGTCGTCGGTGAAACGCTTGATTCCACAAAAATGGCGGGAATTTTGTTTGATTTAATAAAATCCACCACATGAATCAGGTCTGCCAGAGGCGCTTCGGTGACTGTGGAGATTCCCTGAACTCCAATGACTTTAAAGCCGAAAGCTTTTCCGAAATAGTTGAAGGCATCATGACTGGTGATCAAGAAGCGCTTGTCTTCAGGGATATGATGCGCGTTCTTGATTCCCCAGACTTTCAGTTCTCTCAGTTTTTTTGTGTAAGTCTGCGCCGCCTGCAGGTATGCCGTTTTTCCTTGTGGATCCGCTTTCATCAAACTTTCAGCTATCAGAGAAACGCACTCGATCCACAAATCTGGATCACCCCAGACATGAGGATCCCAGTGCCCCTGAACTCCCTCAGGTTTCAAAAGTTTGGCTTTGGAAATCTTTTCAGTGACCGCATAAACAGGCTTTCCCTGGTTGTAGAGACGAGAAAACAGATCAGCCATTTTGCCCTCCAGGGCGAGTCCATTATAAAAAACGATGTCTGCTTTGGTCAACTTGATCACATCACTTGCTGCCGGTTTATAAAGGTGAGGATCCACTCCAGCCCCCATAAGCCCCTCTACCTGAACCCGGTTTGCCCCGATCTGCTTCACTGCGTCGTAAATCATGGTCGTTGTTGTGACGACTTTGAGCTTTTCAGCTTCTGCTCTGACATATCCAAAGAGCAGGCAGACAATCACGGAGGCTTTTACCATACTTTTCCCAAGAATTCTCGTCATCAAGCGGATCATTGATCTAAAAATATCCATGAATATAAAAATAGCCCTAGGAAAAATTGGTGCAAGTAAAAAAGTTAGACTAGCCTAATAATCGGCGTAATGCAGACCTTGTTTGATCAAAAATAGGAAAGAATCCATGCTTTAGTCTGAAATTTTTACTAAGTGGGATTTTGTTCTCAAGATGAGACTGTTACCGGAGACTGCTGGTGAAGCCATGAATCCTGAGTCCAGTTTATTGGTTGCCACCATTTTGAATGCATCATTCGCTTCGATAATGGTTGTTTTACCTTCCTCACTGAAAAAATAGATTAAATCGTTCCACAAAAGAGGAGACGCTGAATAGTTGCCGCCTATACGTTCTTGCCAAATGGTTTTTCCATTGGATGCGTCAAGGCATGATGCAACGCCGCCATCATGGATCATAAAAAGCCGGTTTTTCTTCGATACCAACGATGGTTTGTTGGAAACACTGCGCTTGAAGGTCCACGCGACATGACTCTCGGTGACATTTCCCTTTCCGCCAGGCCTGACTGCCCAGATCTCTCCTTTTGAAAACCCGGTGCAATAGAAAATCATATTATCAGTCACCGTGGGACGCGTGCCTGCGGAATGACCGATGCGCGACTCCGTTCTCCAAAGCTCTTCTCCCGTAGCAGGATGGTAGGCATACAGTGCTTTAGAACCAATGCTCAACAAGGTCGGTATCTCATTGAAGGATGCTATGTGTGGTGTCGAAAAGGCTTTTCGCCAATCACCATCTGCTTCTGGCTTTCCATCTGGTCCGAGGTCCATGTAGTCGATCGAGCGTTTCGTTTTCCACTTTGTTTTCCCTGAATGTTTGTCGAGTGCGATTACAAACTGATGATCACTTCCGTCGAAATTCATGATCAAGAGATCTTTGTAGAGTATGGGAGAAGATCCAGCCCCTCGAAAATGGTTGCACTCAATGTCGTTGCGTGTCCATAAGGTTTTGCCGGTTGCTGAGTTCACGCAAATTGTGCCGGGAGATCCAAATGTTATGTAGACGTTTTTCTCGTCAGCAACAGGCGTTGGGGATGCATATGAATTAAATTTATGGGCGAATTGTGGATCTTTAACGTTAAGGAGAAGGGTATCTTGAATGACAGCGCCTGTCTTCAGGCTCACAGACATCACATAGAGTTGGTGGCCGGATTCACTGGCAGTAGTCAGCCACACCTTGTCACTTGCGATAATCGGAGAAGACCAGCCTCGATCATGAATTGGGGTTTTCCATGCGATATTGTCTTTATCGCTCCATTGCTTGGGAAGAGATCTGGCATGAGAAATACCTGAGCCTGAGGGCCCCCTGAACTGATTCCACGTTTCGGCTTTTAACGGTGATGTCCCCAGCATGGAAAAAGTTTGAACAATGACAAAGGATACAACGCAGATGCGATAATAGGCGCCAGGATTCATCCCAAGATCTATGTCGCAATGGGACTGTTCAGGCCAGCTTTTTTTACCATTAAGCCTTGTTAAAAAAAAATTGAATTACTCGGATTTTTCCTGTGTTATGTCATTAACAAATCCTCAGTTCCGTCTTGGTACTGATGTGATTAGATTACAGTAGAACGTATTACCAAGTTAAATCTATGAAGCATATTCTAGCTCTCTTGTCTGTTGTTGCCGTCGTCACCTCCTTGCAGGTTGTAGGCGAAAGCAAAAAATCCGATTGTGCCCAGCAATGCGATAAAACCAAAACACAGGTTGGTGCAGTCGCTGCATCCGAAGGTAGCGCCTGTCAAAAAGCAAAGACTGCTGTTGGCGAAGAAGCCAAAACCGAATGCGCCAATTCAAAAACATTGACCTACAAAGTAGGCGGAGCTGCTTGTGAAGAATCCTGCAGCAAACTTGTTAAAACCTTGGCCAGTCTCGATGGTGTGAACAAAACTGAGTCATGTTCAAAAACTCATATGACCCAGATTTCCTATGATGCTTCCAAAGTGAAATCCTGTGACATTGCCGCCGCCATCAAAAAAGCCGGCTACAAAGTAGAAGCGCAGCAAGTTTCTCTTCCTGTGAAGGGAATGGCTTGTGGCGCCTGCTCCTCCAAAGTGGGTAAAGTCCTGACCAGTCTGGACGGTGTCATCAACGGTTCAGCTTGCCACGAAAGCAATAAAGCAACCGTTCTTTTCGATCCTGAAAAGTTGGATGCCAAGAAAATTGCCGCTGTCATCAACACCGCTGGTTTCAAAACCGACATTGTTGAGTAGTCCGTCAATTCGGCGAAATTTCAGAGAGCCGCTTTCCTTTTTAGGAATGCGGCTTTTTGTTTGCCTGTTATTTTACAGTAACATTTTCACGCCCTCAACTGAGCGAATGGCATGGTCAAGCTCCAGCATTTCATCATGGGTTTCTATCTGCAAAGAAATTTCAAAGCTGATATATTTTCCCGCTTTAGATTTTAATCCAGGTTGAAAAGCGACTCCTTGCAAACCTGTATCGACGAGCACTTGATTCAAATTCTTGTGTATCCCTATCAAATCGAGGCAAATAACTTTGAAATGGCATTCGGTAGGAAAAAGACTTTCTGATTCTTCTTTTGTCAGTTCTCTCATAAGTGTCCGTTTGTTTGTTTAGATGTTCAGCGGGATGTCATGATCCTTTTGCGAATTCGTCTCAGTCCACTTCGGTAAAGATCGGTTGTTTCCAGATGGGAACTCTTTTTTTCATTTCGTCGATGAGCCACTGGCAAGCTTCAAAAGCTTCAGTTCGATGCGGTGATATAACCTCGATCCAAAGCGAGGATTCATTGACTTTCACCTTACCAGTACGATGGACGAGTCTTATGGATTCGATTGGCCAGCGTTCTTCTATTTCATTGAGAATCAGATCAAACTGATGCAGGACCATCTTTTCAAAAGCTTCATATTTGATGGCTTTTATCGTTTTTCCCTCTTCTCCCTCTCGCACGATACCAGAAAAGTAATTCACTGCTCCCATTTCGCGGCTCATCTTTCTTTCGGCGATCAAGGATGATTCAACGATGGGTTCGAGTGTCAGTTTAATGGATCTCTTCATACTTGCGTCATAGTCTCCGTTTGTGGGTCAGCCCCCCTGCACGGGAGGGAATAGGGAAATTTCTTCACCTGCTTCCAAGATATGGTTTTTAGCAACATATTCCAAGTCAACCGCGGCCAATGTGGATCGTTCCATTCCCTCCATTTTTGGGTATTGCTGGCGGATGATGATTAAGGCTTGATCCAGGTTTGTTCCTTGAGGTAACTGCAGAACAGTTGATTCGCACTCCGTTAAATCTTTGAAATAAGAAAAGAAATTTACTTTAATATCAATCTGCATCTGTTCCATGGCTATTCGGTAATAGTACTCCAACGAAAGGAAGCTGACGAAACTTCAGGGCAAAGTCCAGTCCGTAGCCTACGACGAAGTGGTCTGGTATCTTGAAACCTGTATAATCCGCTTGAAAACGCGTTGAACCGGAAGTCTTCAAGGTTTTGTTCAACAATACACAGGTATGGATGGCTGTCGGGTGATGTTTGCTCAATTCTTTTTTGACTTCGTCAAGTGTCTGTCCTGTGTCGAGTATGTCGTCGATGACCAATACGTGTTTGTCCTTAATATCAGTTTTTATTTTGTGGGTCCAATCGATGAGACCCGGTTGTGTTGAGGCTCCGTAGCTGGATAGTCCGATGAAGTCGAGTTCACATGCAAATCGCCAGTGACGTACGAGATCAGCTGCAAAGAGAAAGGATCCAGAGAGAACAGGTAAGATCACAATGGGCTTATCCATGGGGAGCTGTGATTGAATTTGGTCCGCCAATTCCCTGACGCGAGACTGGATTTCCGACGCACTGATAAGCATGCCTTTCAATTCAGGCGATTCCCAACCAGCTGGTGTGGGCTGGATGCGATCCGGTATCGTTCGTGTGTGTACTTCGCCTTCGGTAGTCATTTGGATGAACAGGATCTGAATGGTTTAAAAATCCAGCGATGCCTTTAAAGCATCAAACATGGCAGCACCGCTTTCTTTTGTTGCGGGTCGCTGGAAAACGCCATCAACGACTTCCACACATTCCGCAGGCAGTTCGGTCAGGAATCTTGAAGGTTCACAGGAGGTAATCTGACCGTATTTTTTTCGAGTTTCACAGTGACTAATCGTCAGTGACTCCATGGCGCGTGTGATAGCAACATAAAACAAGCGACGCTCCTCATCCATTGTTCCTTCTTCAACTGAGCGTGTGTGGGGAAGCAATCCTTGTTCCATGCCTACGACATGCACATGCGGGAATTCAAGGCCTTTGCAGCTGTGCATGGTGATCATCGTCACCTCATCAGTTTGTTCATCTTCGTTTTTAAATCGATCCTGATCCAGACTGATTTCTTCGAGAAAGTGTGTGAGCTTTTCGCCTCCTGATGTGTTCACCATTTTGCTGGTCAATTCATCAATGGATGACAACAGTTCTGTGGCGCTCTGCAATCGGTTCTCGGCTGCTTTTGGATCTTTTTCCGAGTGCTTGAGGTCGATAAAGTAACCTGTTTGCTCAAGGAATTCTCTGGCCCACCCACTGATGCTGTCCGTGGATTCACCGGAGAGAAATGCACGGGTTTCGTCCATGAATTGCAAGAATGACTGCACACTTTTACGAGCTGCGTTGTGCAATTGTTCCTGAACATCAGTGTGTCTCATCACGGCATATACTGAAGTACGGCGATCCTGACTGATTTGCAGAAGAGTCTGCATCGTCTTGGCGCTCAATCCACGTGCGGGAACATTCGCGATGCGGAGTAAACTGATATCGTCGTCAGGATTCAGCATGACTCTGAGGTATGCGAGTACATCTTTGACTTCACGGCGATCAAAGTAACTCTGACTCCCTACGAGCCGGTATTTAACCTTGGCCTTTCTCAGGGCCGTCTCGATGGGACGTGCCTGAAGGTTGGTTCGAAAAAGGATGGACTGGTCCTTCCATGGGATTTTTGAAGACATTCGCTGTACCTCAATCTCCTCTACAATTGCGTCGGCCTCTGCTTCATCTGATTCAAATGCCATCAGACGAATCAGCGGACCTTTGCCTTTCTGTGACCAGAGGGTTTTGTCCTTGCGTAATGGATTATGTCTGATGACCGCATTGGCCGCATCGAGAATGATGCTTGTGGATCGGTAATTCTGCTCGAGTTTAACCACGCGCACTTCAGGGAAGTGATCTTCCAGATTGAGCAGATTTGCAATCTCGGCTCCTCGCCATCCATATATACTTTGGTCATCATCGCCCACCACGCATAAGTTACGATGTTCGGAAGTCAGTGCATGGATCAGCTGGAATTGCTTGCCGTTGGTATCCTGATACTCATCCACCATGACATATCGATACATTTCTCTGCACGATTTCAAAACCTCCGGATGTTCGTTGAATAACTTCAATGTCAGGATGATGAGGTCATCAAAGTCCACCGCATTGCAGGCTTTGAGTGCTGTCTCGTAGCGTGTCATCAATCGCTCAGCCAAACGGATTGTTGCAGCATCCAATCCCAAGGATTCAAGCGATGATGTATTGCGTAAGCGGCTGAGGAAACCAAGCCACTCAGCGGGTTTTATGTTGATATTACTTTTGCTCCAATCGCTTGTCAGTTTGCGGATGGTTCCAAGTTGATCGGACTGGTCATAAATGACAAAATTACGCTTGTATCCCAGTTTGTCGATGTATCTCCTGAGCACCCTGACGCAGAAGGAGTGGAAGGTGCAGATGGTTGGTTTATTGGGTCTGGCTTCTGAGGATGGATCTGATTTTTTTTTATCTTTGGGCAGTAGCTTTCTTACGCGTTCCTGCATTTCCCTTGCAGCCTTGTTGGTGAAGGTGACCGCAAGGATGTTGTGTGGCATCACACCTTTTTGCAGAAGAAAGGCAATCCGGTGTGTGATAACGCGTGTCTTGCCGGTTCCAGCCCCGGCAAGAATCAGCACCGGGCCATGCGTGGCTTGAACCGCTTCTCTCTGCTCTGGATTGAGTTTTGTCAACCACATGGGTAGGGAAGATTTTGAGTCATTCCAGGCATGCCCGATCTGTTTCTCTTACTGCGAAAATACTGACATGGGTTGCACACCAATGGTCCCATCCAGAAAATTCAAATAATCTGCTTTGGATGCTTTTTCGCGTTCCAAGTGCGCTGCGTCCAGTTTTTTGCTTACCTTCAATCGACGGGCTTCTTCTTGATAACCCTTCTTATCAAGAAAAGCTTGCAGGTAGTCGATATGATTATCCCATAGTTGGATATCCAAATTTTGTTTGGAAACGAGGCGCTCCTGATACCAGTCACTTTCTTTCAGGTAGTCCCGGGTAAACAATTTTCTTACTTCAGGGTCATTCAAGGATTTTCCTTCATAATGCCCTTCTACCATGATGGTGATGACTGCTTTCAGGGGAGGGCAAGCGGCTTCCACACTTTTATCAGCAAAATACAATTCTCCCACACGTTTTTGAGTGGTCATGATGTTTTTCAAACCATCAATGAACGTTTCTCTTCCCTGCAGCTCAGGCGAGAGCATTTCGTTTGTGAAGACCGCGTGCGGATGGTTGAAGACTCGACCAAAGAAATCCCGGACAAACTTATGGTTAATTCGATAACCCAATCGGCTGAAAGCAAACGTTTTGCCTTCGTGCTCTACGTCCTCGCATTTTTCAAGATAACCGTTTGCAATCAAATAGGATGCATGACGCTCCTCGTCTTTCATGCGACACCACACTTCGGGAATGAGCATGCTGATGTCATGGGCAACCTGAACATCCGGTCCAATGAAACCCGCCGCGGTGACGAATCCATCGTGACCTGTTAGTATCATGGACACCAGCGCATTATTCAGATCGATGATAGGAGGCAGTGCATTGAAAGGTCCCTTGGTAAGTGCTCCCTCGGATCCGGCTCCGGTGGTGGAAGGTGATTTACCGGTCATGCTACAGATATACTCCATGAACAATTCCGGAAGTTCCATGAAGTGAATCGGGTTATAAACAGCCAGCGGTTGAATACCGGCTTTGACATCTGCGGGGTTATTGCGTCTACCGGGAACCACAGCGTCCACCACGCTGTAAAGCGGATGTGTTGTCTGCAGTTTACGGTGCAGACGCATTGAAATTTGTTCCAGATAGAGTGCACGCTCATTCAGCAAATCTGGACGTGTTTGCAGGTAACGAGGGTTCTTGGTTGGCTTTCCGTCAACAATTCGAGGATGCGCACTGCTTACAAAAAACTTCGGCTTATCTCCACTTGCAGCAGACTTCACCAAGTCCTGCATGGGTTGGGTGTATTCATAATACCCGATGGCATCCTCAATGATTTCTTTTGCGTCTTCCTGCTCCAGCGGTTCAAAGTTGGAAATGAAGTTACCGGTCTGGGCCAGCTCAGACTCTGCGAGCTTATCATAACCACGAATGATGGCGTCATCCGGACGTTGAAAAAAGCGATATTCACAATTCTGCAGGAATTTAACAGAACGCTGAGAGTGATCAGGCATGACGCCTTCAAGATCCCCGGATGCCACCACCACGCTGGCAGTGATGTCATCCTCCAGCGACTGCTTGATGGCTGGATTAAAATCCTTGCGTAGTCCAAAGGTGCGCCATAGTCCGTCATCCTGAAAACCAACCCGCATGTAATTCGTCACCAACTTTCGATTGTCGCACTTGAGTTCATTGCCCGGTTTTCCATTGATCATGTCCACCGTGAAATGCTCTTTCCATTGTTTGCCCCATTCTGGAATGTAGTATCTTTTGAGCACAAACACCAATTCCTTGATGTATTGAGGCACAGACCTCAACCACGCGTTGTAATCCTCGTTGTAATCCTTGTTTGAGGGAGTCAACAATTTGATGACAGAACCGAGTGAGCGTTCAGGGCTCAGAATGGCTCTATCGTCCTTACGCTGCCTATCGCTGAATCTAGATGAAAAATCGTGTTGCAATATTTGCTCCACTTTTTCCATGTCTGATTTGATATCGGCGACAATGACAGGCCCTTGAATCACAGCATCTGTGACCGGTTTTGAAATTTCAGATTTCCCACCTCCCGATACGGTGCAGGGTTTGTGACAAAGGATACCTTCTGCGGTAGTTCCAATCAGTCTCCACGAGCGATTCCCCGGGGGTTTTTCCAGATGGACTTTGTATCCAGACGGGCGTACGTATGTTTTACCTACGAGAAGTTTTATTTTCTGCTTCTTTCCTTCGTGAAGCCAGGTAATGGACTGATTATGCAGATTAAAGTCAACGTCCTCGGACACATATATGATGTCGCGGAATTTTCGGTCAATCGCATAGCCCTCGGGTTTGAACTCCATCACATCTTCAAAACGTTTGGCCATATCCTCAAACTTGTGGCCCCTGCGTTTGACGTGTAAGTGTCCACTGAACTCTTCTCCCAGATCATAACTTGGATACACCATGGCACCCCCTGCATGCTCTTCCTCGGCCAGTCCGTAAAGATTGGCAGAAAAACTGATCTGTGTTTTGACTTCTTTTTTGCAATAGCCGAAGTAGTTATCAGCAATGATAGTCACCATCACGCCATTTTCGTCTCTTGCGCATAATTTGAACGCCGTGCCTCCGTTGTAGATCTCGTTTTCATCTTTCCAGCACATTCCTTCAATGCGCTGACGTTCGTTCGCTTCGTCATAATGAGGCAGTCCGGCATCCTTTTTCTTGATGCTTGTCAGGTGGGGCGCAAGGATGACACAGCCTGTGTGACCGGTCCAATGGTGAACGTCCAGCCCAGCATCATTCTCTGGCAGGTTGGGGTCTCCCGCATTGCCGAAAATAGTTTCTACAAAATCCAGATTACTGATCAAATTGCCGGGTGCAAAAAATCGGATTTCACTTCGTTTTTCCTCTATCACACCAGGAACAGCTGGCACGACAAGTGGCCGCAGTAAAAGCGAAACAAAGCACTCCGCCTTTGCCTCCTGTTCGCTGGTGAAGGGTAATTCCATCAGTGAAGAGGGTGGCTGCAGGGCAAATCCAAGCATGCGATTGAAAGTCTTCAGAGGCGCAGCAATCTTGTCTGCCGGTACCGGAAAACCTCCATCAGCAATGTGAAAGACGCCTTTGGTTGTGCGGCGGTCGTTGACCGGGTTATGCAGCACTCCCTGGCGGATCCGGTAGGAATGGATAATATCTGACTTGAACTCATCACCCTCCAGGGGGAGTGACAGCGTTCTGGCGACTCCGTGCCGATCCAATACGAAGGATTTGGACGGCAATCGTGGCACTTCGCCGGTATCACCCAGAAACTTGTTCAACCACTGCTGGACGCGCCAGTCTGCAGGGCAAAGATAAGTGGAAAGCAATCTTTCTTGTTCGCGGTGCTTGGCAATCAGTGATTCAGTGACGTCCTTGAAAGGTGAATCGGTTTTGATATTCACCGCGGGGCACCCCATGGAAGCCAGTTTAAGATTGATGTATTCAACTAAATGCTCATCCGGATAAACTTGTGCCGATGTATTTAATCCGATTGATTTTGATAAATTTATGGAACTCATTAAGTTGTGCGTTTGTTGGATCTATAACTGTGCCTGAAATCAGGCGAACAGAAATTGACATTAAATCAAACTTGTGATTCAGGCAAGCTCACCCGTATCGAAGTTTTGAAGGCCTGAAAATATGATATTTTTCAGTGGTTCATCTCTTCTTTCCACTGATAAGCTGCGGCTGTGCGATTGGAAACAAAGTGGCGGCCAGATTCCTTAATGAGATTTTTTGCCATGCTACTCCTCTGTTTGGGGATGGCTGGTATTGCCGGGTATTGGCTGAACAAGGCCATTGATGCCGGATTCCCAATGGATGAGAAAACGGGGCTCATTATGATCAATATCCTGTTTCTTGATGTCGGGATCCTGTTTGTCACGTGGATGTTTTTAAAGGAGAATGTCTTAAGCTGGAAAGATGCTTTTGGTTTATGCTCCGAAAACCTGATGAGCATAGCGTTGATGGGAGCCTTGACCGCTGTTGCAGGTTTCTTCATGGCAGCGATGGTTGGCGCACTCGTGGCCAATGTTCTGGAAGCGATGAACATAGAAGTGTCTACACAGGAGGTTGTGAATACGTTTCAAAATGCTGAACACCCCGCCCAAAAACTGCTTTTAGCTCTCATGGCAGTTATTTTTGCTCCCTTCGTGGAGGAGTTGATGTTTCGAGGTGTGTTGTTCACTGCACTGAAGCAACACCTGCCCAGGTGGATCGCGATCTGGGGAAGTGCCCTTTTTTTTGGGTTGGTCCATGTGAATGTAATGAGCTTTATCCCATTGACACTCTTGGCCGTTTTACTAACTCGACTTTATGAACATACGAGTAACCTCTGGGCGCCTATTTTCGCCCACGCGATATTTAATTCCATCAACCTGGGCCTCATGCTATGGCTTCCAGAGTTGATAGAAACGCAGACACCATGAATAGGGAAGTTAATCTGATAGAAACCATTACCGCCAAATTGCCGACAAGATCTGATACCCTTGTCGGTGTGGGCGACGATTGTGCCGTGATCGACAACGGCCCAGACCACTCGATCTTGCTAAAGACTGATGCGATTGTCGAAGGGGTTCATTTTAAAAAGAATGATCCGGCAGATAAGGTAGGTCACAAAGCATTGGCGCGCGCCCTCAGTGACATTGCGGCCATGGCTGGTGAGCCGAACAGTGCGCTTATTACACTGGGATTGCCCGGGGATTTTGATCAGCAGTGGGTCGAGACATTATATGAAGGTCTGAATGCCACCGCTCGTGCATATGATGTTGCCATCGTGGGAGGCGAAACCGTGAGTTCACCGGAACGTATTTTCTGCTCCGTGGCCTTGACTGGAAAAGTGGGCAGAGACCAAGCGGTGCTGCGTAAGAATGCGCGCGTCCGTGATGCGCTCTTTGTCACCGGCGAATTGGGTGGTTCGATTGAGGGGAGGCATTTGGATTTCACTCCGCGGATCAAAGAAGCGCAATGGCTGGCCGAGCATTTTGTCCTGCACTCCATGATTGATCTCAGTGATGGGCTTGCTGGGGATTTGCACCATATCTGTAAGGCAAGTGGAGTGGGAGCTGAGGTATGGGCTGATTATCTTCCAGTGAGTCGAGTCGCCAGATTGCTAGCCAAACAAGGTGATGCTGCCAAACCTGCAGTGGCTGCAGCGCTGACCGATGGAGAGGATTTTGAATTACTTTTTTCGATCGACCCGGTTGATGCCGTAAAGCTCAAGGATCAGTGGCGTGAAGCTTTTCCAGAGACGCCCATCAGTTGTATTGGTAAAATAATGGAGCAACCCGGCATTCACTTGAAAGACGAGCAGGGAATTCGTCCTCTAACCTGGCATGGTTACGATCATTTCCAATAGTCCAGAAGAAACCTTTCAACTAGGTTTAACCTGGGCGAAAGAGATGGAACCCGGTTGGGTTGTCGGTCTGACAGGTGACCTCGGGGCGGGTAAAACACAGCTGGTGAAAGGCCTGGCAGCTGGTTGGCAGATTAAAGGGCGCGTCGCATCCCCGACTTTCAACTTGATGCATGAACACGCAACGGCATCGCAGCCATTGATTCATATGGATCTTTATCGCCTGGAATCACCCGATGCCATCTGGGATGCAGGTCTTGCCGAATACTTGCAATCGCCTTCGTCAGGCTGGGTGATTGTCGAATGGATTGATCGATGGACGCAAATTCCCTTGAAAGACCGAACCGAAGTTCCCGATGTCCATAAACCATTTCGATGGATACAAATCGAGGGGGATCTAGAACAGGAACGCACGATTGTTTATGAAGATTTTAGGGATTGAGTGGTCCTCTCACAAAAGAACGCTGGCCTTGGGCGATTGGACCGAAGGAAAGGGTGTTCGCATACTCGCGACCGCAGCACTTTCCGGGGGAAGGGACTCCAAATATTTCGAAGCATTTCAGCGCGCTGCCGATCAGGCAGGGGTTCAGAAAGGTGATATCGAAACGGTGGTCGTTGGTTTGGGGCCCGGATCATATGCTGGTATTCGATCGGCGATTTCGGTTGCTTACGGGTGGCACCTTGCCAACGAAGCGAAACTCATCGGGATTCCCAGTGATCGTGTTCTCGCCCGAAAAACCTTCAGTGATCATTCGGTTACGCGTGTGCACACGCTCATCGATGCTCAACGAGGTGAATGTTATCATGCCGTATATGAAAAGCGAAAAAATGACTCGATACACACTGTTCAAGCATTGTCCATTGCAAACCCGGAACAATTAATTCGGCAGGAATCTGAAGGTGATGTTTATGTGGGGGCGGATATTCAGCGCTGGTTCCACGGAAAGCCTCCCGGCGATCTTTCCTTGCTGGAAGGAAGCCCGGATGCTGCAACTTTAATTCAAGAATCAGAAGATGTGCTGCGCGAGCCGGGATCCCCAGATTTAAAGCCCATTTACCTCCGTCCAACGACTTTTGTCAAAGCGCCCCCTGCGCGTATTTCTCTGCCCGATGATATTCATTTCCATGGTGCGAGTTCAGAGCAATGACTCACAATCAACGATGCTGGGTTGAAGTGGATCTGGATTGCTTGAAAAACAATCTGCCATGGATATGTCATTGCACGGAGCGTTCGATTGACTGTTTCTTCTACTCGTGAACTTTTGCGCATCCAAGAAGCTGCCTGAAAACGCAATGGACTTGCTTTCGTTCATTTGAAAATCGACACAGGGATGGGGCGCCATGGATGTTCGACCAATCTTATCGAAGAGATTCTTACGGTTGTAAGGCAATCACCGATGATCCAAATCAATGGGATCCTCACACCTTTTGCGGATGCTGAGAATGTTCACGCTTTCACCCTCGAACAAAAGAAACAGTTTCCAAGGGCATTGCGGATCATCTCGAAATGTTCTCAATGACCGGATGATGTACATGCGAGCAATAGCGGCTCGATTATTTATGACCGTTCGATTATCGGGAACATGGTTCGACCAGGCTTAATGGTGTATGGTGTGGTTCCTCCCGGGGAACGTAAAGCCAACCAGAAATTGATTCGGCTGATACGGTCTGCTCTCAGTTTCCACAGCCGTGTCGGTAATCTGAAATGGATCAGCAAAGGAATCAGCTTGGGTCATGGCAGGATATTCACTGCCAATCAAAAAATGCAAATTGCCATTCCATCAGGTTATGGTAATAGTTATCCACCGAGCGCCCCCAATCGTGCCAATGTTTTGATACGTGGTCTTCTTTGTGTAGTTGTTGGTAGAGTAGCATGGACCAATGCTTGATAGATGTGACCAGCCTGTCCGAAGTGAATATAGGAAACAATCCATAACAGCGCCTGATTTGGCTCATCAGACTCACGCCATAGCATGGCACACCCTTGCCTCCATTACCTGCCGAGTTCCGAGAATCTATCGTGCTGTGCGTGCTTCCTGAATTTTTGCGTATTCCCTCAGATTATTGGTGACTGAATACCTTGCCTGTCCATAATGCTTTTCATGTTTACGAAACTCAGATTTCTTTCCTTCAGTAAAATGAACGAAATCATCACAGCTACTTTCCTGGGGCTTGGCACCTTGGCAGTACAAGCTGATCTCGCACGAGGTGTGGTTTATCATGATCAAAATCGTAACGGACAACGTGATCAAGGTGAACCAGGGGTTTCCGGCGTCCAGGTTTCAAATCAATTGGAAATTTCCACGACGGACGAAGAGGGACGATGGGAATTGCCGAGTGATGAGGATGTCACATTCTTTGTCATCAAACCGCGTGATTGGATGACGCCTGTCAATGCACATCAACTACCGCGCTTTTTTTACACCCACAAACCAGCAGGCTCACCTGATCAAAGTTTTCCGGGTATTGCACCCACGGGACCATTACCTTCCTCCATTGATTTTCCGCTTATACAGGCTCAGGAACCAGAAAAATTTGAAGCCGTATTTTTTGGTGATCCGCAACCCAGAAATGTCCGTGAAGTGGAATACATCGGGCATGACGTTGTCGAAGAATTAATAGGAACTTCTGCTAAATTTGGTGTGACTCTGGGTGATATCGTATTTGATGATTTGGCGGTATTCGAGCCTCTGAACGCAACCATCGCCTTGATTGGAATACCCTGGTACAACGTGATAGGTAACCATGATATTAACTACGATTCAGCAGAGGATGCCGATTCGGATGAAACCTTCACACGCACATATGGTCCAAACTATTATTCGTTTGATTATGGTCCGGTGCATTTCCTTGTGCTTGATAACATTCTCTGGGGTGGAGCCAAGCCGGAGGGTTCAGGCAGCTACAGTGGTGGTATCGAACAAACTCAACTGGATTTTATTCGCAACGATCTTGCATTGGTTTCAGAAGATAAGCTGGTCGTCCTCATGATGCATATTCCACTGACCAACGTGGCAAACCGTGAGGATCTGTATCGACTCATCGAGCATCGTCCTTATACCTTTTCCATTTCTGGGCACACTCATTGGCAAGCGCATCAATTGATCCGTAAAAAAGATGGTTGGATGGGGGCCGAGCCGCATCATCATTTGATCAATGTAACGGTCAGTGGCAGTTGGTGGAGTGGTTTGCCTGATGAATGGGGTATTCCGCACACCACCATGCGAGACGGTGCACCGAACGGTTATACGATTCTTAAATTCTCCGAAAACCGGAAGCCTGAAATCGTTTTCAAAGCGGCTCGTGGTCCTGAGGAATTTCAAATGTCTGTGTTTGCTCCCGACAGCATTGAACTGGGAAATGTCAAAGAAACCCTTGTTTACGTCAACGTTTTCAACGGTTGGGATGATTCGGTTGTTCAAGTGCGGTGGAATAGTGAGGGTAACTGGCAGACGATGGACAAATCACTCGAAAAAGATCCGAATCATCAAGCCGTGTTTGATCGTGAGCCAGAAACTCCCCCTTCTCCCTACAACAGGATTTCAGCCCCAGTCGATTCACGGCACCTTTGGAAAGGGAGACTGAATCCAGACATAGGAGTGGGGGTTCATGCCTTGCAGGTCAGGGCAACCGATGTGAATGGCAAATGGCACAGGGCAGAACGTATCGTTCGGGTGAAGGAAAACGCAGTAGGCGCAACAGATCCTCAGCCTTGATCATTTGTTCCAGAGATGAGGAGCGTTTGCTGGTTCATTCTATTTTGGGAAAAGCAGCTGTTGTTTTTGCAATCGATTTCACCTGATCTAGATTTCCATTCTGGCTTTCATCCAGAGCGATTGATCTCCGGGGACGTTTTGTCTTGAGCACTGACATGGAGAATTGACCGCGCTCAGGCAAGGCAACCGGAAATGCCTGCAAGGATCAATCGGGTTGATGTACATTTTTGTATTCTCATGATATCCGGGCAAGCAAGTGTTCTGTTGCCTCCTTGATTTTCCCTGCTTTGCTTATGTTCTTGAACATCCTGAAATGCGCATCCAAATTCAAAGGTGTCATGAAGCTCCAAGCATCCTTCCCTCTGCCTTTTCGTTTTTCATTTCTTTATCCGAATGCCTTCAGTGGTATCTTTTTTTCTTTCTTGCTCAGTTCACTGCCGCCTGTTTTCGCCGAGGATGTACCTTATCTATTTGAAAAAGATGTCATGATTCCCATGCGAGACGGAACACGTCTCGCAGCAAATATTTACAAGCCGAACGCCAAAGGGGCATTTCCAGTGATCCTCATGCGCACACCCTATGGAAAGCCAGGGGAACAGTGGGGCGAGGCCACTCGATACACTGTCGCTGGATTTGCCATGGTGGTTCAGGATTGTCGTGGCCGAGGCCTTTCCGAAGGCGAGTGGGATCCTTTCCGCCATGATCCCGACGATGGTTTTGATACTCAGGAATGGGTAGGGGGGCAATCGTGGTGTAACGGGAAAATCGGAACATCAGGAGGTTCTTATGTAGGTTGGACCCAATGGGCCTCAGTGGCACAAGGAAGTTCATACCTCAAGACGATGGTTCCAACTGTGCCTTTCGGAAATGTGTTCAATGAACTTGCCTATGATGGTGGTGCCTATCAATTAGCTTTACTCATGGGGTGGGGAGCTGCGGTCGGTGGGGTTGCCATGGGGCCTGAGGACATGGCAAAGGCTTATGCTTTTCTCCCTTTGCGGGAATTTGGGAACCAGTTTAAACCCAAGGTGACCTACCTCAACGATTGGATCAAACATCATCGGTATGATGAGTACTGGAGGCGACGTGGCATGGGGTATGATTTTTCAAAGGTAAAAGTTCCGGTTTTGAATATCGGAGGGTGGTTTGATATTTTTTCCAAGGCAACCATCGATCTGGTAGATCAGGTGCGTGCATCGTCTGACGATAAATTGGCCCGTCGAAATCAGTTTGTCGTCATGGGGCCCTGGGCCCATGGACCTGGAGGACGCAAAACAGGACAACTGGATTTCGGTGAATCGGCTCGACTCGACCCAGCTCAACTGCAGATGGAGTGGTTTCAATATTGGTTGAGGGATAAGGAAACCGGTGTGGAAGATTGGCCGCCATACTATTTGTTTGTGATGGGGAGTAATCAATGGCGCGCTGAAAACGAATGGCCTTTGAGACGCACTCAATGGACGTCCTTTTACCTTCACAGTGATGGCAGAGCTGGGTCTGTCAGCAGTGATGGTCTGCTGGATACTCAAATGCCAGGGACCGAATCCAGTGATGTTTATACCTATCACGGAGACCATCCTGTTCCCACCACAGGCGGTAACAATCTGGTTGGAGCGCCGATAGGTCCCATGGATCAAAACGAAGTCGAAAAACGTCCTGATGTGTTGACCTACACGACTCCACCCTTGGAAGAATCAATCGAAGTGACCGGTCCGGTCAAGATGACCCTGTTTGCGGCCAGTTCGGCGCGCGATACGGATTTTACAGCCAAGCTGGTGGATGTGCATCCTGACGGCAAGGCCTATAATCTTTGTGACGGTATTGTGCGCGCACGGTTTCGCAATGGCATGGATCAGGCCATGTTGATCGAGCCTGGGAGTATCGTGGAATACGAACTAGATTTATGGGTCACCAGCAATGTGTTCCTGCGGGGGCACCGAATTCGGCTTGAAGTTTCGAGTAGCAATTTTCCAAGATATGATCGTAATCCCAATTCCGGCCTGCCCTTTGGAACGGATGTGAAGCTACTTCCCGCGCATCAGACCATTTATCACGATGCCGCTCACCCTTCATATTTGAAGCTTCCTGTGATTCCTTCGGAATGAGTCTGGCTATTTCTGCTTAAGCCTATTATTGACTTGCGGACCTTTCAGGGTCAATCATGAGGCAGTATATATTATGAGTACGTTAAAAGGAAAAATCGGTTTGGTTGCTGGAGTGGCCAATAAACGCTCGATTGCCTGGGCGATCGCAAAGGCGTGGAAAGATGCTGGTGCGAAATTGATCTTCACTTATCAGGGGGAACGTTTGAAGGACAACGTCGAACAGCTGGTGGGAACATTTGGTGAAGACACGTTGATGTTACCTTGTGATGTCAGTTCTGACCAACAGATCGATCAAGTTTTTGCGCAGATCAAGGAAAAATATGGCAAACTGGATCTGTTGCTGCATTCCATCGCATTCGCGCCCAAGGACGCACTCGAAGGGGATTTTCTGAGTACGAGTCGGGAAGCCTTTCGAGTAGCTCACGATGTGTCTGCCTATTCATTGGTGGCTCTCTCACGCGGTGCGGCTCCCTTGATGACGGATGGAGGCAGCATTGTTGCCATGTCGTATTATGGAGCTGAAAAGGTGGTGCCTCATTACAACGTCATGGGTGTTGCCAAGGCGTCACTGGAAGCATCCACGCGCTACCTTGCCTACGACCTTGGGCCGAAAAAAATTCGTGTCAATTGCATCAGTGCAGGGCCGATGAACACATTGGCGGCCCGAGGGATTTCCGGATTTGGAGCGATGCTCAAACATTATGAGGCCAATTCTCCCTTGAAACGCAATGTGCTCCCTGAAGAGCTGGGAGCTACGGGGACTTTCCTGGCTAGTGAAGGCTCTGCGTCCATCACTGGACAAGTTCTTTACGTGGACAGTGGTTATCAAATAATGGGTATGTATTGAGCCATGCCAGAGGTAGATTCCAAGTTTACAAACACTCTTTCAAAGCGCCATTTGCCTGATTAGGGTAGATGGCGTTTTCCTTGTGAAATTCATTCTGCTTTACCGATGTACGAGCGCAGCGGTTTTGTGACCAATAAACGCTTTCTGCGTGATCGGGTGTTCCATACTTTTCAATGGCTCATGTTGGATCTACAAACGATCTCAATCCATTTTATCATGAAACAAATAGTCCCAATTTTCCTTTTGCTGATTGCGTTTGCTGACGCCAGCGCTCAAGGCGTTATCCAATTATCCAACATCAACAGAGGTGGGCTTGTGACCTTGAATGGTAAACCGGTAGGAATCGCATGGCGGGTATCATTTGCATTGCCTGATGGAACCTTGCTGGGCAGTCCCGGTAGTGTTTCCGGGGCGGGTTTGTTCTCATCAGGGCCCCGGATCATCGATGGTATTACGGGTAAGGTTGATTTGAGTGTCGCTGCATGGGATTCAAATGATCCATTTTTGAAGGGGGTTTCAGATCCTTTTTCAGTGACCCTTGGGAACATGGATAATCCTGCTTCCTTGCCCACGAACTTTTCAGGAGTGCACATCGCTATACCAGAACCTGGAACGCCAAGCCTTGCGGCATTGGGGATTTTGGCGAGCGTTTTTAATTTTCTCTATCGATCGAACACAAAGGTCTATCATGCCAATCGATCATCGATACCATTCTTATATCCTTATTACTCATTTTCTGAACCAACCCTTGTCTGAGGTCTCAAGTGACAGATATGACGGAATAATATACTTGAGCGAAAGCAAAAACTGTTATCCGCATCTTGTTCCCATATGTATTCAAAAAACAGGTATGTTGAGTGCTACTTGGAGTTGCGTTCCTTCGGTTTGAAGGTAACTCTTCTTTTACAAATTATGATTCACTAAAGATCAAATTTTTATGAACATAAATCGTCTATCTATCGGGGGCGGCATCATCGGGTTCATGCTCGGAGTTGTTTTGCCTGTTGGCATGGGTGCTGCAGATTTAAATAGCAATTGGATCATCAAGCCTCATTTGTTTGAGTCGTTGACGGAGCCTCCCTGTTCTTATGTTTCCACTGAGAACCGAAAAGGGTTCGTCAAACCCGATGACAAAGTCATTGCCTGGCTGCGTGGGCCTCATAACGGGGGAACCATACCCTTGCGTCATTTCCTGTCTGGACCTCGTATCATCAATGATACTTATGGTCTCTTTTTTTATGATCCAGAAGGTGGATATGTGGCTTCTTATCAGAAAGATTATGGTTATGAATTTTACGGTTGGCGTGATGGGGTAATGCTCGTCCGAGATAAGGAATGCACTATCTGGTCGGCTCTGAGCGGCAGAGCCTTGGAAGGGCCGGAAAAAGGTCAACAATTAAAGCGAGTCCCTTCCGCTCCGACGACATGGGGCCATTGGCTCATGCTTCATCCTGAATCCACGGCGTATAATCTTTTTGAAGGTGATACATATTCTGAGGTCAAACTGCCAGCGGTGGATCATTGGCAAGTGCGTGCTACAGCCAGGACAGCTGAGATCACCGAAGATCTGGTCATTGGGGTTGAGGGTTCTGATTCCAGCCGTGCCTATCCCTTGCCTCTGCGCAAAGAGCGTGTTTGTTATAACGATGTGCTTGATAATATGCCCATAACCGTTTTCTGGTATGGTCCAACACAGTCGGGTGTCGCATGGAAACGGATGATCAATGGCAAGCTTCTCACCTTTCGAGCAGATGCGGTTGCGCCTGAAACGGCTCCTTTCATGGATAACGAAACAAACAGTCGCTGGACATTGGCAGGTCGTGCCGTGGATGGGCCCATGCGTGGGACGGAACTGGAATGGATTTCCAGTATTCAATGCCGCGATGATGCCTGGAAAGTCGAGTATCCCGAAACTTCCTGGTTCAAACCTGATACCCAACCATGAGGATGACGCTCCTTAGTAAATCAGCACTTGGGTGCTTGATCCTTTGCGCCTGCTTCCATGTGCTTGCTAATGATGTCCCTTTCCGGGCTTGGCTGATTGATGCTGATGACTTGGCAACATTGGATGTTGATGAGATCAATCGTCAACATGTCCAACAGCTGATCCTTTCGATTCAGCAGGCACCCGATGCCCAGCAGGTGGTTGACGTCAAACGGTATCAGGAAAGTGGCATCAGTATCTGGTATTGGATTGAAGTAGCGCGTGATGCTGAACTGGCGACAAGTCACCCGGAGTGGATGGCCAGTATCCAGGGGCATCCTGAATGGCGACGATTCCATGCGAACTTCCCCAAGGAGAGGGATCATCAAATGGTCAAGGTCTTTCCATGGGTGCCGATTTTTTATCGAGGTGCGTTCGAAGCACAGGCAAGCAAGGTTCAAAAACTACTCAAAACCTGGCCTGCGTCAAAGGGCGTGTTTTTGAATGACCTTCAGGGCGCTCCATCTGCTTGTGGATGTGGGCATCCGCTCTGTCGTTGGACCACCGATTATGGGCCGAAAAAAACAGCCGAAGTCCTCGGTCACGATACTCCCGCTCGATTTGTTCAGCAGATCCAAAAAGCTTTTCCACATTTGGAATGCATTCCTGTATGGACGTCTGAATGTGAAGCGCATGACAAGGATGGCTGGTGCGCAGGTGTAGGGTGCTATGGTGGGGCATGCTGGCGGGAGTGGTCCAAACAATTAGAACCCCTGTCAAAACAATGCGCACGGTTGGGTGCCCTGCTCACATACAAGGATCTGGGGCGGGATCTGGATCATTACAACGAAACGGCAGGATGGGTTTCATCGGCGATCAGCAGTTTTCAAACCGAGATGAAACGTTATGATCGGTCGAGCGTTGAAGCCAGGCGACTCATCACAGTGCTTCAGGGTTGGGAAGTATCTCGAGAGGAATTGGCGGCCCAGATCAGGCAATCCACACAGTCGGGATCAGGCGGATACGTGATTGCCAAAACACCTGTTCTCAGCCAATGGGAGCCTCGCTTGGTTTCCTTGGATGTGCTCAGGCAATCACAACTGGAAACGCGTTGAATCGTTGAGTCACGCCAAGTAAATCCGCAGAGAAATACACGCATCTTTCATTTTATTTTTTAGTAGAAGCCGATTAGGCTGTCGTGATCATGTTTCAAATTACCACACAGCCTACGCAATGGTTCTCACTCAAGATCTGCCTTTTGGCCATTTTAGTTTCAGGTTTTCATTTTTCTCAAGCGGCGGATTGGCCGCAGTGGATGGGGCCTGATCGTGCCAGTATCTGGCAGGAGGACGGAATTGTTGAATCGTTTCCTGAGAGCGGGCTCAAACGTATCTGGCGTGTCAAAGTAGGGCTTGGTTATTCAGGGCCAGCCGTGGCTGATGGAAAGGTTTATCTTTTCGACTACGTCAAAAAAGAGGGGCAGCTGAAAAATAATCCCAGTGGTAAAAACCTGCTGGAGGGTCGCGAACGCTTGCTTTGTCTGGATGCTGCGACAGGTGCCACTGAGTGGGTATACGATTATCTACAATACTACAATCTATCCTACGCGGCTGGTCCGCGCAGCACGCCCACGGTGCATCAGGACAAAGTTTATATTCTTGGCGCCGAGGGGCGATTGAGTTGCTTGTCTGCGAAAGATGGAAAGCTGATTTGGCACAAGGATTTCAAAAAGGAGTATGACATTGAGACGCCGATCTGGGGCTTTTCGAGTCATCCTCTGGCCAAAGGGGATACTCTCTACAGCTTGGTAGGAGGAGAGGGGAGTGTCTTAGTGGCTTTTGATGCGGATACGGGGGATGAAAAATGGCGTGCCCTGTCGGCTCCGGAACCTGGTTACGGTCCTCCAACCTGGATTGAGCACGGAGGTGTTTCGCAGTTGCTCATTTGGCACCCCGAATCATTGAACAGTCTCAATCCAAAAACAGGCGAATCTCATTGGTCCATCCCTCTGAAACCTGGCTACAACCTCTCCATCGCGGCTCCAAGATTATATGAAGATTCCTTATTTGTCAGTGCCATTGGAAATGTCGGGGCGATGATTGAGTTGGACCCTCTCAAGCCCGGTGCCAGGATTGCCTGGAGGGGAAATGCTCGGAATGCTCTTTACTCCGTTAATGTGACTCCCTTTATCGAAGACGGTGTTATCTATGGTTGCGATGTTGAGTCCAGTTCATTCATGGCGGTGCGACTTGAAGATGGAAAACGCCTCTGGGCAACGCATCAGCCTACGATTGGTGAGGGGAATTCAGGGCGCCATGGGACTGCCTTTGTCGTCCAACATGAAGACCGCTATTTTCTTTTCAGCGAAACAGGGGATTTGATCCTTGCCCGGCTCACACCTGAATCATATCACGAAATCAGCCGGGCCCATCTTCTGGATCCGACCAATGAAGCGTTCGGGCGTGATGTTGTCTGGAGCCATCCCGCATTTGCACACCAGAATATTTATGTTCGAAATGACAAAGAGATTGTTTGTGTGAGTCTTGCAAAAAAGGATTATTAATCATTGGTGTCAT
The DNA here is from genome assembly GCA_000383715.1 of Verrucomicrobia bacterium SCGC AAA164-E04. GTDB lineage: Bacteria > Verrucomicrobiota > Verrucomicrobiia > Limisphaerales > AAA164-E04 > AAA164-E04. The sequence goes on from KB911838.1 coordinate 41,410, forward strand.
ACCAAGTTAAGGGAATTTTATGCTCCGTTTTTAAAAGTGGCGAATACTTGGTGAAAATGTCTTTTCATGTCCTGAATCGAAGTTTCCGGGGTGTTTTCCTCTGTCTTGTTCTTTCCTGTATGTCAGGGTTGTCTGCGGAGAAATATCAAGTCGAAGTAACACCCTTAAAAGCTGCAGGTGATCAAGGTCCTGGCTTTACCTTGATGAATGCCGTGGAAACACAGGTCTCCTTTCGTAATGACCTGGATCCTCGGAAAGGCGCAGCCAATCGTGTTTTGTTCAATGGCTCTGGCATTGCAGTGGGTGATTGGGATAATGACGGACTCCCTGATTTGTTTTTTTGTGGAATCGATTCGCCCAATCACCTTTATCGAAATCTCGGTCAATGGAAGTTTGAGAAAGTATCGATTCCTCCTTCACTTCAAAACCCAGGGGCTCCTTGCCGTGGTGCTGTCTTCGCTGATTTAAACGGTGACAGATATCTTGATTTAATCGTGAGTACCGTTGGGATGGGAGTGCGATCGTTTTTCAACCAGGGTGGACTCGCGTTTGAAGATGCAACGCAAAAGGCCGGCACCGGATCTGAATTCGGGGCAACAAGCATGGCGCTGGCAGACGTCGATGGAAATGGTACCCTTGATCTTTATGTCGCAAATTACCGTTCCAATGATATTCGTGATCAAGCGCGGGTGCCAGTCAGGCGGGTGAGGGGGAAGTTGATGCCGTCCGAAGAGTTGAGTAAACGGATTTTTATTCATGGGGGGCAAATTCATGAATATGGCGAGCCTGATATTCTATACCTCAACAATGGTTCAGGGAAAATGACACCTGTGGATTGGACCTCAGGTGCTTTTCGTGAGAATGGGCAGGCTTTGAAAGCGGCGCCCAAGGATTGGGGCTTGTCCGCAATGTTCAGGGATTTGAATGGAGATGGTCACGTCGATTTGTATGTTTGCAACGATTATTGGACTCCTGACAGGATATGGATCAATGATGGTCAGGGAGGTTTTGACGCACTTTCCGGTGAGGCTTTGAATATCACTTCACTGAGTTCAATGGGAGTAGATGGAGCGGATTTAAACCGGGACGGACATGTGGATCTATTCGTGGTTGATATGCTCAGTCGTGATCCTGTTCTGAGGAAAAGGCAGCAACCTGCCGAGAGTATGGTTGGTGGCATACCATCATTGAACGGTCCAAGACTTCAATTACCATACAATACCTTGTTCATGGGAAATGGTAAGGGCGCATTCACCGAAACCTCGCATTTTGCCGGTTTGGAGGCATCGGATTGGTCCTGGTGTCCGATTTTCATGGATGCCGATCTGGATGGGATGGATGATGTGCTTATCTCGGCAGGTTACCCCCACGACATGCAAGATTCCGATACCCTTCGCCTGATTCAATCGCGTCAGCATTCATGGGATCGTTACTCCACCGACGCTGCCCGGCAGAAGGCATTTACGGATGAAATGATGCAACATATTGAACTTTATCCCAAACTTGAAATGCCGGTTGTGGCTTATCGTGGCAAAGGTAACGGCACGTTTGAAGAAGTGACTCATCTCTGGGGGACAGGAAAGAAGGGGATCCATCAGGGATTTGCTGTTGGCGATCTGGACGGAGATGGTGATTGGGATCTGGTGCTCAACTGTTTGAATGGGTCTGCACGTTTATTTCGTAATGATGCCTCCAATGATCGAGTGGTTATCCGGCTTAAAGGGAGCCCCTCCAACACCCAGGCCATCGGTAGCAAAATGGTAATCAATGAAGGCAAGTCGAACAGTGCGACGAGATCCATTGTATCGGGCGGTCGGTATCTGTCAGGCGGGGATACCGAGCAAGTTTTTGCAATGCTATCATCGAAAAAAGCATCAACCTTGACGGTTGTCTGGCCCGATGGAACATCTTCATTCTTGGAGGACCTCAAACGTAACCATCGTTATACCGTTCATCAACCAGAAGCATCAGATAGATTGAGCGATCTGGTGGATGTTCCAACGGATCAAGCCGCCCTCATTCCTCTGTTTCGTGATGCCTCATTGAAGTTGAGTCATACTTCCAGATCCGCCTTTTCCGATGACTTCGCCAAGCAACCATTACTTTCCTACGCATTGAGTCATCATGGACCCGGCGTGATCTGCATGGACGTCAATGGAGATACAATCACAGATATCTTGATTGGAGGTGAAAAAGGTCAGCATCCAACATTGCACATAGGCAAAGGAGATGTCGAATTTGAGACCAAAGAACTCGACTTTCGATTGATCAATGATTCCTCAGGGATGCTTGGGATGCCTGTGCCCGGAAATCGAATACATTTGTTTCTAGCACAAACCGGCTATGAGGCAATCAGGCAGCCAGCCCTGATGGAGTTGAATCTGAAGGGGCAGCACCGAAGCCTGTTTTCCAACGCGCTCACTGGTGTTGGGCCGATGGTTGCAGGTCCCTTGAATGGTCAAGGTAGTTTGACTGTTTTCATGGGAGGGACATATATCAGCCGTCAATATCCGTTGTCACATCCTTCGCAATTGATACACCAGGATGCAAACGGGTGGCGAATTGATTCAGTCCATGAAGATTTGCTGCGTTCCATTCAGCGATCCAGAGGTGCTGTTTGGAGTGATCTCAATGGAGATGGGTTTGCCGAATTGATCATTACAACAGAATGGGGGCTTGTCAGAGTGCTGCAAAATACAAGAGGCAAGCTGGAGGATCGAACCCATGCGTGGGGTTTGGGTGCGCACACGGGATTATGGGGAGGGGTTGTTTCAGGTGACATGGACGGGAATGGTTTTCCTGATTTGATCGTAGGTAACTGGGGGAGAAACAGTGACTGGCAGGCAACGGGGAAATCTCCATTAAATATGTATCATGGGGATATTCTCAAGACGGGTGTTCGCGAAATTATTGAAAGCGAATATCACCCGCAAAAGCTTATCTCTCCCAAGCGTTACCTGTCCGAACTGGGAGCTCAATTACCGTTTCTTTTTAAGCTTGCAGGTAATAATGCTCGCTACAGCTCGTTAACTGTTCGTGAGTTATTTGCCCATTATTGGGAATCTCTCACTGCCCTGCACGCGTCCACACTGGATACTTGCTTGTTTTTGAATTCGGGTAACGGGACTTTTCAACAGGTTCTTCTGCCCAAGGAGGTTCAATGGGCTCCTGTGTTTGGGCTTCAGGTGGGAGATTTTAATGGCGATGGGATAGAAGATGTGGTCCTTGGTCAGAATCAATCGCATGTGAGAGAAGGCATGCCTCCTCAGAATCAGGGACGGGTAATGATCTTGATTGGTAAAGGCGATGGCCAATTTAATGTGTTGGATGAAGCAGAATCAGGAGTGGAAGTGCATGGGAATGCGCGAGGTTTGGCAGTGGCTGACTTCAATCAGGATGCCCGCCTTGATTTTGTTGTGACCCAGAATGAAGGGGCGACCAAATTGTATCTCAACCAATCGGATTCCAAGCAAGGAGTGAGAGTCCGTTTAAATCATGCAGGAGTAAATCGCCATGGTATTGGATCGCAATTAAGGCTCGTAGATTACGATGATTCGAGGGGGCCTTTGAGAGAAGTGCAGGCAGGAAATGGATGGTATTCTCAAAACAGTCCGGTGACCGTGCTTCATGGAAAAAACAAGGCCAGAGCTCTCTGGGTGAAATGGCCGGGGGGGCAAGGTGAATACTTACCCTCTGAAAAGCGATCAGTCAGAAATTGAGGCTGTCTATTAGAGCGTTTGCCTGCTTTATTTGACTTTCAGGATTTGCCTTAGAATTTTGTCCAATGCTTCTACATTGGGAGGTGGACCAAAGACCACTTGAGAACCAATGATGGTTTGTGGCATGGATGATTTGCGGCCTATTTTGGAAGTGGTTTCGTAGGCAGTCACATTAGATTCCAACTGCTTTTTGACCCTTTTGCTTTGCAGGGCTTCCATCAATTTATCGGCCCCTACCAACTGTTGAGCATATTCCATGACTGCTGGCACCGTTTTGACAGTTGTGTGATGACTGAACAGCCACGTGTCAAATGCATCATACTTTTCCGGATCTGCCTGATGTACAGCAAGGCATAGTTTGGCATATTCGCATGCATTTTGATGATCTTTTGGAGTTTTTTTCATCAATCGGTTGCATTTGGCATCCAGAGGCATGGGAATCATCAGGCTTGAGAATTGTCCATCATATTTCACCAAAAGCTGGCGGATGAATCCGTGTAAATTACGACAGTGATGGCAAGTATAATCGAAGATACAAGCGATCCTTTGTGGTGCATCCAGATCGCCAAGTGTGGGCAATCCGGTGGTGTCCATTTTGAAATTGCTTCTAGGGATTAATAATGGCTTGGACAATGTAAGGTTCGCAATGGTGGACTGGCTCATGGCTGCCGGCTGAATGCTGCCTTTTGACTCATCATCGGGTGTTGATTTATTCTGAATCACTGCCGCAGGGGCTGTGGTTTGATTATCTTCTGGAGCAGGGTTTGCTGCAAGATCGACGATTTCTGGTGCGCTTTGTTCCTTTGGGAACAAGATCTGGATCAATGCAATCGCGGCTACCAAACCAACACCCGCAGTTGCACCTCTGGTGAAGCTCAGTCTTACGGATAGTTTTGAGCCGATAGAATTCGCTTTTGCTAAAAAGAGAATAGAAGCCATACCTGCCAGTAAATGTGCGGTACAACAATAAGGACAAAATGCCCCGATTTTGAAAGCTTGGACACCTACAAACCAAATGGCTGCCGCAAGCACACTGAACGCGCAAACAGTCTGTGCATTCAGTGACCGTCTGGCCTTCCCCAAATGATTCATCTTCAAAGAAAAAGTGCTCAACAGAAATACACCGTACAAGGCCAGTCCGGGGAGGGAAACGGGAATGCCCAACCAATAGGCCCAAGGACTCGTCAGCACTTGATCGCATCCTGAATCCGGACCGCATCCTGGGGTTCCTCCCTCGCTGGATAAACTGACAAATGCCAGATAGGCGGTGATTGCCATAGCACTTGCGAGGAGCGCGCGAACGAAATGGATCCAGGTCCCGGTCAAAGATTCATTCGCTTGCTGATGGCCCGGTGTAAGCTGTTGTTTTCTTTTCTTTTTTCCCATGACTGGTCGAGGTTTATTGTTTCAAAGCTGTTCCTTGTTCTTCTGTGGGTCAACTCATCGTGCTGATTTGGTCAGGCATGTAATACGTGTTGATCACTGTGCAAGCTGATGAGTTGACGTGGCTTTGTCAAGTTTCGGGGATGCATGACGGATCTGATAGCGCTTGCTTTCATTTCGTTTTGGGTGGTTCGTTGAAAAATCCTCAAGGCTGTTGAAGGGTTACTGTAGTGATTCCCGATGGAATAGAGTGTCTGCTTATCTTACCGTTGGGCCAGGTAACCTGGATTTGAAACGCTTTTCCCGGATGTGCGAAAACATGTTTGAGAGAATTTAGCGATCGGTAACCAGACCCCGATTGGATTTCTTTTGAAGGCCCATAAACATTTCCTGTTTGTAGATTGATTTTTTGCAGTCTTGCTCCAATGCAATGTGGATTAGCGGATGATCCTTTGAGTGAAACAGTCACTCCGGTGTGTTCAGTCTGGTTCACAAAAAGGTGAGCTCCTTTCCCTCTTTCGAGGACGGCAAGGTCCATTTTACCATCTTGATTGAAATCAGCGGTTGCAGTGCCACGTTGCTCGTTTTTCAAGCGAATGCCACTTGCTGTGGATGGAATGGCATTCAGATTGCCTTCGCCATCGCCGAGAAGCAGTAACCCATGGCCTGCATCCATGCGTCCCCACTTGTGATTGCCGGTGTCCAGATTTTGACTTAGAAAAACATCCTCATGTCCGTCATTATTGAAGTCTGCCACCGTTGGGCCAAAGCAAGGCGCCCACTGTGCTGCTGGATTCAATGCCACTTTTTTAATACCGTCCGGCAAATTAAGTAAAAGGACTGTCTCAAGTGTATCGATTTCCAGATGCTCAAATTCATGCAAAAAATCACCCAATATTTCTTCCAGGCTTCTGGAGGCGTAATCCGCATGACTGGTAAACCGCATGTTTGCATCCGTCAACCATGTGGATACATCCTCCAGTGGGTTGATGGGTAACCACTGCCCTTGCTTGAAATAGGATCGGAAAGTGACTGTTTCATGCTTGCGGATTGTCTTGCTGTAAAAAAGCCGAAAACGATCTGTCCTCCATTGAGCCCATTGCGTGTTCTCCCCTCTGTTGCAAACGACAAGATCGGGTCTCCCGTCTTCATTGAAATCACCGGATGCAAGACCTTGCCATATGCCTCGGAATTTTTCTGATCCAATCCCCTTGTTTTGCTCAGTGAAGGTTCCTTTCTCATTGATCAACCAACGGATCTTGCCCCATTCACTGCTTGTGATTAAATCCGAATCCCCGTCCAGATCCCAATCGCAGAAAATGGCGCCTTGAATATTGTGCAAGCGGGATATCGATGTTGCGTTGGTCTTATCGACTTCAAAATCCCCGTGTTCATTTTTCAATAGAAGGGAGTCTGATGAAACAGGGAAATTACCCCACGGGGATTGTCCCCCAATGAACAGATCAAGATCGCCATCATTGTCCACATCTGAAACTGCCAAAGGCCCATATGCTCCTGCAGGTAATTTCGTGATCTCTTTTTCAGAGCCATCAGCCATCCAGTGGATCAAGGCATTCGCTGCAGTCGGACCGGATTGTCGGGGGATGGCCAAGAGTCCGGGCAAATTATTCAAAGGAGCGGACGCAAAGCCTGATTCGCCCCATCTGGATTTCATGCCTTTTCTCTCGATCTTGGTCTCAAAGTTTTCCTTGCCTTTGTTCGTAAACCACGCAGATGCCTTGCTTCCGCCGCTCACAGCCAGATCTTCATCTCCATCAGCATCCATATCAATCCAAGCCAACGCTTCACCCAATGTAGAACGGTCAAGAGGCCATGTAGGCTGTGACTGGCGGCTATCCGGTTTTACCGTGGCGTGATGCTGTTTATTGATGGAAGAGACCTCTCTAAACAAAGTTGCTCGAGCATCCTTGGGGTCTTCGCCTTGGCTCTTGGCGACCGAGGACTCAGGTTCATGGATCACATACAGGTGGTTGGCTTCAACACCTTGAATGGTTGACAGTAGACCACTTCGCCACCGAACTTCGATCCGTTTCTTTTCATTGGATGGACGCGTGACAGCGAACGTGCGCTGTGCCTGATCCCCTGAAAGATATCGTCCACCTCCGATGATTTCCTGACTTTGAGTGAAGGCAGCCTCAATCAAGGAAATACGTGCTCCAACCCCACGTGTATTTCCCGGACGTCCTCTGAGTCTGACGGCGACTCTTGCGCGCTGACTGATGTTTTCGTAAACCAAGGCTGGAGCGTTGAGACAATTAATGACGACATCCTGATCTCCATCATTATCCAGATCGCCCAGAGCGATTGCATTGGAAACCTGGTTGGATTCAAACCCCCATGCACTCCCCGTTTCCTTGAACCGCATCTGACCCATGTTACGGAATGCGAGGTTGGATGTCTTCAGCGCGGGAAATGCAATGGCAAGTTGTTGAGGTGAATCATTAGGGAATTGAGATCTATTTTGAAGGGTATCTTTATCGAGATTATCCTGAGCGTGACCATTCCCGATAAGGATATCTTCGTAACCGTCCAGATCCACATCCATGAACACTGGAGCCCAGGACCATTCTGTCGCGCTCAATCCTGCGTAGTGCGCGACTTCTGCGTATTGACCATGCTCCTCACTCACATAAACAGTGTTGCGACTGATTTGAGGTCTGTCCCAGATTTGCTCGCCGGTTGTCTGGATGGATGGCGCAGCTTCCACTCGCTGGGTCATCTTTAATCGATGCGTTCTGCTCAGCATGTCAACCACCATGAAGTCATCCATGCCGTCACGGTTGAGATCTCCGACATCCACTCCCATGGAGGAATAGCTCGAGACCTTGATGGCGGAACGCTTGATCAGTCTGAACTTTCCGAATCCTTGATTGATCCACAACCGATCTGGGGTTTGGAAATCATTGCAGACGTATAAGTCAGGCAGTCCATCATGGTTCATATCACGAAACATGGCGCTTAAACCGAGGTCGCGGTAACCGTGGGCCAATGGTTTACCTTCTTCATCTGAAAAAGTACCTCCACTCCAGGGAACGGGTTCAAAGTTGCCTTGACCGTCATTGAGAAATAACGCGTCGGGTTCTCCATACTCCACTAATTTACCATTGATAATCTTATAATAATCTCGATACCGACCTACGACCTGGGGTTTTCCGCGCACTGTACGAATGCGGAGGTTGAGCTTGGTTTGCATCGTATGGAGACCGTAGTTGGTGACATATAGATCAATGTCCCCATCCCCGTCCCCATCTGCCAGAGCGAGGGTGGCACTTCCGAAAGGAGATTCCAATGCGGGATTCCCAAGCAACTTGAAGCGACTGTTGCCCGAGTTCAGATAAGTGCGCACACCGGAGCCGAATGTGGAGATGATCAGGTCAAGCCAGCCATCCCCATCAATATCTTCAAACACAGCGCCACTTGAATAGGGAATGACACGATCGAGCCCTGCTTCGCGAGTAGTTTCCTTGAACTTCCAATGACCAAGGTTTCGAAATAACTTATTTTTGCCCGACATAGCCGCCAAAAATACATCGCAGCGTCCGTCTCCATCATAATCACCAAGCGTGACTCCACTTCCATTGAGCAGGTTGAAAGATTTCTCTGACAAGTCCGTGTTCAGGCGGTTTGTGAAGGTAATTCCCGTGCTTGCGCCGGATTTCAGATCAAATCCCTGTGGGAGAGTTTCGTTCTTTTTAACTCGGGGTGAATGGATTGTAAGGGTTGTGCTTTCAAACGCGGTAGATGTCAGGCCAGTCGATGGCTGCGCCGTGCTTTTATTATCGATGAAAACAAGCTGCAGGATTCCGGAAAGAAATGAAATGGTAAGCTTAAGTCCTCGTCGTTTGTGGCTCATCTGATCAGTACATTCCGGTTGATTTGGTGATTCAAGGACAGATTATTGTGCCCTGCCTTCAGTGAATTTAATGACTCTGTCAACGGGGATATTTTTGAAGATTTGCTTTTTACCACTTGGCCACCAAATCTCTACCTGATCTATTTTCTTTTCTTGGCCCAAACCGAAATGGGAAAGGGTGCCGTAGTGGCTCTGATAGCCTCGGCCGCTGCGTAATTCATCCATTAGTGTGAGCTCTCCAGCAATGACCTTGATGCGAGCACCAATGGCTTCTCGATTGCTTTGTGTGCCTTCCAGGTGGATTCGGGCCCAGTGATTTGAAGGAGAACTGTCATTGCGCAGGATCGTTGGGGCTTCGCGGGTGTTGAGGACGACCACATCAATGTCTCCATCGTTGTCAAGGTCATCAAAGGCTGCGCCGCGACTGCTCAGTTTGACATCCATGCCTGTTCCGGATTTGGAAGAAACATCCACAAAATTTTTCCCTTTTATATTGCGGAGAAGAATGTTTCGAGCTTCGAAATGAACCGTATCGTCCCAATGCCGGATGTTATCCTGAAGGTGTCCGCAAGCAACATAAAGATCACGGAATCCGTCATTGTCAAAATCCTCCAAACCTAAGCCCCAGGTTACTTCATTGTAAGTGCCGGCACCTGCTCCCGTGATGCGGGTGGCATCCATAAAAAAGCCAGCACCCTCATTTTGATAGAGGATGCCCCATTGCTTCTGATAGGAGGTCATGTAAAAGTCCATCCTCCCATCATTGTTGTAATCCCCGCAATCCACGCCCATGGTCCCAAGTCCGATGCCGTTTGAATCGTATGCCAGGCCCGAAAATAATCCGGCTTCCTTGAATTTTCCCTTTCCATCATTCTGCCAGACAAAGTTTGCCATGGCATCATTGCCTACGATGATATCAATGTCTCCATCATGGTCGTAGTCCGAACTGACGACACCCATCCCGGTTCCTGAAACGGACGCAATACCTGATTTATGGCTGATGTCGGTGAATGTGCCGTCACCGTTGTTGCGATACAGGGTGTCGGGAACAGGTCCATACATCATGGGGCCAGCATAGGCAGGATGACCATTGATCTGACGCGGCTTGTGCTCCTCGATACTGAAGTCACAGTAGTTGGCGATGAAAAGATCCAGATGACCGTCTGCGTCAATATCCAGAAAGCTTGCTCCGGCGCCTACTTGATTTCCATTGCTGACACCTGCAGTCAAGGTGACATCTGTGAAGGTGCCATCTCCATTGTTTCGATAAAGAATATCCGGTCCGAAATTTGAAAGGAAGACATCAGGGAAACCGTCGTTGTTGTAATCTCCAACACAGACTCCCAGATGATAGCGCGTATCATCCAGCCCCGCGTCTGTGGTCTTGTCGGCAAACTGCCAGTCTCCCTGGTTGCGGTAAAGCGCGTTCCCTGAGGATGGAGTGTCTTCAGGCGAGCCAGGGAGGGGGGCTCCATTGAGGAACAGGATGTCGATGTTGCCATCCAAATCATAATCGAACGTAGCGATGCCCGATGCGACACTTTCGACGATGTAACGTTGCTTCCCTTGTCCTCCGTCTGTATGCACAAAAGTGATCCCTGTTTCCTGAGAGACATCCTTGAATTGAATAGGAGAGACTGGAGCAGCGGCACGGATCCCAATTGTTCCGAGAATCGATCCAAGCAGGCCGATCTTTAATGCGATGTTCATGGTTTTGGATCTGATGAGCGGCCTTGTGTCAGGCCTTGCCCTTCCTTGATGACATATAGTTGGTTGGCTTGAATATGGTGAAGCGTGTCAACGTCTCCTCCAATCCACTCAACCTTGATTTCGTCAATATGGGTTTGATTGCCGAGTCCGAAATGGAGCCGTTTTCCGAAGTCGCTCTGATAGCTGCGTCCACTATGAATTTCGTCGATTTGCTGGAGCTCGCCCGTTCGCACCGTGACTCGTGCGCCGATCCCATCCCGATTGCTTGTGGTTCCTTGAAGTTGAATTTGTAACCAGTGGTTTCCTTGGCTGGAATCATTCCTGATCAGGGTAGGGCTGCTCCGCGCATTCAGGATCACGGCGTCAATGTCGCCATCATTGTCGAGGTCATCGAACGCGGCACCACGACTGCTTTTCACAGGTCGCAGTCCGTTCCCACATTGCTCTGAGACATTCACAAACTTCCCTGTTCCGGTGTTGCGAAGCAGGATGTTGGACGCAGCGTAACGCATGCTGGAGTCTATCTGTTCCACGTTGTCGATCAAATGACCGGTGGCGATGAATAAATCTCGATGAGTATCATTGTCGAAATCTATCATGCCAACTCCCCATTTGACATCAGCAAAAGCGTCCTTGCCGGCACCCGTTTGGCGCGAAACGTCTTCAAAAAAAAGGCCCTTCTGACTTTGAAATAATGTGGGTATCTGACGTTGGTAAGGCGTGATATAAACGTCCATCCAGCCGTCATGATTCCAGTCCGCGCACTCAACGCCCATGGATCCCTGCACATTGCCAAACGCATCATAAGCCAAACCGAGTAAGGTACCTTCCTCCCTGAATTTTCCGTGACCATCATTGCGCAGGACAAAATCAGGGCGTAGATCGTTTCCTACGATAATGTCCGTGTCCCTGTCATTATCCAGATCACAGGCAATCACGCCCATGCCCGCCCCCTTCAACAAGCCAATCCCCGACTCTCGACTGACATCCGTAAAGGTTCCGTTGCCATTATTTCTGTAAAACGCATTTGTTGTCGGTGGATAATTCAGGGGGCCTACATATGCGGGGAAACCATTCATCTGCGAGATATGATGCTTGTCAAAACTAAAGCCCACATACTGGGCGATAAACAAATCCAGATCGCCATCCCCATCGGCATCCAGAAAGCAGGCACCTGCACCGACTTCTTCACCTTCGCTCAGGCCTGCCTTTACTGTGACATTAGTGAATGTGGAGTCACCGTTGTTTTGATAAAGGATATTGGGTCCGAAGTTATTCAGGAATATGTCCAAATGGCCATCGTTGTCATAATCGCCGACACATACACCCAGATGGTAACCCGAATCATTTAGGCCTGCCTTGGTGGTGACATCCTTGAATTTCCAATGGCCTTCATTCCGGTAGAGTGCATTCCGAGGTTGGACAGGCGGCGTGGCCCCAGGCAGAGGTGCTCCGTTCAAGAAGAGGATATCTATCAGCCCATCTCCATCAAAATCAAAAGTAGCCAGTCCCGAGGCGACCGTTTCTACGATGTAGCGACGTCCTGAACTTCCGTCGGTATGGATGAAATCAACGCCAGTTTGAGTGGTGACATCCTTGAGCTGGATGGCGTGATGATCATTTGCTTTCAACGGAGTCGCATGGATCATCATTACTGCCAGACATCCCATGAATAAACAGGACGGCCGCTTTCGGGCGGTAGTCTCTGGAATCTCAGCTATATTCATGGATTACGTTTTTGTGCCATTGCCTTTTCGAGTTGATCGCGAAGTTTTCGGTATTTCGCATCGTCTGGAGTGATGGTGAGCGCCTGATTGATGGCTTTCAATGCTTCCTGCAGATGGCGGTTTTTGATGCAGGCGGCCGACAACAGGTAATAGCGGACATGATTGGGTTCCAGCTCAACAGCCCTTCGAGCGAGTTTCTCAGCCTGATTCAGGTGCTGATTGGTGAGCATGTAAAGTTCTGCCAATGCATGGTGCCCTGCTGCCCATGTCGGAGCCAGTGATACTGTCTTTTGGTAATTTGATTCTGCCTGAGTAGAATTGCCCAGCCTCGTTTTCAGTCGTCCCAGAAAAAAATGATTCAGGGCATTCCCTGGTTGATTGGTGACGAGTCGCTCAAATGCTTTAGCACCTTCCTCTAATTTTTTATTTTGCACATGCACCGCCTCCAGAGCTGCACGGCTTTTTAAGTCCTCTTTGGCGAGTGCAGCTGATTGGTAAAAAAGATCTGCTGCTGCGGTATAAGCTCCTTGTGATTGATGAATCTGTCCTGCACCGAAGAGGGTGCGGGCAGTCGTTTCGCGTACTGCAGCTATTCCACTCAGTGATTCCGTTTGGCTGCTGCGATCGTTGAGATCTTTTCGATCGATCGATTCAAGTCGGACAAACGTTTTACGGAATTCCATCGCTTCCTCCATCTGACCGAGCCTCTGGCATGCCGTGAACAGACCGAAGTAGGCCTGCGTGTGGTCAGGTATGAGTTCAGTTGTTCGAATGAAACTTTCCTTTGCTTCCAGATAGTCCCGGGCTTGCATGCGCGCCTGTCCCAATAAGTAAAAACTCTCTGCCAATGGATGGGAAACCTTGATAGCTTCGAGTAGGGTTTGAATGGATTTCTCGGCTTGACCTAGGTCCATTTGCGCACGTGCTAAACGATTGAGAAGTTTCGGGCTGCTTAATCCTCTGTTCCGTGCTTCGACGCAAAGTCGTACGGCCTCTTCAGGATTCCCCTTTTCGTAGGCAATGCGCGTCAGGATTTCGTGGGCCTCCAGAATATTGTTATCCAGAGCAAGGCATTTTCTGAGGTGGGTAGCAGCCATATCTGTTTGTCCCGTATTGAAATAAGCGGAACCCAACAAAATGTGTATCAGTGCGTTTTCGGGATATTCTGCGGCTATGGATTTTGCCATCGCCACTGCATGTGCTTTCAGCTGGGTGGCTTCTGATTCTTCTGATCGTGTTTCTGGATTGAAGAGAGCAATTGGTGGCTGTGCTGCATTTTGGCCGAGGCAAATTGATGTAGAGAAACAAAGGCTCGTTATCGATGGGTAGACAAAGATGATGCCCAATAAAGTTGCAGTGATTGTTTTCAATCGTATAAGGTTTTTGGTGGCGCCATGAAAATCGGATACAGTGTTCTCAGCTGCGTCGCTTGTCCCACTAACACTCATTTTTCACACAAAGGTCCATTGGGTCCGCTTTAAGTAAATCTACCTTAGAAATCTGTTTCCTCAGTGTCAAGCTGATGGCTAACGGGACTCATGAAGTGCGACTGCCTCGAATAAGTTTGAAAAGGACATTCTTATCGAGGTCGAATGGCACATGGCAAGCAGGTGGTCAATTCTCTGCTCACGATAGCAGAGAAATTATTTTGCGGAGTCCCATGCATCTTCCCCTGATGTTTGTAAAGTTGATGCAATTGCTTCTTATTGTGGGGAGGCTCTGTTGTGTTCGCTTGAGACTTCCTTTCCGTGGGATGAATTGACCCAAATGCCCCGTCTCTAACTTCCATGAGCTATAAAACCCTTTGGTTCCATTTAACATTTTTATTTCGAACCCTCGCAGGGCCGATTATCAAACGCATGCTTTTATGAGGATTTATTACTTGATTAGTTATGTTATCTGTGAGTCTAATCTACATAACCCCTAATAAGGCATTTGCAAATGTCCGCGTACGTTCGCCTACATTTGCTACCTTGTTATCTAGTAACTGTAAGACAACAACTAATCGATATGAATAAAATACATCAATACCTGCGCAGGCTCAGGTGGGCGTTAATCGTCTCTTTGCTGCCGGTTTTCAATATGGGTGTTCAAGGACAGGACTTGAACAATGGGCTCGTGGCTCTATGGACATTCGATGACAAGAATTTTCAGGATTCTGTAGGCGAATTCCATGGTGAAGAAATGGGAACAGACCCCATAGAATTTACAACAGGTCGTCCGGGATTTGGGCAGGCATTGGCGCTTGACGGTGTCGATCAATACGTTCAAATCGTTGGTGGAGATGCTTCTGACCTTACCTTTGAGGGTGGAAGCATGTCTGTTTCTGCTTGGTTCCGCATAGGTGCCTTTGACAAGAGTTGGCAGGCACTTATTGCCAAAGGTGAAGGCAACAGATGGCGTGTCCACAGACGCGGTGGCGAGGCTGGACTTGCTCACGCCGGCGGAACCGGGGAAGGTGGTGCAGGGGATCCTATCAGCTTGGATGAATGGCATCACTTGGTCGCCGTTTCTGACGCCAATGGCGATGAATTCGGCACGCGTCTCTACGTCGATGGTGAAATTTACTCTGAAAACGCCTCAGCGCCTGCATTGGGTGAAAATGACAAATACGTCATGATTGGTGGAAATCCGGACACGGGTAACCGCACATGGAACGGTGACATTGATGATATTGCCATATGGGATCGCGTTCTGTCAGAAGCTGAAGTAGCAGCTATTTTTACAGGCAGTTCATTGGGTGAGCCTGCGGCTGATTCAGATGGTGACGGTATGTCGGATAGCTGGGAAGAATCATGGGGATTTGATCCAAACGATCCAAGTGATGCCGATCAAGATGCCGATGGAGATGGAGATACCAATCTCGTTGAATCCCAGTTGGGTACCGATCCTACTGATACGACAGATCCTTTCTTGATATCCATGGAAGGAAACTGTGACATGACCACGGTGACGCTGACTTTTTCTGAAACGCTTGACGAAGCAGTTTCCGGTGATGCTGGCAATTACTCTTTTGAGCCTGCCCTAGACATCACTGCGGTGACGGTCAAAAAGAAAACAGTGATATTGACCACTGCAACCCAAGCTGCTGGTGCGCATCATACATTGAGCATCAATAACTTGGTCGACCTTTCAAAAAATAGCATTCCTGCGAATACTTCCGCAGACCTTTACACTTGCGTGGAGGTCACTGAAGGTGCACTTCGCTTCGAAGCCTGGTTTGGTATTGGCGGTGCATCCATCGACGGGTTGCAGGACGAGAGAGTTCCTTTGCCCGGAACAAATGGTGGTGACACCCCAGACTTGGTGAGTGCTGTTTATTCATTCAACACACGGGATGCTTTCCCTGACAACAGTAACGATAACTACGCTGCCCGTATGTATGGGTTCATCACTCCCGAAGAAAGTGGAAGCTACCATTTCTTTACGCGTAGTGATGACGCATCAGAATTGTTCCTGAGCACCGATGACAAACCTGCCAATGCTGTCTGGTTGACTGAAGAGTTGGATTGCTGTGATGCATTCCAGGAGCCAGGCATAGATGATACGACTACATTTGAGCCTATCAGCTTGGTTGCAGGAAAAAGGTATTACATCGAGTTCCGCTACAAAGAAGGCGGCGGTGGTGACTGGGGTGAAGTTGCATGGCGCAAGGAAGGTGATGATACTCCAGCCAGCGCATTGAGACCTATCACTGGTGGTTTTCTATCCACTTCAACCGCCGTTCTGGCTCCAGCCAATGGCGCCTTTACTGCTCGCACCCCCAATGGGAAAAATGCAAACCCCAATGCGAGCATTTCCGTCAGCCACCGCTCGGGAGTTGCGGAATGGACCGCTGAGAACATCAGCCTCGCTGTCGATGGCATGACTGTTTCAGCAGATCAGGTCACTTTTGAAGATTCAGGTGGTATTGTGACGATCTCACATACTCCAGCAGCTTTGTTTGGAAGTGGTTCAGAGCATACTGTTTCTTTAACCTATCCAGATCCTGGTGGCAATCCAGCCACTGAAAATTGGTCCTTCACGGTTCGATCCTATATGGGGCCTACCTTGGATTCAGTAGGTTCTTACCCCGGATTCGTCTTCGGTAAGGCTGTATCCACTGAGGATGCGGGTGGTCACACTGGCACAGCCGGTGATTATGGCATGGACATGACGGCCGGTGGATCTGTAGCAGTATTGGACGCTGCATTCCTCAACCCTGTATTTAAAACCGATGAGGTTACCGTGGCTTACTGGCTCAAGAAAGGTTCTATCGCCAACAGCTCTTCTGTGTGGATCAACAGCCCGTCTTCACCCAGTGGACAACGAGGCTTCCAGGCTCACACACCATGGAGCGATGGCTCGATCTACTTTGATACGGCCGGTTGCTGTGATGCTGCTACCCAGCGCATCAACGCACCTCTCTCGGACTTTGCAGCAGATGTTGATGCCTTCTGGGCTGACTGGCATTTGTGGTCATTCTCCAAGAAAGGTGACTTGAAGGAAATTCGTATTGACGGTGAGTTGTTCTTCGATGGATTCAATGAAAATCCTCTGCCAAGCGATATCACCAGTATGTGGATTGGATCCAACGGATCAGGCGGAAGCAACGACAAATCTGTTTTTGATGACTTTGCCGTGTTCTCCAAGGCCTTGTCTGAATCAGATCTCAAGGCAATAGCTGGCGGAAAGTCTGCTGGGACTATTAACAATCTTGTCGCCTTCTGGGACTTCAATGAAGCCGTATCCAGCATAGGCAATGGCTCAGTAATCGCCATTAACTTCGGGGCGGATGAGCCTGATGGCAATCGTTCAGATGTCAGTGGTGCTGCTGGTGTGCTCGGGACTTCCAACTGGAACAATGTTGACGGTTTAGCTGGTGAAGCCAGTGGTTTAATTGCAGATAATGGTGGTTCCGCAGCTGATAGCTCAATATCCGTCGCCTGGGCCTCCAACAATACATGGTCGAGTCAGGGTCGTGGCGAAGAGAACAATGAGGCTCCAGACGGCAATGACAGGAATATGATGACCGGTTATCTGGATACCAACAATACCTCTGAAACGACTGTTACAGTAAGCGGACTTCCTGATGGAGCATCTTACGATGTGGTTGTGTATGCCAAAGGTGGCGTGCCTGGACGTGGTGGTGAATTCTCCATCGGAGATGCTGTCATCCCCCATTCAACAGAGAGTTCCTTCAGTGGTGCCTACAACTACGGTTCTGCTGGCGAGTATATCGTATTCAAGGGTGTGACAGGTAGTAGCTTCACTCTGACAGGTAAACCAACCACAGGTTCACCTCCTCGCGCTCCAATCAACGGTATCGAGGTGGTTATTGGTGGAGGTGTTGATACCCCTGCTGCTTCAGGAAGCATCAGCGGTTTATCATTGCAAGATGGTAATGTCGTTATCGAATACACCGGAACTTTGAAGAGTTCTGAAAGCGTATCTGGCCCTTACAGTGATGTTGCAGGTGCAAGTTCACCACACTCAGTGGAGCCAACCAAGGCTTCAGAGTTCTACATAGCTGAATAAGCCTGACATTTCCTCTATAACTAAATCAATCACGGCCGGGCATTTTTTGCCCGGCTTTTTTTTGCCCAGCAAAAAGGTGTTTCAAGATCTGGGGGGTTGATTCATTAAGGGATATGGATTTTTCCGTTTCTTATCTCCGGTTCATATGGTTGATGTTTGAACTAAATATTGCCCCCACTTTTGTTTGAGTCTGCCGCAGGATAACGGTTTTTTCGGCTTTTGTGAACACGCACAGGGACCACAATAATCACAAAATCAAATTGACATCTTAGTCTGAAATTAAATATAAAACACACAACCCCAATAGTAAACCGGATCGCATTTGACAGCGATGCTGCTTGTATTAATACAAGCAAAACAGGATGCAAGGATCGTTAAAAAGAAGATAACATGAACAAAATTAACAAAACATCCAAGATATTGACGGGAGCGTTGATGTTTGCGCTGACTTTATGTCTAGCAAAGGCACAGCCCTCAGAACCCCAAGGTACGATCACCGGTCGAGCGTGGCTTGACATGGGAGGTACAGGACTGGCTGACATCACAGGCAACGAGCGCTTTCCTGATGGATTCGATGTAGAGGTTTATCTGCCTTATTTCGAATGGAACCCAAGTCCGGATGGGGATATTTTCGTGCCTGCCAATAACGCCTATGGGGACAATTACGCTGCTCAGATCATGGGCTACTTTCACCCTCCTGCCTCCGGAGATTACACCTTCTGGCTTTCTGCAGATGACAATGCTGACCTGTGGTTGAGCACGGACTCAGATCCCGCCAATAAACACGTCATTGCGCGCGAGGCCGGATGGTCAAATGCTCGTAACTGGGACTCTGTGGGAGGTGGCAGTGTTGTTGAGGACAAAACCTCAGCTAGTTTCGGGGCCACTGAATGGCCGAGCGGTAATACCATTACCCTTCAGGCTGGTGAAGCCTACTACATTGAAGCCATCGTGAAAGAAGGCGGCGGCGGTGACAATCTTGCTGTAGCCGTTGAAGACCCTAATGGAGTCATCGATCCCACACTCCCAATTCCCGGTGAGTATCTTTCATCCATTCAGCCTTCCGGTCCTTTGAGCATTGTGACCCAGCCCATGGGCGGCTATGTCAATGCTTTGGATCCAATGACCCTTTCCGTCGAAGTTGCTGGAACGCCTCCCTATACTTACCAGTGGAAAAAGGATGGTGCTGATATTGAGGGAGCCATCTCTTCTTCATACAATATCGACCGTGTTGACAACTCCCATGGCGGTTTTTATACCGTTGTTGTGACAGGAGCTGAGGGTTCAGCGACCAGTGAGCCAGCAGATATTACGGTTAACTCAGATCTCGAAGCGCCTACTCTGGCTGCAGCGACGGGCTCCGAAAGCTTTGCTGCGGCTCGAGTGACATTCAGTGAACCAGTTGATCCAGCCACAGCAGGTATTAAAGACAATTATTCCCTGTCTGGTGGTGTCAATGTGACGGGTGCTACAGTCGGTGCTGCACCCAACGATCACATCGTGACTTTGACTACCAGTTCTCAAAAGGAAGGGACCATGCTGACCATTACCGTCAATAATGTGACTGATCTTTTCGGGAACGCTATTGCCGCTGACTCCTCGATGGAGTTCAGTACCTTTATTTGGCAGGAAGGCTATGTGCTGCACAAATTCTGGCAGGGTACACCAAACAATATTGCTGGATTAATCGACGATCCACGTTTTCCCAACAGCCCTGATTTTGTCACTTTGGAGCCTTTCTGGGAATATGGTCCAGATGGTTCAAATGAAAGCGGAAGTAACTATGGTAATCAGCTCGTAGGCTGGTTTGTGCCTCCTTCAGATGGTGAATATATCTTCTTCACCAACTCTGATGATCCATCCGATCTGTTCCTCAGCACGGACGATGATCCCGCAAATAAACTCCTCATCGCACGTGAAGCGGGCTGGTCCAATGCCCGTGACTGGGTGGGAACCGGGGGAGGTGCGTCCAATATTGATGACAAACGCTCTGACTTCTTTGCCGACAGCGAGTGGCCTACATTTGACATCTCGTTGGAAGGTGGCGAGCGTTACTATCTGGAGTCGCTGCACACCGAAGGTGGTGGTGGTGACAGTGTGGGCGCGACCGTGATTGCTTCAAATGATGCAGATCCAGCAAGTGGCGATGCTCCAACATTGACGGGTTCCCTGATCGGTACTTATCTGGATCCCAACGGAGCCTCTGTCAATATCATTCAGCAACCTGCCGATGCTGATGTCGATGAAGGCACAGCAGGCACATTGAGCATTGCTGCTGAAGGAACATCTGCCTACGGAAACACTGTGAATTTACAATGGCAGCAGGCAGCAGCTGGAAGTGATGATTTCACTGACATCCCAGGCGCGACTGGAGATAGCTATGAGACAGGGGTTCTTGCGGTAGGCGACAGTGGCCTCCAGTTTCGTGTCCAATTGTCTGTCCCCACTGTAAGCGCCACTAGTGATGTGGCAACCTTATCGGTCGTGAAAGATGTCACACCTCCAAGGATTGTAAGTGTGACTGCCAACTCCTTGAATGGCTTGATCGTCAAATTTAATGAGGAAATCGATGCCGCAACGGGTGCAGTAAAAGGTAACTTCAGCTTGTCTGATGGTGTAACTATCAGCTCGGCGAGTGCAGCAGGACAGTCCGTCCTACTTAAAACAGGTTCATTGACTTCTGATGCGACTTACACTTTGACGGTGGGGGGCGTCAAGGATCTCTACGGCAATGCTGTTCCTGCGGGCACTACCAAATCCTTCGTGGTCAGTGTGGTAACCTATACCGATATCATTCTTGCGGACGAGCCAATCGCCTTCTATCGCTTTGAAGAAACAGGCGGGATGGTCGCTGAGAACTTCGGCACGCTAGGATCGGATGCAGATGGTCTCTGGATGTCCGGCACCGGTCCTGATGATTCCATTGAGTGGGAAGTCAGTAATGAAGAAGGCCCGAATCCTGGCGAAGGTTTCTTGGGATTCGGTGAAGATAATCTGGCTGCTTCCTTCAATGGCGACCTGGATCTGCTGTGGATTGAGACACAGGGACAGTGGCTTAGTAATCTCGATTCGTTCACATTGGAATATTGGGTGAAACCCACCAACCGTGAAGGTAATGGCTGGAGCCGTGTTGGTATTGTCGGACAGAATGATGCTGTTGAATACGGATTCATCAATGGTACGACCATTCAAATCTGGACTCCCGGTGGCGGTGCTTTGAATACCACTTATGAATTCCCTGATGACGAGTGGCATCATATTGCAACTATCGCAGATGGATCTCAGATCCATAACTATTTTGATGGTGAGCTGATCAACAGTGCCGGCAGTGCTACTTCCGATTATGGGTCTGCAGATTTCACCGTTCGAATTGGTGGCGGCGGTGTTTACGATGGTTCCGGTAATCACTTTGAAGGAGGCCTGGACGAGGTAGCAATCTTCGACCGTGCCATTCCAGCAGAGCGTGTGAAAGAACATTTCACTGCTGGACGCGAAGGTGGAAGCAAGGCAGCTCCCGAGGTTGATCCGACCATATCCATTACCAGTGCGGATGATGGAAGTATCACGATTGAATTCGAAGGATCGCTGCAATCCGCTGATACTGTCAACGGTGCCTACAGTGAGGTCGCTGGTGCTGCCAGCCCGTTTACTGTGACTGCTGATTCACCACAGAAATTCTATCGATCATCCCAGTAGGGATTTTTGTTCAATTACTGAATTGCAAAAAAAAGGCCGGGTGTTTCACCCGGTCTTTTTTTTTGGTCTAAAGCTTGGGAAACGGGACATGCGACAGATAAATTCAATATTTTCTAGCGTTTTTCTTGTTGGATTGAGCTGACCAATCTTCATACTGGTGCTCAGATAACTAGGAATCATTGAAGAACAGAGCACATGGCGACATTGGTATTTGATATCGAAACATCGGGGCTCCCGGTGGAATCCTTTGATGAAACCCAACAGGAGTACTTGTTTCGGGAACTACAACGGATTGAGGATGAAGAAGTCCGTGAAAAGCGACGCGAGGAACTGACTCGGATGATGAGTCTGTGGCCATTGACGTCTCAATGCGTTTGTATTGCCATGATCAATGCTGAATCCGAAAAAGGGCAGGTCCTTTATCTGGCAGATGATTTTGATGTGGATGAAGTTGGGCAAGAGGGTGTGAAGTTTTTGCCTTTTCCTGATGAACACGAGCTGTTGACAGAGTTCTGGAAAGTCGTGCCTAAGTTTGACCGTATTGTCAGTTTCAATGGTCGTGGTTTTGATGTGCCCTTTGTTTATTTGAGATCTGCAGTGCTGAATGTCCCTATTTCACGTAAGGATTGGTTAGGTTACCGATTTCAAACGACACCTCATTGTGATCTGATGGAGCAACTGAGCTTTTACAATGTCAGTGGACGTGACGGAGCAGCGAGGAAGTTCAATCTCGATTTTTATTGTAAGGCGTTTGGGATTGAATCTCCGAAGAGTCAGGGGATTTCAGGAATGGACGTTGGCCAGTTGATGGAGGAGGGGCGTTATCGTGAAATTGCAGATTATTGTCTGCGCGATGTGTATGCAACCAATCGCCTTTATCAAATATGGAAAGAACGTCTTGAAGGGATCAAATAATTGGCCTCCAGGTAAGGTCGTGCTTTGTTATATTATTTTACATAACCTCAAGATTGTTTCAGGAGAGCGCAGGGGGCTTTTTAAAGCCTGACAGTGCTTTCATCATCATGAATCGAAAACGCCGATGGTTGCTGGTCAGTGTGTATCTTCCTCTGGTTCTTCTTGTGGGGTTGACAAGTTGGGTATTGTTTCAGCAGCAAGAACCATCTCTGGGTGGTGAACCTCTGTCACATCACCTGCTTAAACTTCAAGATGGTCAGTCTGATATACGTGCCTCGAGCCTTGAATATGTGAGAGCTCACTCTGCTGAGTTCGGACCTTATTGCTTGAAGACCCTCTCAGGCCAATCCAACGTAATCCAGACTTGGCTCGAAAGCCTCCAAGGTAGACTTGCTCCTACTCGCATAGGCAAAAAACTTGGGGTGAAAAATCCGAGGATTAATTTGCGGATCAGAGCGATGTCGGCCCTTGCGCTCGGTGTTTTGGATGTCCCTTTAGAGAAAAAGATCCAAGCACTCAAGGTCGGTCTTTACGATAACGATCGTCAAACGAGGATGGAATCTGTTAAATCTCTCGCAGCCTTAGGAGCTCATTCTCTGCAGATATTGGAGCCTGCTCTCATGGATAATAGAAGTGGTGTTCGCAATGCTTCGCTCTATGGAGTCTATCTCCTGGGACCTGAAGCAAGTCCTGCTCTGGAATCGTTGAAAAATTTGTTGATCAACGAGGATCTCAGTTTGGACCCATTGAGTTTTGAGGTATTCCAGCGCGTGGGGCCAGAAGCAGCTGAGGTCTTGGGTAATGCATTGAATACAACCAATGTCGTCAAGAGGTTTCGTTTGCTCAAAGCCATTGTGTCACTTGGGAATTCTATTTATCCATATCGCGATCATTTCATTGCTGGTTTAAAACATCCCAGCTCCAAAATCAGATCTGAATCGGCTCGGGCCTTGATGGCAGGAGGTCAAGTGCATGCAGAGGTGGCTGCGCTTTTGTTTCCCTTGCTCAAGGACGAAGAAGTCGAGGTCAGATTGAGCGTTGTGCAATTGTTGAATCAACGTGTTCCTTTCACGGAACCTGCCATTCGTGATCTTCTTTTGTTGTTGGAAGATGATGAGAAGGAAATTCGGCGGATGGCAGGATTCATGTTAGAACGTCTCACTCCGAAGGCCTCTGCGTCTAAAGAAGCATTAAGGGAGGCCTTAAAGTCAGAGAATATTTTCGTAAGGGAAGTGGCCGCAAAGGCTCTTGCGAATGAATGAGCTATTCAATGCTTACTTGGTTGCTTGAGAAACAGACTCAAGGTGACGCTGAATCTGTTCCATGTAAGGATTCGGGCCATCCGGGTAGGGTGTGTTCAACAAGCGAAACACGTTTTGATAGTCCTTCACCAGCTTTGGAATGACATACTCGTTAAAAAAAACTGGAGTCGAACGTAGTAGATCTTGAGGTGATTTCGGGATTTCAATGGGGATACCCGCTGCTTGGCCCTGCTTCAGAGCTTCTATCATCTCTCGATGCAACAGAGGGAGTTTGGTGATGTAATCAGGGGATGCCATTTGACCCAACAAGTCGGCTGTTCCTACCATGCATCCCACCAATGCATGAACTGAAGTCGTAAACAGGGCAGGAGTGGCATTTTTGCTGAAATCCGTATTTTGGATCATTGATTTTACAGCAGACCTGGCTTCTTGATCGAAACTATTTTGAAGCATCCATTGATTTGCGAAAGCCTGACTTCTTTCGACATGTTGGAAGGCATACTTGGCCCCGGTTCCATTTAAATCCCCCTTGTTCTTGAGATATCCTGTATCGTGAAAAAGAATGGCGATGAATCCCAACTCTGCAATCTCCAATGGTAGTGGGCCGTAATCTGGCGTTTGCAGATTTTTGAAGACCAGTTCTGCATAACAAGTGGTGGCTCTCAATGCGTGATCCAAATCGTGATATGGCGCATCGATAGCTTCAAATTCCGGGTGATTGCCAGCAAAAGCCGACTCCAGTGACGTCCAAGCATCACCGGCTTTGGCCATCTCATCGACCTTAAAGGCTCGACACCACAATGCCTTTACTTTACCTCGGGCATCGTACAAACCTTCTTTGCTTTCGTTAAGTATTTGCATCCTATCAAAGTAAATAATTCCTTCACCTTTGATTCATCGGGCAGGATACCAATGGTTCCGACGGTTCTTGTTAATTTGGCAATAGAATTAAATTTGCGAAAACAATATACAGCAAAGAGGATGCCAAATCAATGCGACAATGAAGTTCCCCAAGCTGCGGTCATCACTTCCTGTAAAAAAGGTGGTTCGCAGACAGGACGCTATCCAACGCCTTGATGCTTTGAATACACCATGGCGTTACTGGACAGTGGTGCGTCTGCCGATTGAAAATTTTAGGCCTATTCCGTCTTTGAATCAACGGGCCACTTCCATAACCAGTCTCCCTGTTTGTATTCCTTTTCAAATTTGCCGCCATCATCTGTTTCGTTCTATCCGATGGAGTAAAGGGAGTGTGCTTATTGGATTGTCAGGCAAGGTTTCTGTTGCGACGGCAATTATTGCTGCGTATTAAATCGACAGGCGTATCATGAAACCATTTCATCAGAACGTCAATTTTCAGGCTTTTTGACGAGCTTTTCAAACACGGTTTGTAGAACTTCCTCTGCATCCGCAGCAGTCGATGTCACAACCAAAGCATACGCATACAAAGCTGATGCGTGTTTGTCATAACACCTTGTGATCCATTGAGAGTCATCCATGCTGCTGTAAGTAGGACATCGCCACCTATCTTTTTTTTCCATGAAAAAAGGGATTTTTGATCCATGTATCATACGTTTGTTCCTACCATTCCATCTGTGACTAAGGGTTGGAGCTCAGATTCACTTGTCTTGCCAAATAGCAATGGCTCCACTTAGATGTGACGATGTCCAGATACTTTTTGAACCGTCTATGGTTGATGAGCTTCATGTTGCTTTTGTGGTGTTGCTTTTTCGTCAAAGCTGAAACCTTGGATCAGGTCAGAGCTGAAACGGATAGCTGGCGTCAACAAAAGCGATTGATTGATCTTCACCAGCATATCAACTCAAATGAAGCACATCTGCAGCGTGCCGCTCAAATAATGGATGAGGCAGGTGTTGGGGTAGGTGTCAACCTGAGTGGAGGTTATGTGACGAGTAAAGACGATTCTCCCTCGGCATTCGAAACGACTAAAGCACTGGCAGATCGCTTGGCTCCAGGCAGGTTTTTGCATTATATGAATCTCGATTACCGTCGATGGGATGATGAAGATTTTTCGGAGCAAGCGGTTCAACAGATCGAGGAAGGCCATCGGTTGGGAGCTGCGGGTTTAAAGGAATACAAACGACTGGGCCTTTATCTAAGAGATGGTCAGGGCAAATTGATCAAAATCGACGATCCCAAGCTTGATCCGGTTTGGAAACGCTGTGGAGAATTGGGAATGCCCGTTTCCATTCATGTAGCGGATCCAGTTGCATTTTGGCTTCCCTACAACAATAAAAATGAACGGTGGACCGAGTTGAAGGATCATAAAAACTGGTGGTTTGGTGATCCTGATATCTTTCCCCCTCATCAGGAGTTACTTGCTGCACTCGAAAGAGTCATAGAACGACACACTGAGACCACCTTTGTCTGTGTACATTTTGCCAACAATCCAGAGGATTTGGACTGGGTGGAATCCCAGTTGGACGCGCATCCCAACATGATGGCAGATCTCGCCGCACGCATTCCTGAGATTGGACGTATGGATCCAATTAAAGTGAGACAACTGTTCATGAAGCATCAAGATCGAATTCTATTTGCCACTGATTTTCAGGTATATGATCGATTGACATTAGGTTCAGGTGGGAGCGGTTCAGCTCCGACAAACAAGGATGCGCACTCCTTTTTTAGCAAACACTGGCGTTGGCTCGAAACGAATGATCGCGATTTCGACCACATGACTCCGATACAAGGGGATTGGACAATCAATGGTATCGGTTTGCCCGCAGATGTGCTGAGAAAGATTTATTTCGATAATGCGCGCCAATTATTGGCTGGATCCCTGCCGCACAGGACCGTGACAGCCAGATCTATGGAGCAGGATTTTAAGCTCACCGGAGATTTGAGTCATCCTGCCTGGTACAAGGCAGAACCGACTTATTTAGAACAGGACTCGAAAACTGGAAAAGTGCTCCCGGAATCTTCAACCGAAATTCGGGCCTTATGGACAGATCAATACCTTTACGTTGGATTTAAGGCGTCTTTTGAGACATTGAACACGTTTCAACCACCAAATCTCGCAGGCGAACGCATCGGCCTCTGGGAAAAAGATGTGGTAGAAATGTTCATTGGCTCGGAACCGAAAAAGATTGGACGATACAAGGAATTCCAGGTGTCACCGACGGGTGAGAGATTAGATTTGTCTTTGGAATTACCCAATCGCGATTTTGACTGGTCCAGTCAGTGGGCAACTGCTGTTAATGTCGATGAGGAAACACATATCTGGCGTTCTGAAATGAAGATTCCACTGACTGCTATTGCAGATCAGGGGAACGATGCCGCGCCTAACAAAGGTGATCGCTGGCCTGTTAATTTTTACCGAATGGATACCCCTCGAAAGGGATTTCTTGCATGGAACCCCACATTGCATGGCTCATTTCATAAACCTGATCGGTTTGGTTGGATGAGGTTTCAGTAATAAAGCTTGAACCGAGTCAAGAGCTGGCCCTTAATAGTGCTGCCAGGGCCCATGGATTGTGGACTTACGAACCCCGCCAGGGCAGGAATGCAGCAACGGTAGTTTGCTCTGCATATGCTGTGGTAGCCCTGGTTTTTCTTTTCTCCAGTTTTCTCCAATAACAATCATTCTCCTGTCCTGAGGGGCAGTCCCGACTAACATAAGTTCCAGTTGGAATAGTTAAGACTGACCCTTGGGTAGGGTATTTGAAAAAAGGTTTTCAGTAAATCTGATTTACAGCCTCTTGAAGATGCTTTTACATCCTGCTCATCAAACAAGCATTTTCCGCACATGACAAACGCAGCGAAATATATTGATACCATTTGTAAGGAATTGAATCTACGGCCAGGTCAGGTTTCAGCGACCGCCAAGTTAATTTCCGAGGGGGCGACTGTTCCTTTTATTGCGCGTTATCGCAAAGAGGTAACCGGGATGTTGGATGAGGTTGCAGTGACTCATATTCGTGATCGCATGCAGCAATTGGTCGAGCTGGATCAGCGTCGCGATTCGATTTTGAAGTCGCTCGAGGAACGTGAATTGCTCACGGATGGATTAAAGAGTGCCATTCTAAAGGCTGAGTCTCTCACGACGTTGGAGGATTTATACCTGCCCTATCGTCCAAAACGCCGGACCCGCGCCATGATCGCTAGAGAAGCGGGGCTAGAGCCGTTGGCAGTCAAAATGTTTGAACAAGTGGATTTTGATGTCATCACCGAGGCAAAAGGATACCTCAATCCGGAAAAGGAAATCATCAATGAGGAAAAAGCGTTGGCTGGAGCAAGGGACATCATCGCTGAATGGATTAATGAAGAAGCCGGTGCCCGTGAAGAAATTCGCGAGCTCTACAAGTCCAAAGCATTGGTAAGATGCAGAGTGCTTGGAGGGAAGGAGGATGAGGGGCAAAAATACCGGGATTATTTTGATTGGAACGAACCACTGTCCAAAGTCCCTTCGCATCGTTTGCTTGCTATGCGAAGAGGAGAAGCGGAGGGGATACTGATACTGAGGGTTCATCCAGAAGAAGAAGATGCCCATTACAAGCTCGAACGCCATTTTGTCAGAGGAGTGAGTTCGGCATCCAAACAGGTGAAATTGGCGGCTGAAGACGCTTACAAGCGATTGCTCGGACCATCCATTGAAACGGAGATGCGGATGGATTCTAAAAAACAGGCAGATGAACAAGCCATGCAAGTTTTTGCCGATAATCTTCGTGAACTTCTCCTTGCGTCACCTTTGGGTGAAAAGGCCATGCTTGCGGTGGATCCTGGCTATCGAACCGGTTGTAAAACAGTGGCTCTCAGTGCGCAGGGTAAGTTATTGCATCATGATGTGATTTACTTGACTGCCTCAGAAGGTGAGAAAATGGAGGCAGCACGCAAAGTTGCCCGTTGGATGAAGGAATTTAAACTTGAAGCGGTTGCCATTGGAAATGGAACTGCCAGTCGGGAAACAGAGCAGTTTTTCAAACGCCTTCCTCTTCCCAAAGGTCTTCCCATTGTCATGGTGAACGAAAGCGGGGCCTCGGTTTACAGTGCATCAGAAGCTGCTCGTGAAGAATTTGCAGATTACGATTTAACAGTGCGTGGTGCGGTATCCATCGGCAGGCGTCTGATGGACCCGCTGGCGGAGTTGGTAAAAATTGATCCCAAGTCAATAGGTGTTGGGCAGTATCAGCATGATGTGGATCAAAATGCACTGAAACGCTCACTCGATGATGTGGTGCTGAGTTGTGTGAACAAAGTAGGTGTTGAAGTGAACACTGCCAGTAAACAGTTGTTGAGCTACGTTTCTGGTCTTGGTCCTCAATTGGCAGATAACATCGTGTGTCATCGCAATGAAAATGGCCCTTTCAAATCTCGCAGCGAGCTCAAGAAGGTCGCACGACTTGGACCAAAGGCATACGAGCAGTCGGCCGGATTCCTTCGTATTCGTGATGCATCCAATCCACTTGACCGCAGCGCTGTGCACCCGGAGCGATATGGTCTGGTAAAATCCATGGCGACCGATGTTAATTGCGCTGTTGAGGACTTGATGAAGAATCCAGTCTTACGCCAGAAAATCAAACTGGAAGCTTATCAAACCGATGAGGTCGGGCTGCCCACATTGACGGATATCATGGAAGAGCTGACCAAGCCCGGACGTGACCCTCGCAGTCAGTTTGAAGCGGTTGAATTTCAGGAAGGTATCGAGAAACCTGAAGATCTTTCACCTGGTATGAAACTTCCAGGTATTGTGACCAATGTCACGGCATTCGGTGCCTTTGTGGATATAGGCGTACATCAGGACGGTCTGGTTCATATAAGTCATCTGGCCGATCAATTTGTCAAAGATCCTGGTGATTTTGTGAAAGTGGCTCAAAAGGTAAACGTGACCGTGCTGGAGGTGGACCTCGTTCGTAAACGCATTGCCCTTTCGATGAAATCCAACCCTGAAATCGGCAGTGCCTCACGCCCTCAAAGATCTCGCGAACGCTCAGGTGTCAGGCATGAAACATCCCGGCCCAAAAGAGGGGAATCAAAACCGCCCACCAATGACTGGTTTTCTCAAGCGCTTTCCAAGGCAGAGTCTCACAAAAAACGATGATTCCTGCTGGTAACTTTTGGTAATGCGTCTCGCTTTCCATCAGTAAGGCAAGATGTGTATAATAAAAAACACCTGCTCGGACAGCAGGTGTTTTTTATTTAAAAGGACTCTCCAAACAAGACATCGCTACCTCTGGACAGTCATGTGGTTGACAAACGGTGAATATTCGACCTACTTGGCCGCTGCTTCGCTTCTGGTCTTTTGAGAGGTTGCCGGACAAACCTCCATTGCTTTTTCGACAGTGTCTTTGGCAGTCAATCCGTATTTGTTTCTCAGGTCAGCAACAGACGTCGCATGCTCGACGAACTGGTCAGGCCATCCGACGCGCAGAACCGGTGTCGTGACCTGCTTGTCACCATAAAGTTCCATGACAGTTGAACCATAGCCGCCAGGCAAGTTATGATCTTCCATCGTGATGACCAAATCCGCTGCCTGCCCATAGAAAAGGGTCGTCGCTTCATCGATTGGTTTGGTAAATCGTGGGTTGATGACTGCGACGTCATAGTTGTTTTCAACCAGCTTGTCTGCTGCTTCACGAGCCATGGAATTCA
The DNA here is from genome assembly GCA_000383715.1 of Verrucomicrobia bacterium SCGC AAA164-E04. GTDB lineage: Bacteria > Verrucomicrobiota > Verrucomicrobiia > Limisphaerales > AAA164-E04 > AAA164-E04. Next base: position 71,822 of record KB911838.1, read on the forward strand.
AATTGCCCAGACCAAAGATGGCAATCTTGAGTCGATTGTTGTTTTCGAAATTACGGATGACTTCGGCTTTGCCAACTTCCAGTAACTTGGGTTCATCCTTAATATCGACGCCTTCTGCAGCGCCGCGTGGGTAGCGAATGAAGGTAGGATGTTTGCAGTGCGTTGCAGTGAACATCATATCAGTCAACTCATCTTCATCCTTTGGCGCCATGGCGATTATGTTGGGGACACATCGCAGGTAAGCTATGTCAAAAAGTCCGTGATGAGTAGGACCATCTTGAGGGGAAAGGCCTGCACGATCCATGCAGAAAATGACAGGTAAATCCTGCAGAGCTGCATCGTGTATAATGCAGTCAAAGGCCCGCTGCATGAATGAACTGTAAATTGCGACGACAGGATGAAGTCCCATGGTAGCCATTCCGCAGGCAAAAATAACGGCATGTTCCTCTGCAATGCCTACATCGAAATAACGGTCAGGCATTTCTTTTTCCAGGAATTTCAAACCTGTGCCGGTGGGCATGGCTGCAGTGATCCCAACCAGGGTGCTATTTTTTTTGCAGAGTTCGACCAGTTTTATGCCAAAGACATCCTGCCAGGCAGGTGGGCCGCTTTTTCCTTTGATAGCAACACCGGTTTTGATGTCGTAAGGTCCGACACCGTGCAATTTTTCAGGATGATTAACGGCTGCTTCATACCCTTTGCCCTTCTGGGTCATGACGTGCAGTACGATCGGCTGATCGCATGATTTTGCAAACTCAAGTGCTGCTATCAGCATAGGTAAGTTATGGCCATCAATCGGGCCGAGGTATCTCAGGCCCATTTCTTCAAAAATCAGGCTGCTGCCAAATCCACCGCGTCCATCCACATCACCTTTGTTGGCCGATTCTTCAAGCACCAGGTTGGAGACTGTTCCCTTCAGTACTTCTTCGGCTTTATGGCCCAGTTTCAATGCCAGATCGCCCTTGGGGATTTTCTTCATCAAACGCTGGAAATCCTTCTGCAATCGATTGTAGGAAGGGTTGGTGATCAATTTGTTGAGATATTGAGCGATCGCACCCACATTTTTCGCAATGGACCATTCGTTGTCATTGAGGATGCCAATGAATTTTTTGGTGGAGTGTCCAATGTTGTTAAGGGCTTCGAAAGAAATTCCGTTGGTGAGTGCTGCATCCCCAAAGATGGCAACGACATTTTCATCCGTGCCTCGCTGATCTCGGGCGACAGCGATTCCCAGAGCAGCAGAAAGCGCGGTGCCCGCGTGGGCAGCGCCGTAACTGTCATGCTCGCTTTCGGATCTGAGAGCAAAGCCATTCAGACCATCCGTGGTTCGGATGGTATTGAAACGTTCCTTTCGCCCAGTGAAGAGCTTGTGAACGTAGGTCTGGTGGCTTACGTCCCAGACAAACTTGTCATGGGGCGTGCTGAAACAGCGGTGCAGAGCAATGCTCAATTCCACTACTCCCAGGTTTGGGCCAAGATGGCCTCCGTGTTTCGATAAACCCTGAATTAGTTCCTGTCGGACATCATCCGCCAAGCTCTGTAATTGATCCAAAGTCAGCTTTTTGATGTGCTCCGGGCTGTCTACCATGTCCAAATAACGACTCATATACGACTTAATTGATAAGGTGGATGATCATTCGGAATCCTCTTCCAGTGTCAATGGTTTGAGGCCAAATTCACCCTCACTTTTGGATTCCAAGAGCTGAATACGTTCTTCAGCCTTTTTCAGTTTGTTCTGGCACACCTGCTGCAAACGAACACCTTCCTCATGGCATTCCAGAAGTTTCTCGAGAGGTAAGGACTCTTTCTCCATTGCATCCACAATGGTTTCCAGTTGCTTCAGGGCTTCTTCGAAGGAAAGCTCATCCAACTTTCCCTGGCTACTCTTGCTTGTTTTGGGTGCTTTGGCCACCAAAATATATTATCTTAGAATTAGCCGCGAGTCCATCATGTTTCTTTTTTGTGAAAAACCTTTCTCATTGCTTGAATTCTCACCTTGAGGCAGAGTTAAGTATCAAGAATTTCTCGTATTATGACATCATTATTCAATTTGTGGTTGCGAGGTTTAACTAGCATAATCTCCCGATGGGCTTGTGGGTGTGGTTGCTTATACCTGTCACTCCTGATTCAAGCGGAAGAAAATATCCAGTTTAATCGTGATATCCGCCCGATTCTCTCCGAGAATTGTTTCGAATGTCACGGTCCAGACCAAGCTCAGCGCAAGGGCGGATTGAGATTGGATACTCTTGCAGGTGCAACGGAGGATCTGGGGGGCAGCGCTGCAATCGTACCTGGCAAACCTGAAGCAAGTTTGCTCGTTTCGCGAATAAAGACCCATGACAAGGATGACATCATGCCTCCTGCTGAAACGGGTAAGGAAGTCTCCGCTGAGGAGCTACGGCTGCTTGAAAGATGGATTCAAGAGGGTGCGGGTTACCAAATTCACTGGTCTTACGAGCTACCAGCACCTCCTCAGCCTCCGGTGATCGAAGCTGATTCCGTTTTGATCTCCAATGCAATTGACCAATTTATCCTCAAAAGATTGCACGAAAACGGATTGGAACAATCCCAAATGGCTGATCGCTACAGCCTTGCAAGAAGAGTGGCCTTGGATCTAACCGGACTTCCACCCACTTTGGAAGAGGCCGAACGTTATGTCCAAGACACTGATGTACGGGCCTTCGAGCATTATGTAGATCGCCTTCTGAAAAAGGAGGCTTTTGGTGAGCATTGGGCTCGTCATTGGCTGGATCAGGCGCGGTATGCGGATTCGGCGGGTTATGCAGACGACCCTCCTCGGACGATTTGGGGTTATCGTGACTATGTGACCCAATCCTTCAATGACAACAAGCCTTTCGATACCTTCACGATCGAACAACTTGCTGGAGATCTGCTTCCCAATCCCACTGAGGAACAACGGATTGCGACTGCTTTCCACCGCAATACCATGACCAACAACGAAGGTGGAACCAATGATGAAGAATTTCGTAATGTTGCCATTGTGGATCGTGTCAACACCACGTGGGCGGTTTGGATGGGGACGACCATGGCGTGTGCTCAGTGTCACACCCACAAATATGATCCCATTTCGCAGGAAGAATACTTTCGGTTTTTCGATATCCTCAATCAAACGGAAGATGCGGATAAACGCAACGAAGCTCCTCTGATTACGCTTCACACTGAGGAACACAAAAAGCGGATCAAAGAATTAAAAGGCGAACAAACAAAACTTCAGCAAATCTTGAAAAGTTCTTCAACCGAGATTGATGCAGGCAGGCGCGAATGGGAAAAAATGCTGCTATCGAGTCCGGAATGGTCCGTTCTGCATCCTGACCGTTTGTCTGTAAGCGAGGGAGAAAGCCTCCGAGTTGATGATGATCACGTGATTCGTGCTCCCTCACCAAGTCAACATGCTGACTATCACCTCGAGTTTGCGGTTTCTGAGGACAAAGCATTCACCGGCTTGAAATTGGAAACCATACCGCAGGAAGATTTGCCCAAAGGTGGAGCAGGGTTTGCAGATGGAAATTTTGTCTTATCCGGCATTGATGTCAAATTGTTGCCTTCATCAGGAAATGAAATCTCAGGGCGTTACCTGCGATTGCGATTAAAGGGGGAGAATAAGATCCTCTCCTTGGCTGAAGTGCAGGTTTTTCGGGGAGATACCAATTTGGCACTGAATGGCGAGGCAACGCAAAGTACGACTGATTTTGGAGGCAGCGCTGATTTGGCGATTGATGGCAATGTGGATGGAAATTACGCAGGTGCCAAGAGCACTACCCATAGTGCCATTTCCAACGATCCCTGGTGGGAACTTGATTTGGGTAAATCAGAATCGATCGATCGTATTGCTGTCTGGAATCGGACCGACGGTAACATTCAGAATCGACTGGATGGTGCGATGATTGAGCTATTGGACGCGTCTCGCAATAAAGTGTGGTCTGAAGTGTTGACCAAGGCCCCCAAAAAAAGCGTTTCCTTCGGACTGGACCGGGCGCGAGTTATTACTTTTGCAAAAGCCCATGCGAGTTTTTCTCAAAAGGGGTTTCATGCATCCAATCTGGTTGAAGAGGAAAATCAACAAACTTCTGGCTGGGCTATTGCTCCGCAGGTCAAGCAACCTCATCATCTGACCTTACTCGTTGATACCCCGGTTGACCTCACGGCTGGCAGTAAATTATCCATCAGCCTCCGTCACGGCGTCGATATCGCAAACTCAAACATCGGTGCCTTTCGATTATCCATGACCTCTGATGAGGAAGCCTCACTCATGGCAACAACACCCATGACCATTCTTGGTTTGGTCAAAAGGCCTCTTAAGGAACGTGATTCAGCAGATCAAAAGCGCATTCTTGATTATTATCTTACCATAGCACCCTCTCTGGATGATGAACGTGCGCGAATCGCAGTCGTCGAAAAGGAAATAGATAATATCAAGCCCTACACTACCGTCCCCGTTCTGAAAGCCTTAAATCAGAAGCAGCGTCGTGAAACGCGCGTTCAACGAAGAGGAAATTACTTGGACAAAACAGATTTGGTGGAGCCTGGCATTCCGTCGGTTTTTGCATCCACACTTTCTGAAATGCCGCGTGACCGGTTGTCCGTCGCCAAATGGTTGGTCAGCCGCGATAACCCATTGACAGCCCGTGTCATTGCGAATCGACTTTGGGAATCCTTGTTTGGCCTTGGGTTGGTGCGTAGTAGTGAGGAATTCGGAGCCCAAGGCGACCTGCCTTCGCATCCCGATTTGCTGGACTGGCTTGCTGTCGAGTTCATGGACAGTGGCTGGGATATCAAGCACATGCTAAAATTGATCGTGACCTCGGCAACTTACTGTCAATCCTCGAAAGTGACTCCTTCGCAGCTGGCTGCTGACCGGGACAATCAGTGGTTGGCACGTGGCCCTCGAGTGCGTCTTTCGGCTGAATCGATTCGAGATCAGGCTCTCTTTGCGAGCGGTTTGCTGAGCAATAAAATGTTTGGTCCATCGGTGAATCCGCCCCAACCTAAACTGGGTCTCAGCGCAGCTTTCGGAGGGGGAATTGATTGGAAAACGAGTGAAGGAGAGGATCGCTACAGACGCGGCCTTTACACGACATGGCGGCGCTCCAATCCTTACCCTTCAATGGCAACCTTTGACGCTCCGAACCGTGAGGTTTGTATCTTGAAAAGAGACCGCAGCAATACTCCATTGCAGGCACTTGTCACACTCAATGACCCTGCTTTTGTTGAAACGGCCCAGGCCCTTGCACGGCGCATGTCAAAATCGGCTGCAAATCCTTCAGGTAAGATCAATCATGGATTTCGACTTTGTCTGACAAGGCCTCCATCCAAACAGGAACAATCCTATTTACTTAAGCTTTATACCGAGGCTTACTCTACTTACGTGGACCTTGAAAAAGAGGCCTTTACCCTGGCGGGACAGATGGTAGATCAGATTTCGCCCGAAGAGGACGTGCGCGATCTTGCGGCATTAACATTGGTTGCCAACGTATTGTTGAATCTTGATGAGGTATTAATGAAACGGTAAATGGAAATTGGATTACACACTTATGCAAACAGAAACCCCCATGAATCCAGCTCAGCAGTTTTTGAGAAATCGTACCAGGAGGCATTTTTTCAAAGAATCTTCCGCAGGCATTGGTGCCATAGCGCTCTCTGATTTGCTTTCGAATGATACAGCGGCATCCGTCGCAAAAGGGATAGAAAACCCTCTGCGTATGAAGCCCTCGCATTTTGCTCCCAAGGCAAAACAGGTTATTTATTTGCACCTGACCGGATCGCCCCCTCATTTGGATCTTTTTGATTACAAACCTGAACTGGTCAAACGCAACGATCAGGATTGTCCTGATGCCTTTCTCAAAGGGAAACGATTTGCGTTCACTTCGGGTGTGCCCAAACTCATGGGGACGCCTCGAACTTTCAAGCGATACGGGCAAGGTGGCGTTTGGCTATCAGATGCGTTGCCCAATCTTCAGAAAGTGGCCGACGAACTCTGCGTCATTCGTTCAATGCACACAGACCAATTCAACCATGCACCTGCGGAATTATTAGTTTACACCGGATCTCCTCGTCCGGGCCGTCCATCCATTGGCTCATGGGTTACTTACGGTCTGGGAAGCGAGAACCAAAACCTGCCAGGATTTGTCGTCTTGATTTCAAGTGGAGTGCAGCCCAATGGCGGGCGCAATTCTTATGGAAGCGGATTCCTGCCGTCTGTCTACCAAGGTGTTCAATGCCGATCCAAAGGAGACCCTGTCCTATTCGCATCCGACCCGGCTGGGCTTCCGCGAGATTTACGTCGAAGCAGTCTCGACACACTGAATGCACTGAATGCCCTTCAGGCCGATGAATATGGGCATCCCGAGACCTTGACTCGTATGGCTCAGTATGAACTGGCCTTCCGAATGCAGACATCGGTTCCCGAAGTAATGGATATTTCCAAGGAAAAAGAAGGGACACTGGAGGATTACGGAGCTCAGCCTGGAAAAGCGAGCTTCGCTAACAATTGTCTCCTGGCTCGTCGCTTGGTAGAGCAGGGGGTGCGTTATGTGCAGTTGTTTGACTGGGGATGGGATTTTCACGGAACTGGGCCCGGTGAAGATATTCGTGACGGGTTGACCAATAAATGTGCCACCATGGAAAAACCTGTCGCAGCACTCATTCGAGACCTTCGCCAGCGAGGTATGTTGGACGAGACATTGATTGTATTGGGCGGTGAATTCGGGCGTACTCCATTCCGGGAGGGGCGCACTGCAAAAGGCGATATTTTGGGGCGCGATCATTTCCCTGATTGCTATTCGATGATGTTGGCGGGTGGCGGAATCAAAGGCGGTATGACCTATGGTTCATCTGATGAATTGGGCTTCAGCGTTGCCGAAAATCCTGTCCACATTCATGACTTGCAGGCAACTCTCTTGCATCAATTAGGTTTCGATCATGAGCAATTGACTTTTCGTTTTCAAGGACGAGACTACCGCTTGACCGACGTGGCAGGTGAGGTGGTTGCTCCCATCTTGGCATGATGATTAGCGGGGGATAGACCGCTAATCGAAGATGGCATGCAGGTGGATTTGATCGGACGCGGTGGTATCAATCGTAATCTGTCGAGTGATTGCTTCCCTGTTTGACCATTCTTGAAAGGATCTACCTTCGTTTGCAATGGCGGTAGCCACAACTGGTATCCCTTTGAAATAAATGCCACGATCATTTGGCAAGGATTGGCTGGTGATGGAGTTTATTTGGATATGGCCGGCATCCTGCGGCTCTACCGTTGCGATGATTTCACAGGTTCCGTTTTTGAGGTTGAAATGATCCATCAAATCCTGTCGGAGTTTATCTGGGCGACTCTCAGCAAATCCCTTCAAATCGTTTATGTTCTTTTCCCATTGTTGAGTGGTGAATGGCACATCTTCTTCATCAAAGGGTGAACCATGATTGCGTTCCAATAATGAAAACCAACTCCAGCGCGCAAGGTGTTCAGGCATCTCGCCTCTGATCACCGATGCCATCTCATCAATGATGTCAACGACGCGTTGGCTTTCGAAATCGGTGTTTAAAAGATCTGCACATCGATTGATGAACTGGATTTTGAAGCCATCATTCTCCAGCATTTTTCTCAACAAAAGGGTGCGTCCTGATGCATTGGGCCACCCTGTGCCTGATCCGGAAGTGTTCGTGTAAAATGCGAACATATTGTTATAATCAGAAAAATCACGCTTCATTGCCGGGAGATAGACCTCAGAAGGCCAGAGGTTGAACCCGTAGTCCTGATCATAAAGCATCCATCTGAAGGTTCCATCGTTTCGATGACGCCATTGCTTGATATTGCCAATATCAAAGTTCTGGAAATAGATAACGGCGAGATGGTAGTCGGTAAAACTGGAAACATCGATATAATCCCTGATCACACGCTCATAGCGCGTGTTGGATCTTAGTGAACCTCCTTCCAGGTAACTTCTCATTCTATTGTAATGAGTGGAAGTACCCTTATTGGCAGAACCATATCCTTCAATTAAATCAATTTGATCGGCATCAACGGCATGATGGGATGCGACGTAATGTTCATTTAATTTTTCACGCAGATTGTAAATTCCCCAATAGTCGCCATTGAGGTAAACGATGACTGGTCGGTAAGCTTGTTGATCCACATTTAAATGATCGGCTGCATGTTGCATCATGGCATCCCTCATCAATGTATAATTGCCGTTCACAAAATAGCTTCCGTTTGAACGCCGGCGTCCAAAAGCATTGATTTCAGATCGAGGTGGAATCTGATGGGTGCTTTGATTATCATTCCCTGAATTTCGCAGTATGAATGATTCAAACTCTTCCAAGCCCATTTCCGGGAAAAGAGGATATCGAACCTTGCCTTTTCCGTATTTGCTTCGCGCGAAGAATGAGAGGGATTTTTGTGGATAGCCACGTGAACCCCATCCTCCAAAGATTTTGACGCCCAGTTTTTGTTGGAAACCGAGCTCACCATCAGGTTCGTAGAGTTCCAAGGAGATTGGGATTTCCCGGTCACGCCATGCATTCGAGGCGGAGTATGGGAAATTGGCGTTAACGGTCCCTCGATTGCTGAACATGTGATCCCCAAATCCATAAAGAAAGCCATCTTCAATGTCGAAATGATGTGCGGGTGCCGCCAAAGAAATCACGGCAATGGAATGAGGGGAGCGAATGAAGAAGGTGCCCGTCACTTCGTCACTCTGGTTTCCATTCTGATCTACGCTTATGGCTCGCAGGACCGATGTTGAGTGCAGTGTAATGGGTGTGTCATAATCCAAACCATTTTCAAAAGGATCATCACCATTTATTGAATAACGAATACTCTGGTTTTCTGAGAGCGTGCTTAATTCAAGTCCGGTTGAAAGCGGGTAAAACCCTGGCTCACTGGAGAAAGATGGGGCCTCCACAAAAACAATCCCCTCGGCTGCGTTGATTTTTCCTGGAGTGGCTGAGGCTTTTTGAAATTGAAACCAGTCGGAACCAGTTGATTCAGCGCGTCCTAATGTGGTGTCATCATCCAAGCTGCCAATCCGTATGGCATCGACTACCTGTCCATGTGTGTTACTTAACAAGAGAGGTTCACCGTTCGCACTGATTTTGAACGAGGTGTGGATTTCTGACCCTGAATCAAGGCGATCTTTGCCTGAGGCGAATATTATTTGCAAATCTCCGGGTTTTAGTGACACGTCCGGAAAAATCCACTTATTGCGTTCATCGACACTATCCGATAGTGACCAACCTTGTAGGGAAACGTTTTTATCTCCTGAATTATAAAGTTCGATCCAATCTGAAAAATCACCATCAATATCTTCCAAAAGACTCGTATTGGCAGAGCAAATTTCAGAAATTATCACCCCTGAATTCGCCGTTGAGATGATATCGTCTGTTACTTCGACCCTGTAAAACGCCATATTGCCCCCGGGAAGCAAAAGTTCGATTATCCACTTCGAACTGACGGGTGCAGGCGTAGTGGAAGCGGGAATTTTAATCCATGATTCTTCAGGGGCAGAGACTGATGAGGAAGTGAGGATTTGAAACTCTGGATTCTCAGAGATTGTTTGATATTCCACTGAAAAGACAAGCGTCCCGTTTTGATTGATATGTGCATCCCCAATAAAAGGTGCATCCGCACCTGCAGCGGTAAAAACCAAAACCCCAAGAAGTGCTAAACATCGTAACATTATCCTCATTTAACTGGCACATGTATAATCAAGCCAAGTTAATTATCTTTGTGCTTTATTGATAACCAATAAAATCAAGGTTGCTTTTTGTGCTGCCCTGCATTTATGAAAAAACTCCCATCAAGTTTGCCTCGCCCTATTGAAGGACTCTTATTGTAGGGGTAGTTTTTTGATGCTTGCATGGGCATTCCAGGCAGGGCGATGCATGAGGCTCCGGGGCTACATTAGCCAAGAATGCTCAGCGATTTATTTTGCTGCTGGATCTACTGGGTAGAGGTGTGTTCTGGCTCAGTCACCCCTCATGGATGAAAGGTTCAAGATCATCCCCGGGTTGATAATTTTACTTTGAGAGAATCATACCCATTGGGTCGCTGGTATTTTTCCTCTTTCTCTACGTGCTGCGTACTGCTCAGAACGGTAACCGCTGAAATCCGGTCAGTCATTGCTTTCAATAAACTACGCACAATTAACCGAGCATGCGGTGCTCCAAGACAAAGGTGAGCTCCAAAGCCAAAAGAGATATGTGGGTTCGGCTTGCGGTCGAGTCGAATTTCTTCAGGCCTCTCAAAAACGTTTTCATCGAAATTAGCTGATGCCCACCCCAGCGACACACGGCCATCTGGATTTACCTTTGCTCCTTGAACATCGGTCTCAACAGGGCAGACTCGCCCTATGTGAGTCAACGGCATGAAGACTCGAAAAAACTCTTCACTGGCATGAATGATGCGTTTTGAATCTTCGCGCAGGTAATCCAGAGTATCAGGGTTTTCAGCTATGTATGCTACGATTGAGGCTATGCTGTGGATGATGGTATCTCTTCCGCCAGCGAATGTCAGGTTAGCAAATCCCATCATTTCCTCTCTTGTCAGCGAACGGCCACGAAACTTGGCCTCTGTCAGAGCACTGAAAAAATCCTCACCGGGGTTTGATGCGGCACGATCCAGTTGTGCGTGTAAATAATCTTCGAGTGCGGTTCCTTTCTTGGCCAGAGCACCGTCCACTTTGAAAACGTGTATGCCCCAATTGATCCATGTGTCTGCTTCTGATTCAGGTACGTTCAACAAGTAGGTAAGGGCGCGTGATTGAATGGGGAGTGCGAATTCGTTCACCACTTCAATGGATTCCCTCTCTGTGGCGTCGTCGAGTTTTTCTTTGATCAATGATTCAACTTTACCAGCGACCTCGGGCGTTTTGGAGCGCTGGAAAAAAGGCTCTACAATATTTCTATACTCAGTGTGTTCTGGTGGATTAGTCTCAATCGGTAATTGCCGCATGGTGCGTACGTCTTCCTCCGAAGGAATAGGTACTCGAAAGGGGGCGTCGGAACTGAATGTTTTCCAATCTTTTGCTGCCCGACGTACATCGGCATGGCGCAGGATCATGGGCACGGATTCACCTTGGAAAGGACATTTCAGAACGCCATCTTTTCGGCGTGCCTCCGCAAACGGATCACGCGGTGTAGGGGTATCGCTCATTTGGAGTTCACCGTAAACCTTACACGCAGGGGTTCAAGCCAAAGTGAATTTTGATCTACGGTGGAGTTCAATAAAACCTATCGACTGGAGTAGTGAGTCTGAGAGAATGCGAAGAGTGCGCATAACGCGTCTAATAGAATAGTCACATTAATCAAAGATCCCTGTTCTGCGGAGCTCCCTGACCCTGCCCAAATATGAAAACATACATCGAGCAAACCCGACCATTTTCCGCCATTATTCGATTTATCAGCGGAACGCTGTCCGCAAAAAGCTTTTTGAAAAAGGCAGTCCTCATATTTGGAATATCATCGGCCATGTTTCTGCCAGCGCGATCATTGGTTAGCGATGAAAATGAATTTAAAGACCTTGGGGCAAGTAGCTTGGATCCGCAAACGAAGCTCTTCTGGGAAATTGGTTACAATAAAGTTAAAGCCACCGCGCCGATCCATATCCACTTTGCCCAAGCCTTGCCCAGCAATTACAGAGGTCGCGATGCCGAATGGGATTGGGATAGTTGGAAGACGGATACAAATCAACTGCTTAGGAAGAAACTTTTCCCATTGATCGGTGCCTATGAGCATTATTATTTCCTTATCGATTACCACGGTTATGATGCAGATGATGATAGCATCGTTGCTCAGGCGAGAATCATCGGGGGAGACGTGAACATGACCAAAGACGGTTTCACGGGTATTTCGGGCATGCATATGAATAATGATGGGTGGAGAGTTCCCCTGCACATGTCACGCATTCCAGATGACGAATATTGCCCTCGATCCGAGGGCTGTCTTCGTGACCGGCTGACTTCATCCGTCATTCATGAGTATCACCATGTCATGATGTGGCATCAGATGATGAATAACTACCAATCCAGGAACTCTGGAGGGACTGTATCCGAGCCCGATTACTGTCCGCCATGGTTCGGCGAGGGTGCTGCAGCAGTGTTGCCCTTTTTGCTCGGTACGGAAAACGGACGCGATGGACTCCGCAGCCGCATCAAGCATGTATTGGACATGGTCAAGAGTAATCCTTCGCTCGACTTTGAGCATATGAAAAACTGGGACACCTGGACAACCCCTCCTTTATCGTTTGATCCGTTCATTCCACTTGCTTGCTACATGGCGATCCGCAGTAGCTGGCAAATAGCCTTGGTTGACTCTTTTCGTGGCATGGGGCTGCAGCCTCATCCTGGCGATTTTGACGCCTTGCTTCTGGCGTTTGTTGGCGCGAACGAGCATGAATTCCTTAATCAGGCGCTTGCCTTTTTTCGGTTGAGTAGTACTTCGCCGGCCACGCTCATGCCTCCTGAAATTCCTCTGAATCAGCTCATCGGACCACCTTCGATCACAAGGCTTCCCTGACGTTTTTTAAACGAGATGGTCTTCATTGAACATAGGGCAGTATCCCAATGCTTCCTCAGTTGGTCATGGATTCTGAGGTCATCCATGTCGAATCCAAACTTCAAGATGTCGGCTTCCGCGCTTTGATTAAGTTTTCCAAATGGGATTGATTGCCTGGTTGGATTTTGCAATCTTTCACGCATGCTTCGACCGAGAAAAAAGTATACCGTGCGTGATCTTCAATTACTGAAAGGTAAGCGCTGTCTAACACATATCCATGTCAAGTCACCTGAAGAGGCAACTGCTGCGGAGCAGGCGGGAGTCGATTTGATGAGCTGTAGTTTTGATTCGCCAGCAGCGCAGCAGCGATTTCCAAGCTTAGTCGAGGCAGCACCGAACAGCTTTTTATCTGGGGCGACTCCTCATGGTATGGCGACTCCTGAAGAGGCCATTCGAGTCGGTTTCAAGGCGTTGGAAATGGGAGCTAGTTCGGTATACTGTTCCGCTAGCCCTTTTATCATCGAAGCCATGGCACGTGAGCGAATTCCTGTAGTTGGGCATCTTGGAATGATTCCTCGGCATGTGACCTGGACAGGGTATCGGGCCATCGGTAAATCTGCGGAAGAGGCACAGGGGCTTTACCAAAGCATGAAAGAATTGGAGAGTGCGGGTGCTTATGCCGCCGAATTGGAGTGTGTCCCGCACAACTTTGCTTCCTGGTTGAGCTCCCGGACCACTTTGATTCTGATGTCCCTTGGATCGGGTGGTGGATGCGATACTCAATTTCTATTCTCCGATGACATTCTTGGCGATTACGACGAGCGACTGCCGCGGCATGCAAAAGCATATCGGAATTTCCTTGCAGAAAATCGAAGGCTTCAACAGGAGCGGATTGCTGCCTTTGGTGAGTATGTCTCAGATGTGAAGGAGGGTAGATTTCCAGAACGTTCCCATCTTGTTGAAATGGACGATCAACTGCTCGCAGAAGTCACCCAATCGATTGAGCGCAACAAGTCTTGATTAGATGCGATACTTCTCGAGAACCCATCCTGGTATGGGTTCTGGTCGTTGGGTAGTCAAAGAGACCATGGTGTAATGTGATTTGCCTTTGCAACAGAGTTTATCGGTTGTTTTTCGAATGATCTCGAAGTGAACGCAGACCCCGGTTCGGAAAAAGTCCTGGATCCAGGTCTTCACTTTAAAACGATCTCCCAAACCGAGTGAACGTTTATACTCAATGCAGAAATCTCGCACAAACCAGCCCAGCCCTTTTTCCATGAATGCTTCCATCGAAATGCCGTAGCATCGCTTCATCTGATCGAAGCGAGCTGCTAAAATGTAGTCCTGATATTTACTGGCATGTACGTGTTGAAACATATCGATATCGTCAGGTCTGACGTCCATTTCACTTTCAAATATCGTGCGGTTGGGTTCAAAATAATCTAAAGCCGTTTCCCTCATGGTTTCATTGTGTTTTCAAAACAATCCTATCTTTTGGCCTGCGCTTGATCGATCAATTTCAAAGATTCTTTGATCAGGATTTCTCCTGTGTTTTCACCTAAGGAAACTTTTGAGATGTATTCGTATCTTTTAAAACTTCCCCAATCCACACGCGTCATGATGTAGCCAAATGCATCGTTGGTTAGACCGAATAGAAGGTTGTGTTCACCTCTCATTTGGCGTTTCAAGTAGTAGCCGATATTTGGCAAAGCTTCGCCAGGAATAGTCAGGATTTGAGTGTTACCCAGCTCAATCAAATTCATCGTGGTAGCGATATATCCCTCCTTGTCCAATTCATAAGGTAAAGGTGAAGTTTCAAGAACAGCGCGCATTTCGGGCGATTTGACGGGGAAGGACACTCGTTTTGAGTGAACTCTTAATTGAGTGTCATCCAGAAATTCCGCTTCTTGAATGATACGAACTGCCTCGTTACCCAAGAGCCCACCGATTCTTTCGCATTCTGCCCAAATCCGCGAATCGCTCCCGTCAGTCTTGCGGTTGTCTGCGGTAACCATACCACCCTGGGCGCTGTTCATGAACATGGCAACTCCTCCGATGTTTCGCTCAATTGTCTGGGTCATGGGCCAAATCATGTCAGGACTGCAGATGCCTGTATTGGCACCCAATACCTCTGGGTGGACAGCGTAGTTCACCAGTGTTGCGATTGTATCTCCTGAATCAGCGACCGCTTGTATGACGTGGCAGCGCGGATCATAAAGAGCATCGGCGTATGCGTTATAAGCGATCTTGCCTCTGGCTTCTCCGGTATTGATCCGCAATCGAGCGGGGCGCATGGAAGCCAAGGCGCTGTGAATGGCACCTGCCATTTGATCGCAGACAAAATTAAGATACTCCAGATCGGCATCCGTGCCTCCTTTACCATTGGGAAAACCATAGCAATCCGGCGCACTGTGTGTATGGGAAGCGCCTATGAGAATATGCTCACTCGGAATCCACGTTACTTGTGCACGTACCTTATCACCCAACGCAGCGGGGAACCCCAGAAAGTCAGAGGATACAATGACCAATTGCGTTTGAGTATTGCCCAGAGCAAGTGCGCGCACTGTTAAATCTCCTTTTTTTTCACTCGCCTTGCTGGATGGCCCCATGCCTCCGGATACCGGGAGTAATGGAGATGGGGTAACGGTGCGTACGGCAACGCCAGCTTTGAAACCGGCTGCCTCTACTGTCGACATTACGCATAAATTCGCTAATGCGAGCAGGAGTGGAAGTAACTTCATGGAAGGTTTTTATCTTATTTTTATTTGTTGAGCAAACCGGTATTCCAATCAATTCGATGATGTGGACGCTGTCGGGTTCGGGATCTTCTACTTGCTTATCAAAGCCCCATGTGAAAATGTCCTCCCATGCAATATAATACACCCAAACGCTTGATTCTCGCCTTCCTGAGTTCCTTTCTGGTCGCAGGGTGTTCCAGGACTCCAAGTGAAAGTTCTGATAATACCGAGGGAGCCGATAACGTCGCTAATGTGGTTCAAACAGATTCCAGCTCCATTGTTGCAACCGATCAGATTGCTGAACAGGGGCCAAAGACATTGGGGCTTGTCTGGCCGGATGGTAAAAGATTTGTGTATGAGGTTAAGATTGACCAAACCACCTCTGCTGGAGAGGGCAGTTTTGCCGCTGCCCTTGATAGCGTTGCCGGTCAGAAGTTCAAATATTCGGTATCCGCCAATCTTGATGAAGACTCTGGTGACACACTGCTGGAAATGGAAATTCTTTCCGCGATGGTCAACTTGGAAATGATGGGTAACAAATTAACATTTGATAGTGAAAACCCCGCGCCAGCAGGTTCGATTGACCCTATGCACACGATGCTGGAAGGATTGAATGTTTTGATTGGAGAAAAACTGACTCTGACATACTCGCCTGAGGGTGGGATCACTGAATTGAATGGATTGGACAGCATGTATGATAAAATCACCAAAGCGATTCCCTCACAAGCAGCCCCAATTGCTCAGGGTTTTATTCAAGAAGATCAGTTCAAGCAGCTTGCTAGTTACCCTTTTTGGCCGGAATCTTCGGTCAAGATTGGAGATGCTTGGAAACGAAAATACACTCAAGTATTTGGGACAAGCGGTGCTATGGAAGTGGATAATACTTACACATTGAAAGGTCAGGCTGCACGAGATGGGCGACAGGTCAATGTGTTGGCGTACGAGGGTTCCATTGTTGCCGACGCGGCCCAAAATGCAGACATGATGGGGATGGAAATGTCGATGACCGATGGGAAGAACTCTGGTGAAATTTTTGTGGATCAAACATCAGGATTCATCGTTCATGCCAGCGCGAACCAGGAGATGATCATGAACATGCAATTGCCAGAAGCACTTGCCGCCGCTGCGCCCGGACCGCTTGCCATCAAGGCCAGTATTGTTCAGACCACGCAGTTAATTGAAGTATCAGATGTCGAATAATCAGACGACCAAGCAGCGGTAAGGATAAAATTACTTCGTTGATTTGATGCTGGTAATACGGCCTTGAACCGGTTTGAGCTGCTTTCTCAGGTAAAGGCTACCTGATGGTTTTCTCGCCCAAGGACCCAATGATGAGGCTGTTTCTTTTTCTACGAGTAATCCTTCCTTGATTGATGGCTTCTTGCATAAAAAACCTCTCGATGAAATGCATTCATCGAGAGATGTATCAATGAACATCAAAATGGCAGCATTGGGCGCCAGGCGGGTGCTGATTTTGGGTTTGCCAGGCCTGTTGAGGCACTACTTCCCAGTTTGAAATCACTGACCCGAAGGTTACGCTTTTTGTAGTAATCTTTCACATTGTTGAAACCATAAAATGTGGGCTGAAAGTGATCCACAAACTGCACATCCGCGGCTTTGATCGTTTTCAGCCCCGTCAAGTGATAGGCCGTATTCACAAATAACCTGCGCAGATCTTTGTCCAACATGTCGACAGATGCACCCAGAGTAGTGCAAAATGCCTGTCCCTTGCTTGTTCCGTTTGGTGCTGTGTAAGTGCGGAACCAAGCCAGAGGCATCATGGGGTCGTTTTTGGGCCCTTCAATCGCCGGCGAATTTTCATCCAGGGTGGCGGTGACCGCTCCGCGAAAAAGAATGGTGGATTTCGCTGGGTCAAGATTTCGTATACCGTAAACATCCGTTGGTCCAAAAATATCGCCTACACCCTTCAAAACTGGATGTTTGGCGTTTTGGGCCTCGAGCACAGCGCGCGTGCCTTGCCCCTTGTGCCGGCCGTGATGGCTGATCCAGGTTTCACCGAGTATTTTGAGTCCAAACTGCCCCCAGCGAAAATCACCGGTGGCTCCCTTACCTGTGAATGCATGAGTGGCCGTTCGGAAACCCATGACAGGTTTGCCCGCATTCAAATAGTCGGCAATGAGCTGATATTGATTATCTGATAATTGGCGGAATCGAGTGCCGATAATCATTAAATCTGCACCCTTCAACGCCTCAAGCCCTGGAAGGCTTTTTTGGTTGTTGGGATCGATATACCCATTCTCGGGGTCAATCGAGAACAGGACCGTGCAGTCGAATCCGTGCCTTTGGCTCAGTATCTTGGCAAGCATCGGATTTGTTTCTTCCGATCGATATTCTTCATCGCCGGAGACAAACACGACATGCTTGCCCTTGCCTGGGCCCTTCTTACCCTCGAAATGCAGCCATTGGCCATCATCGCCGAAAAGTGAGTTTGAAACGAAGAGAGCTGCAGCCAGAGCAAACCGCTGAATTGATAAATGACAAGATTTCATAGCAAATTGGATCCTTCTACCATCTCAAATATCTGACCAGAAAGCAAAGCTCAATCATTCACAGTATTGAATCACTCCCGTGCATGTTTTAAAATAGGACAATGTTGTGTTGGTGTGATCAAAGATTGTTTTTTCTCATTACAAACCTGTTCTTGCTGGGAGGGGGATTCAATCATGCACAAGAACCTGCCACCTGGCAGCAGCAAGATCACCATCGCTTCAAGCTCCTTTCCGTTTCAAAGTCTCCGGGAATCCAAGCCGGATTTGAGCTCATGGCGCAAGTGAATACGGGTATTGCATTCACCAATCAGCTTCCTGTAGCGCGCCACATGACAAACCAGATGTTATTGAATGGGTCGGGAGTTGCAGCAAGTGATGTGGATGGTGATGGGCATTGTGATCTTTATTTCAGCTCGATTGATGCCCCCAACAGGCTGTTTCGAAATCTTGGCGACTGGAGGTTTGAAGATGTGACAGCGAGTGCTGGAGTGGGATGCAGTGAATTTGACGCAACTGCATGCGTCCTAGCGGATCTCAATGGGGATACGCTGCCCGAATTGCTCGTCAATACCATGTATCAAGGACTGAGATTATTTCGTAACCTCGGGAATTTTAAGTTTGAGGAAATGACTCAACAAGCGGGATTGAAACCGGCGCCAGGTGGAATGACGGTTGCCATTGGGGATTTTGATGTGGATGGGCTTCCTGATATTTATGTCTCCAGATATCGTGCGGAGGCATTGATGGACGTACCGAACGCTTACGTCAGCATAAAGACTGAGAAGGGGAAGCGCATCGTCACGCAATTCAACGGGCGATCTACGTCTGAGCCTGACTTGAAGCATCGATTTTATGTCGATGCCCGGGGTGGGGTGGGCGAGTATGGCGAGCCTGATTCTCTCTATCGAAATAAAGGGGATCTGCTTTTTGAAGAAATGAGTTGGACTGGAGGTGTTTTCAAGGATGAGTTTGGAAAAACCTTGTCCGAAACACCTCGGGATTGGGGGCTTGCTGCGATGTTTCGGGATCTGAACCATGACAGCTATCCGGACCTTTATGTCTGCAATGATTTTGATACCCCGGATCGTATTTGGATCAATGATGGAAACGGGAGTTTTCTTGCTCTACCTGCTGATGCAATTCGCCAGACAAGCTGGTTTGCCATGGGGGTAGATATGGCAGACGTAGATCGGGACGGAGACGACGACATCCTTGTCTTGGACATGTTGGCACGATCACATGCAACGCGCATGAATCAGCTGGGCGATGTTAAGCCTGTCATGGAATTGATCCGTCAGGCAAGTCATCGCCCTCAATACATGAAGACGACGCTCCAGATGAACAGGGGGGACACCACGTACGCGGAAGTGGGGCAATGGGCTGGTCTTGCCACCTCTGATTGGGCATGGGGCGCTGCGTTTCTGGATGTCGATCTGGATGGTTATGAAGATATTCTGATCACCAACGGCCATGAGCGCGATGGGCGGAATATTGATGTGGCGAACCAACTTAAGTCCCTGCGGCAAGCTCGAAAATTAAGCGACAGTGAGATTTTTCAAAATCGTCTGAAATTCCCCCGGTTCAACACTGCCAATATTGCCTATCGAAACCAAGGTGATGGGACTTTCAAACAGATCAGCCGAGAATGGGGTTTTGATTTTAACGGTGTTTCTCACGGGATCGCTCTGGCGGATCTGGACAGGGATGGTGACCTTGATGTTGTGGTCAACAACTTGAATGAGCCAGCATCAGTATATCAAAACCACGCTCAAGCACCTCGAGTTGCCATTTCCCTCAAAGGGCTCAATGGGAACAGTCAGGGCGTTGGAGCACGTCTGGAATTTAAAAATGGTGATATACTCCAGTCGCAAGAAATCATTGCAGGTGGCAAGTATCTTTCAAGTGATCAAGCAGTGCGGACTTTTGCATGGAAGAGGACTGATAGTGATGATGCTACCCTGCGTGTGATATGGCCGGCAGGAAATGTCACGGAGATCGATTCATTGCAAGCCAACTGCCTGTATGAAATTCAACAGCCCCATTCAAATGCCACTCGCAGCCCTCAGAAAGAACGCTTTTCGGGTTCAAAGCTCTTTTCGGATAAGGTCATTCAATTGGAACCGGCGCATCACGACTCGATGTTTGATGACTGGGCCAGGCAGCCTCTGATGGATGCATCTCTGGCACATGAAGGTCCTGCGGTTGCCTGGGTGGATTTAAATCAAGACGGTTGGGAGGATCTGGTGGTGAGCAGCGCACGAGGTGGAAAATCAGCTGTTTGGCTCAATCAGGAAGGTAGAGCTTTAGAGCCTTATGACAAGGCTCCCTTTCATTTGCCTGTCTCCAGAGATCAGACAGGTCTGGTTGCCTGGAAGGATGCAGCAAACGAGGTGCGTCTTTTGATGGCTTCCAACAATTATGAAGACGGACTTGATCTTGGCTCGCCTGTGAGGGAATACCGATTTAAGGAGAAAAAAACGGTAGATGGTTTTCCTGGGCAACAAGCTTCTATTGGCGTGCTTACTCTGGGGGATGTCGATCGTGATGGTGACCTCGACTTGTTCATGGGAGCGCGGGCAATGCCCGGGCGTTACCCAACCCCCCCTTCCTCTTTTTTATTTTTGAACGAGAATGGAGTTTTTAAATTGGATGAAGGACGTTCTAAATTATTTAAAAGTATCGGCATGGTGAAAAGTGCCAGTTGGGTGGACATCGATCGTGATGGTTTCCCTGAATTGTTCGTTGCATTGGAATGGGGGGCCATACGCTTTTTCAGAAATGATTCAGGCCAATTAGTGGACCAGACGACTGAGGTTGGTTTAAGCGAAAAACTGGGATGGTGGAGTGGAATGGCTTTTGGAGATTTTGACGAAAATGGAACCATCGACTTTGTCGCAGGCAATCTGGGGGTAAACGGTCCGCACCAAAAATACCTTCATCACCCCCTGCGACTTTACCATGCAGATATGGACGGTAACCAAGTCATAGACATTGTCCGGTCTCATTACGAAGAAGAAATCGGTGCCTATGTGCCTGATTTACAGTTAGGCGCCTTGGCGCGCGGTATTCCTGTTGTTTCTGATCATTACACATCGTATCGGGTATTCGGGCAGCAAACTGTTTCTCAGGTATTTGAAAACCTGCGAGCAACTCCTTCGGTCCTTGAGTTGAACTGGCCGCAAACAACGCTTTTTTTGAATCATGACGGTCGTTTCATGGCTGCCCCGCTTCCACGGGAAGCGCAATGGTCGACAGCAGCTGGCGTTGTTGCTGGGGATTTTGACGGAGATGGCCACCTTGATGTTTTTCTGGCACAGAACCATTTTCAGTTTGAAGGAATGACTCCACGAATGGATGCTGGTTTCGGATTGATGTGTCTGGGAACGGGAAAAGGGGTGTTTAAAACACTGGCCCACTTTCAGTCTGGAATTCAGTTGACAGGAGAACAGCGGGGAGTGGCTAGCGGCGATTGGAATCGCGATGGTCGACTTGACTTGCTGGTAGGACAAAACAACGGTGTTTCGCACTTGTTCAACAATCAAGCCGCCGAGCCCGGTGTAATGGTCAGACTCAAGGGAGCCAATAAAAACCCGTGGGCTCTCGGGGCACAGATCAGGTTACTTGGGGACGAGGGAATCCATGGTCCATGGCAGGTGATCCAAACGGGGGCTGCCTGTGGCTCCCAAAATGGCATGTTGCAAATACTGGGTTCCGTTCGAGGTGCCAACCATATTGAGGTGGCTTGGCCTGACGGTCGGCGATCGCTGCATCAAATTGACCGTAATCGCACTACTCAAACAATATCGATCGAGTAAATAATGCCAAAAGCCTCTCAGAAAATGCCAATTTAAGGCTCAATCAACAAATTTGGCAGAATCTGTCAAAAATGATTTGCCGGAACACCCCAAAATGTAAGATGTTCGTCCATTCACTTGACCTTTAATCGCAAGTAAACCAACGACAAAAAAGTAAACTAATGCAAGCTGTCGGCGCCATACCGAAGAAGAAAGAAGTCGGGATCATTGACCACCCGATGCCAACCTTGGAATCTGATGACCATCTGATCATCAAAAGCCTTGATGTTGGCATATGTGGCACGGACCGAGAGATATGCACATTTGTCTATGGAGATCCACCCAAGGAATCAGACTATCTGGTGCTTGGGCATGAATCCATGGGTGAAGTCCAGGAGGTTGGTTCTGCTGTGCAGCATTTGAAACCCGGCGATCTGGTCGTTCCATCAGTTCGGCGGCCATGCGTTTATGATCACTGTGCGCCTTGCCAGGCTGATCTGCAGGATTTTTGTTCTACCGGTCATTTTGTTGAACGTGGCATCAAAATGAGTCATGGATTCATGACCGAATATTATTCTGAACAGGAAAAGTTTCTTAATTTTGTCCCAACTTCTTTGCGGGACGTGGCTGTGTTGGTCGAACCCTTGACGATTGTTGAAAAGGCAATGTCGCAGGTCTGGCCCACGCAAAGTCGATTGCCTTGGGTGAAACACAAAAATGCAAACGGTGGGCCAAGTGGAAAAGGCCTTAATGCAGTGGTTCTTGGTGCGGGTCCTGTCGGGATCCTGGGGGCTATGAAATTAAAAGCCGAAGGCTTCAATACCTTTGTTTATTCTCGCAGCAAGGCTCCGAATCCAAAATCGGAATTGGTAGAATCATTTGGCGTGCCTTACATTTCCGCATTGGATACACCCATTGAGGGCTTGCTTGACCAGGTGGGAAATATCGACCTTGTATACGAAGCTGTAGGTGTCTCAACCATTGCCTATCAAGTATTGAGCATATTAGGTCTCAACGGCATTTATGTGTTCACAGGAATCCCTGCTCCTAAACCTCCGATTGAAGTCAATGCCGACACCATTATGCGCAATGTGGTTTTAAAGAATCAGGTTGTTCTTGGTACAGTCAATGCCGATCAGTCTTCCTTCATCTCGGCTATCAAGGACTTGGATGTATTCATGCAGCGTTGGCCTGAATCATTGAAGGCATTGATCACCAAAAGGTTTTCAATTGAAGATAGTCAATCACTTTTGCTTGATAAGGCATCAGGTATCAAAAACGTTATTTCTTTTGATGCATGATATGCCGTGCTTAAAAGACCCTATCCGGTTCGAATTGCGGCCCTCAAAGGGAATTCCCTTTTGACACTCGAGCCTTGAGTTGGCATGTTGGCTGACCATTGAAGAGAGCATTCCATACTTAAAAGACATTGGAATTTAACCTTTAGCGCCTGATTTAGAAGCGAACTGAAACTTATGGAAAATACGGAAGCATCAAATGAATTTACCGGGAATCTGCTGGTGGCGCAATCCGGCGGGCCGACCGTCGTGATCAACTCCAGTGTGGCCGGCGTCATACAGGAAGCCGGTAAACATCCGGAAATTGAAGAGATATATGGTGGTTTGAACGGCATCTACGGTATTCTCAATGAAGACCTGATTGATATTAACGACGAAAAAGCTAAAACCATTGGGGCTCTAAAGCATACGCCTGCGGCTGCTCTAGGTACCTGCCGTTACAAGATTGACTTTGTAAACAACCCTGAACAGGCATCCAAAGACATGGATCGTTTGTTTCAGGTGCTTGAAGCTCACAATATCCGGTTTTTCTTCTATGCTGGCGGAAATGACTCTCAGGACACTTCCAACAAAATTCATGAGGAGGCCGTTAAGCGAGGCTACGAGCTTCGCGTGATTGGGGTACCCAAGACCATCGACAATGATCTGCCTCACACCGACCATTGCCCGGGATATGGATCAGTTGTCAAATACAATGCAACTACTGTAATGGAAGTAGGAGAAGATGTTGGAAGCATGGCCACAGATGATGGCTCTTGTTGTATTGTCGAAGTCATGGGGCGCGCAGCCGGGTGGATCGCAGCAGGCACTGTGGTTGCCAAGCGAAGCGAAGATGACGCCCCTCACATTATCCTCTTGCCGGAAATCAGACTAAACGAGGAAGCCTTTTTAGCAAAAATCAAGGAGACTATCGATCGCCTCGGGTATTGTATCGTGGTCGCTGGAGAGGGAGTCAAAAATGCGGCTGGCGAAGAAATTGGAGCTGACAAATCCAAAATAGACTCTTTTGGCCACGCTGTTTTATCGGGTGCTGCTGAGTCGCTTAAGGAATTGATTCAAGGCAAATTAAACTTGAAAACCAGAACTGTGAAGCTGGGATATGCCCAACGTGCAGCAGCACATCATGCCAGTGCGACAGATATTGATGAAGCACTTGCCTGCGGTGTGGCAGCAGTTAAAGCGGCTCTTGAAGGAAAGAGTGGGTTCATGGTCAAGCTGGTAAGACTCGCCAACGAGCCATATCAGTGGGGGACTGCCTTACAACCACTCGGAGATATTGCAAATGTTGAGCATCTGATCCCTCGTGCCTGGATTTCTGAGGATGGTTTCATGCCGAATGAAAACTTTGTTAAATATGTCACCCCCCTCATTCAGGGTAGTCACCCGGTTCCAACCGAAAATGGTTTACCCAAGTTTGCCCGACTCGAAAAGGAACGTGTCGAAAAGTTGCTCGAGCCCAGAGCTTAAAGCTGGTTGGATTTAAGTATAAGCATTTTGCACACCCCAAACGCTTTTGGCGTTTGGGGTTCTTTAGTTCAAAATCATCAACATCAGTGCAAGTCCTATTCCTATCCGGTAGTAACCGAAAGCATTGAATGTGTGCGTTTGTACATATCTAAGCAGCCATTTGACTGTTATAAAGGAAATGATGCCGGAGACTAGAAATCCTAATCCAACCATTCCCCAGTCTTCGGGAGGCGCCCCTTCAATGGGGTCTGTCAATTCCTTGAATATTTTGTAACCACCGGCGGCAAGCATGGTAGGAATGCCTACCAAGAAGCTGTATTCTGTTGCCATTGAGCGGCTCAATCCCATCATCAATGCAACCAGTATGGTGGTGCCAGATCTGGATGCACCTGGAAACACCGCTGCAATCAACTGACCCAATCCAACCGCTATCGCTATACGCCACGTTATGGCCTCCGTTGTTGATCTTCCCTTCAACCAAGTTTCAATCCCCAAAAATAATATACCCCCAATCAACAGTGCGAGGGCAATGGGCATTGGAGTCTCGGGCAATGTAAATCCCTTCTTTTCCAGAATCAGTCCACCCATCCCTGTAATGAAAAATGCCAGAGCAATCTGGGCGATGAAAATCTGTGTTTCCTTATTTTTCCATTCCTTGATTGTGGTGATGATTCGATTTTTAAATAAAGGAATCACAGCTAAAACGGCTCCAGATTGGATGACTATGTTAAACAGATCGGATTGTGGTTGGATCCACTTTCCGAAGATTTGTTGTGCAAGGAGAAGGTGTCCAGTTGAGGAAACAGGAAGAAATTCCGTGATACCCTCAACAATACCAAGTAAAAAAACTGCTAACCACTCATTCATCCAATGATACAGCTATAACTTGTTTCTTAAAACAAGTGCAAATAAGGGGAATCTCAAGCAACGTTGCCATCCCCTGTTATTAATTTGTGGCACATTCATGAAAATCTGATTATTAAACGTAACCCTTTTGCTTACAGTTGTTTAATTCTGTTATGATAAGATTCACCGAATATGTTTTTATGCATCAGGGGTGCGATGCATTTTATGGGAAATTATGAAATTGACACTTGCTTAGTTTCGTAGTTAAAGTGGGAAGAGTTAATCGATAGCTATGATCGACAACAAAAATTGCTCCCAGCAAAGGGACGAAATTTAGAATTGACATCTTTGGTCAACTCAGCTTATTTTGTATGCGTCTTAAGCAAAAATCTGTTTCTAAGCTAAACGATTTCGAAGTAATAGAATTAATACTGACTTAGATTAGTAACTAACAATTTACATATTGAATGCATTTATGAGAACTAGAACAAACTCAATGAAAGGATTGATCTGCGCTGTTGCAGTTGTAGCAACAATCACATCAGCTCTCGCTCAAAGCGATGTAGTCTATGACAACTCTTCTGATCCAGTCTTAGGTACTTTTGTTCCCGAGGACACATCTCTTGAGTTTGGTGATCAAATTGTCTTATCAGGAGGCGCAAGTCTTGTTACCGAGTTCAGGCTTGAATACTTTTCCTCCGATGCTGCTGGCACAGGTGTCATTCGATTTCGTGCCAACGACGGTGCAGTGGATCTAATGGGTGGTTTTGAGACTGGTCAGCTTGAGCCTTCCACTTTGCTCTATGAAAGTGCTTCTTTCCCATTGCAAGCTGATTTCAACACGCTCGAAATAACAGGTCTTTCAATTCCAGTGCCTGCCGACATGTTTACTTTTACCATCGAATTCAGCGATGTGCCTAACACTCAGAATGTAGGGCTGTTGCTACGTAATCCTCCAGTTGTTGGAAGCAGTTTCGACGATGTCTGGGTGCGCCCTGAAAATGGTGATTGGGCTCTTCGCCAAATCCCTCTAACCACTGCCAACTTGGCAGCTCAAGTGGTTGCCGTTCCTGAACCCGGAACAGTTGCCTTAGCCTTGATTGGAATTGGCTCACTCTTTGGTTTCATGCGTCGTCGCCGATAATTCGGTTGATGTGCTAATTACTCAAATTTCAAGATTTGCAAAGCGCGAGGTTTTACACCTCGCGCTTTTTTGTGTTTTTTGTTTTTGATATATCAGCTAATTTCATAGTTATGGCTAAGCCAAAATCACCCAGTCCTATGATGGAGCAATACCGAAATATTCGTGAGAGTTTGCCGCGGGATACTCTTTTGTTATTTCGGTTGGGAGATTTTTATGAAATGTTCTTTGAAGATGCTCAAAATGGTGCTGCTATTTTGAATGTCGCACTCACCAAGCGTGGTATGACTCCCATGTGTGGAATCCCTTACCATGCCGCTTCGAATTACATATCCAAGATTCTAAAAGCAGGGAAAAAGGTTGCTTTATGTGATCAAGTAGAGGAAGCAAAACCAGGGAAACTGGTCAAGCGAGCGGTGACTCAGGTTCTCAGTCCAGGTACGCATTTTGATGAGAAACTTCTTTCCTCCGAATCTCATAATTATCTAGCAAGTCTGTTTTGCGTGCAAAATTCATATGGTATTGCCTATGTGGATTTAACAACGGGTGATTTTAAAACTGCGACCATAAAAACAGAGGAGGAAGTTTTAACTGAATTACAGCGTATCCAACCATCCGAGGTGATTGTGCCAACAGATAATTCTAAACTACAATCTGTTCTTGAGGGTCAAACATTTATCGTCAGTGAATATGAGGATTGGGTTTTCGAGCAAGATACAGCTCGGTTTACCTTACTGGAGCATTTTAAGGTTAAAACTTTGGATGGTTTTGGCTTGAAGGAGAAAGCTGCCGCCGTTGGAGCAGCAGGGGCCGTCCTACATTATCTTACTCATCAATTGAGAAGAAGCGTCATTCATTTGACTCGCATTTCATGTTATGAACCTTCTGCGTTTTTGATTTTAGATTCAGTGACCCTAAGGCATTTAGAAATTCTCGAACCTGCCTACCGTTCCAATGTGAAGGGCGTGAGCTTGTATGATGCAGTCAATCATACAATCACACCCATGGGGGCCAGGCGACTTAAAGAATGGTTGGCTTTTCCACTTGCAGAGCATGCTGGGATTTGTAACAGGCAAGCTGCTGTTCGTAAATGGCTGCGAAACCCTGGAAAACTTTTTGATTTCAGATCTTCTCTGAAATCTATTCGGGATTTGGAGCGTACCATGAGTCGTCTAAGCATGGGAGTTGGTAATGCACGAGATCTGAATATTCTGAAAATAGGGCTGGAATGCGTGCCTGATTTGAAATGTCTTATTGAATCCATTCAAGAATCCAATGATTCAGATGATCCTCAATTGGGACTCAATGAATCCAAGACGGTCAGTCCCAATTCGCTATTGGTAGATGAATTGAAATCACAGATTCACGAATTGCCGGATTTAGTGCATCTCATCAGTATTTCCATAGTGGATGAACCTGCATCGGTATTGAAGGAAGGTAACTTGATCCGTGATGGATTTAACAAAGAATTAGACGAAATACATGCTGCTAAACGAGATGGTAAAGCATGGATTGCACAATTCCAGGCTGAAGAAATTGAGAAAACCGATATTGCTTCGCTTAAAGTTCGGTTCAATTCTGTTTTTGGTTACTTTATTGAAATAACCAAAACACATCTTGATAAAGTTCCTGGCCATTATGTCAGAAAGCAAACCATCGCTAATGGTGAACGTTTCATTACAGAATCTCTAAAAGAAGTCGAAGGAAAGATTCTGGGGGCCGAAGAACGATCGGTGAAATTGGAATATGAGATTTTCCTGCGCGTCCGCGAAAAGGTGCTCACCTATCTTGAACAAGTTCAGCAAACCGCTGCTGCTATCGCGGATTTGGATGTTCTAAGTGCATTTGCAGAATTAGCTCAGACTCATGACTACACCGCGCCCAAAATAACTCAAAACGGTGAGTGTCTTATTGAGCAGGGTAGGCATCCAGTATTGGAACAATCCTTACAGAGCGAGCGATTTGTTCCCAATGACACCTCATTGGATCAAGAAAATGAGCAGATTGCCTTGATCACGGGGCCTAACATGGCAGGAAAAAGTACTTTTATTCGACAAACAGCGCTACTGGCAATCCTCGCTCACACAGGTTCTTTCATTCCAGCTAAATCATCGAGCATCGGTGTAATGGATCGTATCTTCACTCGTATTGGTGCCAGTGATGATTTATCGAGAGGGCAATCGACATTCATGGTCGAAATGAGCGAAACAGCCAATATCCTGAATAATTCGACACAGAAAAGCCTCGTCATCCTAGATGAGATTGGAAGGGGAACAAGTACCTTCGATGGTCTGAGCCTTGCTTGGTCGATCGTTGAATTTTTACATAATCAAGTAGGTGCAAAAACTTTATTTGCAACACATTACCATGAATTGACGGAGTTAGCTTCAAAGTTAAAACGTCTTAAAAACTATAATGTGGCCGTCAAAGAGTGGAATGATAAAGTGGTTTTTTTGCATCAGATACTTCCGGGGGGTACCGATAAGAGTTATGGAATTCAGGTTGCCAGGTTGGCTGGTGTGCCACTGGACGTTATCCAACGAGCAAAACAGATCTTGAATAATCTTGAAGAGGCGGAGTTATCCCCTGTTGGTCAAGCCAAACTCAAAACAAGGCATCGAGCTGAACGCGAAAAATTGAAAAAACTTGAACCTTCACCGCAACTTGATCTTTTTTCCACACTATCCTGATTGAAGATTCCAATTTATTTTTCACTGGCCATAATTCTCAAATAAAGTCAAATTAACAACTGTGATTCAGATCGAACGTCAAGTTCAAGTGTCGTATCGGCATCGGGTGTTGTTTACAAAAGGCGTTTTTGAGGCAAGCAACCCGGTTCTTCGTGATTTACTCTTGGAAGGTTTTAAATCTGATCCCGTCAAAGTGCTGGTAATTGCAGATGATGGATTGGTTCGTGCTTATCCTGAGCTTTCCGGCCAGATTCATCGATATTTTGATCAATATCCGGATATTGACCTCGTTTGTCCTGCCATCATTGCTGAAGGTGGAGAAAGAGTGAAAAACTCTTATTTTCATGTTTCAGAAATACAATCACCCATTGATCGATACCACATTGACCGGCATTCCTATGTGATTGCTATTGGTGGTGGCGCTTTGTTGGATATGGTGGGTCTAGCTTCAGCGACAGCTCATCGAGGTGTGCGACACATCCGTATTCCGACAACGACTTTAAGTCAGGCAGATTCCGGTGTTGGGGTGAAAAACGGAATTAATGCCTTCGGTAAGAAAAATTTTGTCGGTACATTTGCTCCTCCATTTGCTGTCGTCAACGACTTGGCATGGTTGGGAGGATTGTCAGAGCGTGACAAGCGTGGTGGTTACTCTGAGGCTGTCAAAGTTGCTTTGATTCGGGATCAGGCATTTTTTGAAGAATTGGAAGAATCTGCTGAGAAACTCGCCAGCTTTGACGATGAATCGATGGAACGATTGATTTATAAGTGTGCTGAACTGCATGTCAATCACATCGCTTCAAGTGGGGATCCATTCGAGTTTGGCTCCGCTCGTCCCCTTGATTTTGGTCATTGGGCGGCTCACAAACTTGAACAGTTATCGAGTTATTCCATCCGACATGGAGAAGCTGTTGCGATTGGGATCTGCTTGGATGTGATTTACTCAGGACTGGTTGGTATGCTGCAAGAAGCCGAAGTGGATCGCGTTTTGAACTTGATAGAAAAGCTTGGGTTTGAACTCTACTCCAACGAACTTCACTACACCACGAGTGAGGGGAATTATACCGTTCTGAAAGGGCTCGAAGAGTTTCGAGAGCATCTAGGTGGAGAGTTGACAGTGACACTTTTAGAGGGAATCGGCAAAGGCACCGAGGTGCATGAAATCAACTTACCAAAAATGAATCAAGCAATGCATATTTTACGAGACCGATTTCAATCTGATTCTGCCAAGATTATTTTAGCCCATCCCTGATCCGGCCATTCCTTTGCTATAATGAATCGTCTGGCTGTTATCAATGTCGTTGGCTTGACTGCCGATCTCATTGATCGAGGGATGCCTCGCATCAAGGCCATGGCGCAACAAGGTGGAATCACTCGTATTGATCCTGCCTTACCTGCGCTTACCTGTACTGCCCAGTCAAATTACCTCACTGGCTCACAACCTTCCACACACGGAATCGTCGCCAATGGTTGGTATGACCGCGACCTTGCCGAAGTTCAGTTCTGGAAGCAACCCAACCAGCTTGTTCAGGCCCCCAAAGTTTGGGAGCAACTCAGAGATAAGATACCAGATTTCACATGTGCTAAACTTTTTTGGTGGTATAATATGCACTCCACCGCGGACTTCAGTATTACTCCGCGTCCCATGTATCCCGCAGATGGTCGGAAGTTTTTTGATATTTATTCATGGCCCTACAATATACGACCGGAAATCACTCGGGACCTGGGGGCTTTTCCTTTTCCTGCTTTCTGGGGGCCGGCTGCTGGAGTTCAATCGCCTCAGGGAGAACCTGATGCGGTTTCACGATGGATAGCAAACGCTGCCAAATGGATGGAATCCCATCATAAACCTTCCCTGAGTTTGATTTATCTTCCTCACCTAGATTACAATTTACAACGCCATGGACCTGGTCATTCATCTATTCCAGATGATCTCAAGCGTATTGATCATATTGTTGGTGATTTGTTCGATTTTCTGGTTGGGCAGGGCGTTGACGCTTTAATTCTTTCGGAGTATGGAATTACTGAGGTGAAAAAAGCGATTCACCTTAATCGCCTTTTTCGCGAACAGGGCTGGCTGACCATCAAAGAAGAATTGGGTCATGAGTTAATAGATTTTGGAGCATCCAAGGTATTCGCAGTGGCAGATCATCAAGTAGCCCATGTATACATTCAGGATGCAACAATGATACGTCAGGTGAGAACACTGATTGAATCTGTCGAAGGAGTGGATTGGATCTGGAGTGGCGAAGATAAAGCAAAGCAAGGCATTGATCATGAACGTTCGGGTGATCTTGTTGTCTTTTCTAAAGATTGGGCATGGTTTACTTATTATTACTGGTTAGATGATCAGAAAGCGCCTGACTTTGCGCGGTGTGTGGATATTCATCGAAAACCTGGATATGATCCGGTTGAGTTGTTTTTGGATCCTGCTCTGAAATTTCCAAAGTTAAAAATCGTACAGCGTTTGCTCCAAAAGAAACTTGGATTTCGTATGCTTATGGACGTGATTCCATTGGATGCTACTTTGGTCAAAGGGTCTCATGGAACGCGTCCGGCCGATGAACGTCATTTTCCCGTGATCCTTTCAAACACCTCTGGTTTGATCCCCGAGGATGATTGTATTTCTTCTGTTCGAGTTGCCGAGGTAATCAAATCCTATTTTTCTGACCAATAGATTCATTAATCAGTTGCCTGTATTTCATCTCTGATCATATTTTTACTAAACATGACAGATGGTGAAACTCAGTCCAGGCACCGTGAACTGGTAAATATCATTCGTCGGCACGACTATGCCTACTACGTTCAGGCCGTGCCGGCCGTCTCCGATCACGAGTATGATCGACTCTACAAAGAGTTGATATATCTTGAACGTCGCTTTCCTGCATATATTACCCCTGATTCGCCTACGCAGCGAGTAGGAGGACTGCCTTCGGAAGGCTTCAAAACGGTGGTCCACACCCTTCCGATGATGAGCCTCGACAATACGTATTCTCAAGATGAACTGATTGCATTTATTCATCGTGTGCAGAAGCTGTTGCCGGAAGAGGAATTGATATGGACTGTAGAGCCCAAAGTGGATGGTGTGGCTGTCAGTTTGCGTTATGAAGAAGGGGAATTGGTTTATGGCGCTACCCGGGGAGACGGAGCTACCGGTGACGACATCACTTCCAATCTGCGTACGCTTCGAAGCATTCCTCTTCAGCTAGATTCCAGTAGCGTGCCCATTCCCCGTGTAATCGAAGTCCGGGGTGAAGTTTTTATGACTCGCGCAGGATTTCTTCGATTGAACAATCGCCGTCTTGATGAAGGCGAGGAACCTTTTGCCAATCCAAGGAATGCCACCGCAGGCTCACTCAAAATGCTGGATCCTAAAATTGTTGCTCAACGGCCTTTGGATATTGTGATCTATGGTCTGGGGCAGATCGAAGCAGCTGGTAATAGTTTTCCGAATAAACAAATTGAATTACTCGCATATTTCCAAAACATAGGGTTTCAAGGGCCAGCAAAGGTTTGGACCTGTCATCATGCAAAGTCCCTTGGTGATGTGCTCAATGAATTGGATGCATTACGTCATGATTTGGATTATGAAACCGATGGCGCGGTTATCAAATTGGATGACATCAGCCTCAGGGATCGGATTGGAGCAACCGCCAAAGCGCCTCGCTGGGCCATTGCCTACAAATTTGCCGCTGAACAGGCTGAGACAAGACTCAAAAAAATCTTTATTCAAGTAGGGAGAACCGGCGCGCTGACGCCGGTGGCTGAACTCGAACCTGTATTGGTCAGCGGTTCTACAGTCAGCAGGGCAACTTTGCACAATGAAGATGAGATCAAGCGCAAGGACATTCGGGTAGGGGATGCCGTTGTCATTGAAAAAGCGGGAGAAATTATTCCAGCGGTGGTGTGTGTGATTCTGGAAAAGCGTTCCAGGAATTCCACTGCTTTTGTCTTTCCTTCAGTTTGCCCTGAATGTGAATCCGTTGCCGTGAAGCAGGAATCCTCGGGTGTAATAGGAGTGGTCTGGCGTTGTCCTAACCTATCATGTCCGGCGCAGATTCGGGGCCGATTAGAGCATTGGTGTTCGCGTAAGGCCATGGATATTGAAGGCGGTGGTTCGGCATTGATTGAGCAGTTGGTTGCCAAGGCGTTGGTGGAAGATGTGGCTGACTTATACAGTTTATCCCACGAGCAAATTGTTTCTCTGGAAAGAATGGCCGACAAGTCAGCAGAAAATTTTCTGGAAGGAGTTCAGGAATCCCAATCCAGAGATCTTTGGAGGGTGCTATTTGGTTTGGGCATTTTGCACGTGGGGGCAGGAGTTGCGAAAAAACTGGCCAGGCATTTCGAAACCATTCGGGATCTCATGCGATCGAATGTTGACGCATTGATTGCGTTGGACGAAGTAGGTGAGACCATTGCCCACAGTCTTGTGAACTGGTTTTCCAAGGAAAGGAATCAGATGCTCATCGACCGCTTGGAAGGGCTTGGTTTGAGCATGAAATCTTCACTGTATGTAGAGGACAGTGAACATCCTTTAAGTGGTTGCTCCTGGGTCTTAACCGGAACGTTACCAAATCTTTCACGACAGCAGGCTACAGAAAAAATTGAAGCGATCGGAGGCAAGGTCACAGGAAGTGTCAGTAAAAAAACAAGCTTTGTCTTGGCGGGGGAATCGGCAGGCAGCAAGCTGCAGAAAGCTCAAAAGCTAGGGGTTCAGATCGTAGATGAAGCGGGTTTCACCGCCTTGCTGGATCAGAACGCATAGTCGAATCACCCAATTGCCTTGATCCATTGGACAAACCTACCAGGATTCAGTATTTTGCATGAACCAAACATATGAACCGACCAAATCCTTTACCTGATCATTCAAGATCATTCCGAACTTCTGACCGGAGACGTTTTCTGGGGAGCCTGGCAACCGCGCTTGGTGCACCTCTGGTATTTCAGGATCTTTTACTCAAAACAGGCATTTTCCCCAGTGCTCTGGCTCAAGAAGCATTGTTGAAAGGTTGGCCTGGTAAAGAGGAATTAAGGATGCTCAGCGATAAACCTCTCAACGCCGAAGCGACTGCAAAACTTCTGGATGATGAGATAACCCCCTACTCCAGGCACTTTGTCCGTAACAACGGATTGATTCCTGATCGAGCCAGGCAGGGGACATTGGGTGATTGGTCTTTGACGATTGACGGCGAAGTGAATGAATCGTTGAAGTTTGATCTCGATGCGTTGAAGGATACTTTTTCACCTCACGAGGCCGCTCTGGTGATTGAGTGTGGTGGTAATGGACGCGCTGGATACTACCCCAAGGTAGGAGGCAATCCGTGGACCCTGGGTGCAGTGGGTTGTGCTCGGTATCGTGGAGTTCGTTTGAAGGATGTGCTGCGTCATGCAGGAGTTAAATCATCTGCTGTTTACATCGGATATTATGGTGAAGATCTCACGCTGAGTCGTGAGTCAGGTAAATTTCCCATCTCGCGTGGAGTGCCTATCGAAAAAGCGCTTGATGAAAATACAATGCTCGCATGGGAGATGAATGGTAAGCCCTTGCCCGCTGAGCATGGATTTCCGCTCAGGCTTATTTGTCCCGGCTGGCCAGGTTCCACTTCAGGTAAGTGGTTGAAACGAATTCAAGTGCGTGACCAAATTCATGATGGAACCAAAATGACAGGAACCTCATACCGTGTGCCGAAACATCCTGTCGCTCCGGGAGCCAAAGTGCCGACCGAGGATATGCAAATCATCCAAACCATGCCTGTCAAATCCATCATCACGCATCCGGAAACAGGTAACTCATCTCAGAATGGTAGAAATGTGCGCTTGCGTGGGCATGCCTGGAGTGGCAAGGGGCGCGTGGCACGGGTGGATCTCAGTTATGATTTCGGGGCCACCTGGACGCAGGCGTCCCTATCGAATCCGGTCAATGCCTTTGCATGGCAGCGTTGGGAGTTAGGTTTGAAATTGCCTGTTACTGGCTATTATGAAATATGGGCCCGTGCTACTGACATCACTGGTGGGATGCAACCGATGCTTGTTCCTGGCTGGAATCCCAAAGGCTACTTGAACAATGCTGCCCACCGAATTGCGGTCCGTGTTGCTTAAGAAAGGATCAACCTATGATTCAGTGTTTAAAACATTCCTTCGGTAACTCGTTTTTCACGTCATTGCTGGGAGGGGCCCTGGGCCTGGGAATGGCAGTGAGCGTATGGGCCTCATATGTTGCTGCTGAGGAAGGTAAAGCTTCACCCAATCCATGGGGGCTCCATTCAGATCCCGCGATCGGATTGGTATTGGCCAACTGTGGCAACTGTCATTCGCCTTACCTGATCACACACCACCATCGTTCTCGTGAGGATTGGGATAAAACGATGACAAAAATGGAATCCAACGGGATGGCTTCACCTTCGGATGTGATCCGAAACATGCTTTTGGATTATCTGGAAAAACATCAGGGTCCGGTCATTGAGGATCGTCCTCAGGCATCGCCATGGGGACATACTGCCTTCAACGCCAATCCCCTCTGGTAAGCTCAAGGGGGAGCTGTTTTCGGCGGTGGAACAATGGTTTGAATGGCGTCTTCAGGAAGGACTCCACCGACGCGCCATTGATTTTCTTCCAGTGCCATGACATATGAATACACTGCAGTGGGCCTCCCCTCCATGCTCAGGCGCGCTCGTACCAAAGCCTGCGATCCGTCATCATAAACTTCGCTGAACTCCAGTTGTTCATAGCGCAGCATGGGCTCAAATTGAATCCGAATCATTCTTTCGAACTCGGTCAATGGAATTTGGCTGCGAATTCCAAAGGATGCAGATTGGTAGGCCTCATCAAATTGTTCTGACCGTATCGCATTGAGTTGTTTTGCCAGAACATCCATGACAGCCCTGCGGGTGGGTCGATCGCTTGGGAATACCTTGATCGTTTGTTGGCGTGGAGCTTTTGGCCTGAAAGGCATCACCTTTGGAGAAGCATAATCAGAAATCAGCACAGGTAAATAAATCACCGCTCCGAGAAGGAGCAATGTCCCAATCGTTTCCTTGAAGGTCCAATGTATTTTCATTTGCTGAAGCCGTCCCCGTTCTGCCTTGTTGAGTAGAGATAGACTCCAGTCATGGCTTTTGCCAGTTTACCCGGCCAGCCTCCTGAATGTGATCCATTAATCCTCGAACCAGCATGCGGTGGATGCCCGGGTTATCCTTGGAAAGATCGGTGGTTTCCTGAGGATCTTTTTCGATGTTGTATAGTTCGTAAGGGGTAAAAGGTGAGTTTTGAACCAGCTTCCAATTCCCTCTTCTAAAGGCGTAATAATCACGACCTTGATAACGCATATTGCCTTCACGTCTTACCCAAACCATGTCCCTCGTTTGTTGCGGAGACTTTTCTCCGCGGAGAGTCGAGAGAAATGACTGCCCTTCCACTTGAGTAGAGATAGGTTTTCCGGCTACCTCACAAAGAGTGGGATAAATATCCATGGTCATCAGCAATTGATCAGATCGGCCACCTGGTTCAATGACTCCCGGCCAAACCGCACATGCTGGAACGATGATACCGCCCTCATACATGTCCTGCTTTCCCCCGCGAAAAGGGCCGCAATGTGCCCCGACATTCAACTGCCCGCCGTTATCACTTGTAAAGATGATCAGCGTTTCTTCCAACTGATTCGAAACTTGGAGTGCTTCAATGACCGTTCCAATGCCATAGTCCATATGCTCAATGAGAGCGACGAGCTTAGCCCTTCTGTCGGTGATGTTGGATTCTCTTGCCTTGACTCGTTGATACCAGGCATCGGGTGGTTGAATCGGCGTGTGTGGAGCGTTGTATGCTAGGTAAAGAAAAAAGGGTTTCTGCTGGTCTTCCTGCTCAAGGATGTAATCTGATGCCCACTGTGAGAAGAGATCCGTCGCATGTCCAACGGGGTGGATGGGATCCCTGTTACGTCGCATGTAATGTTTTCCATGTCTGCGATGGTTATAATAATCATCCATCATATCCCCCAGAAAGCCGTGGAAAAAATCGAACCCGCGCTCGGTGGGAGTGTTGGGAGATTCGAGCCCCAGATGCCATTTGCCAATGAGGGCATTATGATATCCCGCCGATTTCAATTGCTCTGGCAGCATTTTAGCCTTCGGATCCAAATATCCCCAGCTATCTGCAGGATGGGTGCGTATGACGCCAGGTACGCCCACTAAATCTGGATAACGCCCACTCAACAAGGCCGCTCGAGTAGGGGAACATACAGGGCAGTTGGCATAAAACTGATCAAAGCGCACGCCTGCATCCATCAAGGAGTCAATGTTGGGAGTTTGAAGGTCCTTGGCTCCGTAGCTCGATAAATCTCCATAACCAAGATCATCCACCAGGATTACCAGGATATTGGGTTGCTGAACGGTCTTTTTATTTTCTTCTGCCCGAACGTAAATTCCAAAAATGAGTAACCACAAGCAAAGTAGAAACGATGTTTTTCGCATGTGTACACGTTACATCAGATTTTGATTTCATCGAACTTTTTGTGTCTTCATGTATGATGTGAGCTTTATGTATCCAATGCCGCCTGCAGGATAAGACGAACTCCAATGCTTCAAGAGGGGGCATTCCAGCTGCTTCTGTCAAATTATTCGGCAATGAAAAATGTCTGTGAATTCTCAGGGATCACCGTAAAGGGTGAACTTGCTTCTTTCACAGGTGTGTATTCACTCGTGAGAGATGCTGCGCTCTTAAGGGTTCCCGCATATTCAATCACCAAATGATTGCCGTCTCTGGCAAATGAGATGATTTCACCTGGCTCAACGGTGCTTGCTGCAGGAAGAAAAATGAAGTAATCGAGATCATGACTTGATTCGGCCAAGGTCGTCATACGGATAACTTCCGTTCCCCCAAGTTCAACTCTTGCCAAAGCGTCTCCCTCGCCGGGTTGGGAATCTGTTTCTCGCAGGGGAAAAAGTTCAAATGTGTTCGAGTCCGCCGTGGCTCTTCCTGGATTCAATAAAGCGACGGTATTTACTGTCAACTCGCCTGATTCTGGATTTGCGCTGACCAGGCCAAGTGAGGCATTTATGGGCGTGCCCTCGGATGAAGCTCTGACAAAAATATGATATTCAAATTTTGAGCCATTGGCTGACAAGGGGAATTCCCTTGTATAATTCAACCATTCCCCCTTGTTATTATCTGTGACCGAATGATTGGTGATGACGGAAAAGGTGCCACGCTTTGTATCTTCTTGGCTGGTTCTCCTGACGGTTTCAACACCCGTGTCCGGGCGATAAGCGCTGAGGGGTTTTCCATTGGTGCTTGGATCTTCAAAATAATCCACTCCAAAATCAGTGTCGGCATCCACATCAGTTTCACCAGCGCCATTTCCCCGATTACGATACGCGCCACCAGGATAGGCTCCTGTCATTCCGGTTGGGGTTCGTTGTTCCCACTGCCCTCTGCCGAAATCGAAGTCTTCGGCTTCAATAAAAAGTAAACCTTCAGCGCCAAAAACCGCAGTGGTGAAACTGGATGCAATCTCACGTATGCCTGACTCTGAATCAAAACTAAGTGTCCAATCATATTGAGTAAACGCACTCAGTTCGTTGAGCTCGATAGAGACATTCAACGTATCTCCTGTCACTTGTATCTGAGGTGTTACTGGTTCGCCGTTGAGTGTGGCAGCAATCGAGTCGTTGGAAACGCTCGAAAGATCATGTTTGATTTCTATTTCGAGCGCAGATTGGTTCAAAAACACTCCCTTGGCATCGGGAGAAGGGGTTGATCGGACAAAACTAGTCAATGGATCGGGCTGGTTACTGAATGTTCTCAACCCTCCCTCTGTATTCAAAAGGATGCGGTTTTCTTCCGAATCAAGCGTCCACCACTCAAAGCTCGCATTGCCATCTCCGGTATACCAGAGCGTACGGAACTGATAGATTCCAGTTTGCTCGAAGTTCAGATCAAATCGCGTGGTCATTGCTTCCTGATGCCCATCCACTTCAGCAATCCTGATAATATCCATCACGTCATTAACATTGCCGGTGGTAACCGTGAACCCACCGCTTGCGTTCAGACCAAATGAATAGGTTCCAGGTTCGGGAATCTCGATCAGTATTAGGATTTCGGCTGTCAGGAATGAGGTTTTTTCTTCGAACCCCGGTATGCCTGGAATGATCTGTTCCTCATTGGCTGCACCTGCGGCTTTACCGTCTTGCTCCAGATCGATAGCTCCCTCAACGAGGAAAGTGTGTCCTAAAATCCAATCCTCCCTTGTTGCTCCCGTTTCCTTGGCGAAGTTTTCCAGTGGAAATCCAAGTGAATCAGGCCGCATTCCGGCAAGCACTTTTTCGCGTTCTGATTCCGTATTCAATAAATCTTCGTTGGCCTGATGGATGCGTATTTGGAAACCAGGCTGCGATAATTCAGTTCTTCCTGACAAATCAAATTTGCCCGGTATCTGGATTGGCTCGAGTTGAGCCTGCAAGGTCAAAACCCTAAAACCTGCCGTCAGTGAGACAAGCGCCAAAAATGCTTTGCTAAGAACCTGCTGCATTTGTCTAATCTATCAAATCCAGGTGACGAAAACAACTCACGATGTGGTCATTTACAACACCTGCGGCTTGTAGAAATGCATAACAAATTGTTGAGCCTACAAAAGAGAACCCATCGGCCTTGAGGGATTTACTAACCCGGTCGGATAGCGAGGTTGATGCGGGGATTTGATCCATCGATCGCCATTGGTTCTGAAGCGTCTTACCTTCGGTGAAACGCCAAATATACGAGTCAAACGAACCATGCGATTCCTGAATTTTCAAAAACGCTTTGGCATTCTTGACGGTTGCCTGAATCTTGAGGCGGTTGCGAATGATCGCTGGATTGATGCGGGCTTTCTCAATTTCGGCCGCCGACATGCCTGCGACTTTTTGAGGATCAAAGTTTTTGAATACCTGGCGAAACGCCTCTCGCTTATGCAGCACGGTTCGCCATGACAAGCCCGCTTGAAAGGAGTCCAGCAGTATGAATTCGAACCATTTCAGGTCGTGATGCACGGGGACTCCCCACTCTTTATCGTGGTAATTCAGCATCAATGGGTCTGATCCTGGCCATTTGCAGCGTTCGGTCTTCTTTTGCATGTAAGGAGCCTATAGTAACTCTGCAGCATTTTTCCAGAAATCCTCCTCATTCAGGGGAGGCAACCTTCGATTACAGGAACTTGGCCCAGGCAAGGTTCATCAAGAGCTAAGAGATCAGACGATAGTTTGAAGTAATGCAAGGTGGTTGATTTGCCTGCCAAAGGCTGAACGATCCCCTCGCTCGCGTTGCTTGTCGACTTGTCTAAGATGGGTTTATCCATCATATTTCAACCATGGCATACGAATGGAAGCATCGACGTCGAGTGGAGTTTTCGGAGACAGATATGGCGGGGATCGTGCATTTCTCAAATTTCTTCCGTTACATGGAATCTGCCGAGCATGCGTTCTTTCGCTCTCTCGGTCACAGTGTGACTCTTTCCGACATTGACAATGCGCTTGGATTGCCACGAGTCCATGCGCATTGCGATTATAAACGCCCTCTGCGATTCGAGGATGAAGTTGAAATACATCTACTGATAGAATCCGTGAAGCACAAATCCCTTACTTACCAATTTCGTTTTTACCGGCTTCAGGGCGGCAAAGTCATGGAGGAAGTTGCTCAGGGGCGGATTACCATCGTTTGCGTTCGGAAGGCTTCTGATGGGGGGTTGAGCGCTTCCTCTCTGCCAGAAGTCATTCGCGAAAAAATACAAGCTGCCCCTGCCGAACGGCTCATCCCTTAACCCCAATCCAGTTCATCCAGTTTTCTGCGGTCACGTTTGGTAGGGCGGCCAGTTCCCTTCCTGTGCAGGACAACAGGTTGAAGTGCTTTCACATTTGTTTTTGGTCTTAAATCTTCCGGGGGTGTTAATTCCTCGAGATAGTCTGCTACTTCCTTGGCGCTGACACGCCGTTCAAGTAATTCCAATACCTTGACCTTACGTTGCACAAACCCGCATCTCGCTTGTACTGTTTCCCCGATATGGATGAAACGGGCGGCCTTGACATTGTGGCCATTCAATTTGACGTGTCCGGCCTTGCAGGCCTGCATGGCCAGCGACCTCGTTTTGTAAAGACGAACCGCCCACAGCCACTTGTCAATTCTCACGCGTTCATTCGTAACCGTCATGATCTCTTTTAGCGGTAAAAGGGGCAGACTGCTGAAACCTCAGTCTTTCCTGAGTGACTTTCTGGGGGAGTTTTCGGCTGCTTCGCGACACGCATCGGCAATCGTTGTCAATTCCTGAAGGAATAACCTTTTGCTCTCCTCTGACAGGGATTGAAGTACTTCGCGCTGAAGTTCCACAGCGATATCCTTTGCTTGTTGAAAACTATCGTAACCATAGGTTTTCAGCAATATACGCCGTGCTCTTCGGTCATTTGGATCAATTTTTCGTTCTATAAAATCAGCGCGCTCCATTCGATCAAGCAACGAGGCTACTGTGTTTGGATCACTTGACATGCGAGAGGTAAGTTGTTTCTGGGTCAGTCCCTCCTCACTCCCCTGAGCCAGGGTGCGCATGACTGTATACTGATCCGGGGTCATATTCAGGTGTGCGACCCGTCGTCGAAAGGCTTGGTTCAAACCATACCAAGCCCTCCTGAGCAGCATCGGAAACACTGATCTCTCCTTGGGGAATGCTCCGTTTTGGTCTGGGGGGGAATTTAACAGGATTTCATCCAGGTCAGGCATGGTGCGACTGTCTAATTTATTACGTGTAGGTATTATTTTTTATTGCATCAAAGGGTTGAATGTAGAATAGTCACCATCATTCGGGAAGCAAATTCAGGTTTCAATCATGCTCGCCCGAGCATCAATTCAGCACAGTCCTATGAATACTCAACATATGCAATTTCCTCACCTCAAACCGCTTGTTGCCTGTACGGCTTTTCTGCTTGTGCTTAGTATGCAGGCTGCATCGGTCAAGGGTTGGCTTCACTGGCGTGGCCCCCACCAGAATGGTACCTCCGATGAAATTAATCTTATCGAAGACATCGAATTGGGAGGGAAAAATCATCTTTGGTCTTTTGAAATGCCTGGACGTGGTGAGGCTGTGATCGCTGATGGACGTGTTTATGCCTGGGGTTATGAGGGTACAGGCCCTGATCTACGCGAGTATTTGACGTGTCTGGAAGAATCAACTGGAAAAGTGATCTGGCAGTATGGATTCAATGATTTTCTCAGCGACACGGTTTACAATCGCTACACGGTCGGGGCAGTGACCGTCGATGAAGAGACAGGTAACGTTTATCTGATGTCTACTGTCGGGGAAATGACTTGTTTTGATCGGGATGGCAAACTGCTTTGGCAGCACTCGATGATGGAACGTTTTGGAATGTTGACCTTCCCCAATGGTCGCCGAGGGGCAGCAGTTATTGATGGAGACCTAGTCATTCACCACTGTATTACCAGCTACTGGGGAGCTCAAGGCCCCGCTCGGGATCGTTTTTTTGCTTTTAACAAGCGGACAGGTGATTTGGTCTGGTCCAGCACACCTGGTACACCACCCAAAGACAGCTCTTTCAGTTCACCGGTTCTTGGGTATTACAATAACAAGCGCGTGCTTTATGCGGGGACTGGTTGCGGTAATTTAGTCGCCGTCAACACAAGAACAGGTGACCCTTTATGGAGATATCATTTTTCGTATGGCGGTGTGAATTCCTCGCTGTTGCTTCATGACAATAACAAGATCATTGCAATTCATGGTAAGGAAAATCTGGACTCATCCGAGGTTGGCCGCATGGCCGCTATAAAGATTGGTGCCGAACCTTTAAAGGGTGAGTCCGGTCCTGTTGTCTTGACAAAAGAACAGGAGCTCTGGCGCTTACCTCACGTCATGTTCACTAGCTCACCCGTGCTCGTCGAAGATAAGGTTTACCAGGTAACCCACACAGGTGAATTGATCTGTGTGGATGCCAATTCAGGTAAAGAACTATGGCATCACAAACTTGAGAATGGTCAACTGCACGCGTCTCCTCTTTATGCTGATGGTAAACTCTATGTGCCAATGGGGAATGGTAACTTCTACATCCTTCGCTTGAAAAATGATGGAGTGGATGTGTTGGATAAAGTGAAATTGGCAGGCGGATGCCTGGGAGCTCCCACGGTGTGGAACGGGAAAATCTACGTGCATTCGATGGAGAAGCTTTATTGTTTTGGGAACACTGAAAAACGCGCCAAGCCATTGATGGCCAAGACAATCAAACCCAAGATAAGCAAGGGTGAGGTCGTCAAGTTGCAGGTAGTGCCACCCGATGTATTGCTTGCTCCAGGCGACAATGCCCGAGTAAGGGTCACCGGTCTGGATAAAGATGGTTGGGTTGTTGACCGTCGTGTGCGTCCGGACTGGGACTCCTTCATTCCCCCAACCGCAAAAGTAAAATCAAAAGCGGACGCCTCTTTCACTCGCGGAAACCGGATTCGTGCGGACAAGGAGGGATCCACATCTGCAGGTGCTTTCAAGGGAACTGATGGTGATGCCTCCGGTATCCTGCGTGCTCGCATTCTCCCTGGACTGCCATTCAAAGAAGATTTCGAGTCTTTCACGATCAATGAAACCTATCCTTCAAGCCATCGGGAGGCCGGAGTCAACTATGCTTACCCTCCATTGCCCTGGATTGGGGCCCGCTTCAAGTGGGATATTCGTGATATGGAAAGCAACAAGGTTTTGGTCAAAACTCTGGATAATGTTCTGTTCCAGAGGGCGACTTCGTTTATCGGCCATCCCGATTCTTCCAATTATACCCTCGAAGTTGACGTCATGACCGACGGGAACCGTCGCATGAAATCCAACGTGGGTGTCATCAATCAACGTTATGTGATCGCTTTGATCGGGAACTGGCAAGAGCTGGAAATCAGCTCCAACCATGACCGTATCAAAGTCTCGGTGCCTTTCAAATGGTCCACCAAGAAATGGTATCGTATCAAATCAAGAGTGGATATTGACGGCGACGGTTCTGGGGTGGTGAGAGCCAAGGCCTGGCCACGTGACGAAGCTGAGCCTGAAAAGTGGACTCTCGAAGTGCCGCACAAGGTAGCTCATCCCAAAGGAGCGCCGGGCCTCTACGGGTTCTCACCTCAAACGCGCTACAGCGTTTATGTCGACAATGTTTCCGTGTATCCCAATGAATAGGGATACGTCTTATCGAGAGTATCTAAATTTTAAAAGAATAGATAATAATCTTATGAATAGTTCAAAGATCGTTTTGACGACTGCCATGCTGGCCTCAGTTTCAATGGCTGCATTGGGTGGTGACTGGAACCAGTGGGGTCGTACCTCCAATAAAAACTTCTACAGCCCTGAAAAGGGTATTCCTCATGAGTTTGCTCCCGGGGATTTCAAGTCAGGGACTGAGGAAATAGATCTATCCACAACTGAAAACGTCAAATGGGTTTCCAAGTTGGGTTCGCAAGCTTACGGGAATGTGACTGTTGCCAATGGCCATGTCTACGCCGGCACCAACAACGAAACTTTTCGAGATCCCAAGCACAAGGGAGATCGCGGTATTGTTTATT
This sequence comes from Verrucomicrobia bacterium SCGC AAA164-E04, assembly GCA_000383715.1. Taxonomy (GTDB): domain Bacteria; phylum Verrucomicrobiota; class Verrucomicrobiia; order Limisphaerales; family AAA164-E04; genus AAA164-E04. The sequence continues at coordinate 116,374 of KB911838.1, forward strand.
GTCTGGATGAACAAACAGGTGCATTCAAATGGCAGCTGGTCGTCCCAAAACTGGGTGCCGGTAAGGTCAGTGATTGGGAGTTTCTAGGTATTTGTTCTTCTCCGGCAGTGGATGGAGAGAAGCTGTATGTGGTATCGAACCGCTGTGAGATTTTGTGTCTGGACGCCAAAGGTCTGGCCGATGGTAACGATGGTTTCAAAGATGAAGCATCCTACATGGCCGGTCCCGGCAAGCCCCCCATTACTCCCGGTGTAACCGACGCAGATATTCTGTGGGTCTTTGACATGCGAGAGGAGCTTGGCGTTTTCCCTCACAACATTGCCAGTAGTTCTGTCGTCGTTGCTGGTGACTATGTCTATGCCACCACATCCAATGGACAGGATTGGTCTCATCTCAATATTCCTTCTCCCATGGCTCCTTGTCTGGTCGTATTGGACAAGAACACAGGTGAATATGCAGGTGAAGAGTCATCCGGAATCAGCCGGAACTTGATGCACTGTAACTGGTCTTCACCCGGCTATGGTGAAATAAACGGAAATGGCATGGTTTTCTTTGGAGCAGGAGACGGCGTCTGTTACGCATTCAATCCAAAGCCCGTCCCCGATGGTGACCTGGCCATACTCGAAGAGGTTTGGAAATTCGATTGTGTGCCCGACAAATACAAAATGGAGAATGGTGAACCCATCAAGTATCCGGCAGCAGAAGGTCCCAGCGAATTGATTTCGACACCCGTTTTCTACAAAAACAGGGTCTACATCGCGATTGGTCAAGACCCTGAGCATGGTGAAGGTGTTGGTAATCTCATCTGTATCGATGCGTCCAAGAAAGGTGATATTACCAAAGATGGGGCGATTTGGAGTTACGACAAAATCAACCGCACTATTTCAACCTGTTCGATAGACCCTGAAACAGGCCTGTTGTTCATGTCCGATTACTCAGGGTTTGTATACTGCCTTGATGCTGAAACTGGTCAGGAATACTGGGTTCATGACATGAAAGCACATATGTGGGGCTCGACCCTGGTTGCCGATGGGAAGGTATTTCTTGGAGACGAGGACGGTGATCTGGTTGTCCTTGCTGCTACCAAGGAAAAGAAAGTTCTTAACGAAGTCTATTTTGGTGCCCCCATTTACTCAACTCCGGTAGTTGCAAATGGCACATTGTACGTTGGAACGCAGACTCATCTCTATGCCATTGGTAAATAATCATTTTTAGTCATCAGGAGAGTGGCCTGCGCCTCTCCTGATTTCCCTAAAAAGCCATCTTCGCAAATTTGCAAATACGAAACTCCCCTGTTCACACCCTTATCCCGATAAAATGAAAAACAACGGTTGGATTGTCTGGCTTGGAACCCTCGCCCTTTTACTCCTGCACCAGGACTTTTGGTTTTGGGATAACTACGAAACGGAGGTCTTTGGCTTCATGCCCATTGGGCTGGCCTACCATGCAGGCTTTTCCATTGTCGCTGCTCTATGGTGGGGAGCTGTCATGAGCTTTGCGTGGCCTCATCATCTGGAAGCTCTGGCTGAAGAACAGGAAGAACCAATCTCAACACAACGACCATGACACCTCTGATTATCATTGTTTGTTACTTGGGGCTTTTGCTGGCTCTGGGAATCATCAGTAGCAGATCCTTCCGCGGAACGAGCAAAGACTACTTTGTGGCCAGCCATTCGATAGGTCCATTCCTCCTATTGATGAGTGTTTTCGGAACAACCATGACCGCTTTTGCCTTGGTGGGTTCCACTGGGAAGGCTTTCGAAAGAGGAATCGGAGTCTATGGGCTGATGGCTTCTATCAGTGGTCTGGTCCATGCAGCCGTTTTCTTCCTGATAGGCATTCGTCTCTGGGTTTACGGGAAAAAGTATGGATTCGTTACGCAAATTCAATTTTTCCGAGCTAGGTTTGATTCTCAACGCATTGGATACGTCCTGTTTCCAATACTAGCCATGCTGGTCGTGCCCTACCTCTTGATCGGGATCATTGGTGCGGGCAAAACCGTGTTGCCGGTTACTGCTGGCGCATTTCCCGATCTATTCCCCAACGCGGCTACGCCTCAGTGGGCCGGTGGTATTCCGGTCTGGCTTACAGGTTTAGTCATTTGCGGAGTCGTGATGACCTACGTGTTTCTTGGTGGTTCGCGTGGAGCGGCATGGGCGAATACATTTCAAACGATAGTTTTCATGGTCATGGGGCTGGTTGCTTTCGTTTTCATTGCAAACAGCCTGGGTGGACTGACCAATGCTTCCAAAGTCGCCATTCAAATAAACGATCAAGGTGAAGTGGTTCAGCCCTACAGGTGGGATGCTGCCAACAACCAACTGGTAGCCAATGATCCGCCCAAGGTGGTGGGTCGGATCATCGAGGGGGAAAACGACACAGCGGGATCTTATTCGCCACGTCCGTTGCTGAGTCGTCAAGTGACCACGGTTGAACTGGAGAATGTAAATAAGAAAACAGGTGAAGTTAAAACATTCACGCGTGAATATGGTATGTCCACATGGATGTTCCTGACATATCTATTTATCCCCCTCAGTGTGGGGATGTTCCCTCATTTGTTTCAGCATTGGTTAACCGCCAAAAGTGCGCGTGCATTCAAACTGACGGTTTTTGCGCATCCATTGTGTATCTTGATTGTTTGGGTGCCCTGCGTATTGATCGGTATTTGGGCGACGGGTATTTTGCCCCCGCTGGATCCTACTAAAGTAAGTGGAGTATTGGGGCAGATGGTCGCGCGACTGGTTTCAAGCCCAATACTCAGTGGGTTTCTCATAGCAGGTATATTGGCGGCCATCATGTCTTCATTGGATTCTCAGTTTTTGTGCCTGGGAACGATGTTTACCAATGATATCGTCATCCATAAATTGGGTAGTGGTAAACTCAGCGATCGTCAGGTGATTTTGATCGCCCGTGGATTTGTTGTTGGCATCGTCACCCTCACCTATCTTTTGTCTCTGGTCGCTCCACAAAACGTATTTGATTTGGCTGTGTGGTGTTTCAGCGGATTCGGTGCTTTATTCCCTCTCGTGTTCGCTGCGGTTTTTTGGAAGCGTGTCACCAAAGCAGGTGCCTATGCCTGTATCTTGGCAGCCACGCTCAGTTGGTTTTACTTTTTTGCCAAAAGCGGTTTCGGCTCCGAGCTGGTACTCGGACCTGGAATCATGCCGGTAGCAGTATGCTTTCTCATTTCCACCGCAGCATTGATCATTGTTTCCTTGATGACGCGCCCTCCAAGCGAGGAAACCATCAAGAAATTCTTTCCTGACAAAGCTTCTTGAGCATTTTTACTTTCGTTTTTCAATTATTGAGTCAACTTGACCGTGCACTATGATGAGTACTGAATCTGTTTCAAACGAAGCAATCCAACAGGCCAGAGAGCAACTCGATGCTCACGTCCGAGAGATTGTTCAATGGCACTTTTCCCCCGAAACCGGTAGTCCCTTTTGGTTGGATTGGGCGGAAAAATCAGGGTGGAATCCAGCTCAGGAGATCGAATCTTTTGATGACATCATTGCCCGGTTTCCTCATTTCCAAGATGAGTGGCTTCGTGATCTCCAACCCGATGTGTGGGTTCCGCAAGCATTCAAAGGACAACCTTTCAATGTATTCGAAACTGGAGGCACCACAGGCATGCCCAAGCAGCGTATTGGGTGGACTGACTATAAAGTCGATTACAGCGAGTTTTCAGAAAAGATTTCTGACGACCATTTTCCCCGAGACCACTATTGGCTGATGATGGGGCCAACCGGTCCTCGTCGATTGCGACTTGCCATTGAACATCTAGCCAATGTGCGCGGCTGCTCATGTTACTTCATTGACCTGGATCCTCGCTTCGTCAAGAAATTGATTGCGGATAAGAAATTTGATGTCGCGCGAAGTTACATGGATCATGTTATCGATCAGGCTGTGACGATTCTCAAGCACCGTAAAGTCAGCGGTGTCTTTACTACCCCCAAATTATTGGAAGCGTTATCTGAAAAGATCGATCTATGGGAAGCTGGTATTCGGGGGGTGTTCTGTGGTGGAACCACCATGGATCCTCAGTACACGCGCTTTCTGCTAGAGGAAGTTTTGGAGAATCGCATCGGATTCTACCCGACTTATGGTAACACGTTGATGGGGCTGGCAGCCAGCGTGCCCGTCACAAAAGAAGACAACTTCTCAATCACCTACTACGCACCTCAACCGCGTGCAGTCCTGCGCGTTGTGGATGCTGAAAAGACAGATGAGGTCAAGGATTACGATGAATGGGGACGAGTGGAATTGACCACACTGACCAAGGAATTTTTCATGCCCCGTTTTCTGGAGCGTGACGAAGCACTGCGGCGGGAGCCTCGTGCGCCATACGCATGGGATGGCGTCGCTCAGGTTCGTCCGTTCGGGGCCATGGAGAAAAAAATTGTTGAAGGTGTTTATTAGTCAAGCAGGGTTAACATTATGAGTTCCATACCACATATCCCGTGCCTGAGAAAAGGTGCGCCTTACGAAAGCCTCGACCAGATAGAGATCAAGGGTTACAGCGACGGCCAAACCCTTGCAAGTGTGAGCACCGTTAATGGGGGAATCATCCGCCGAGATTTGCGTCGAATTGACCAAGGGAAGGCGGCCCTGAGAAAATTCACCGTTGACCAGTTGATCGATATTTCAGCAAAGGCTGGAGAAGCATTTTTAAACGGTTCATTGCCTCTTGGTGACAAAGGGCATACGCAGTCGCCCGAAGATTATATACGTACACTATCGTCAACTTCCGGATTGCCGCATGTGATGGTCAAACGCAACATGGATAAAATCTATCATGCGTTAACCCACATGAGGACGGTGTTGACAGGGCTTACCCGCGGACTTGATTTTTCCATCCTGGACAAAGGTTACGGAGCGCAGTTTGGCACGCGTATCAGCTACTACTCAACCGCCAAAGCTCTAGGCTTGGTCATGCCCAGCAACTCTCCCGCTGTGAATTCCCTCTGGTTGCCTGCCATTCCACTCAAGACACCTGTCATCATCAAACCTGGGCGTGAGGAACCATGGACGCCTTATCGGTTGATACAGTCCTTCATTGCAGCTGGGTGCCCTGCGGAGGCTTTCGGTTTTTATCCAACTGATCACGAAGGCGCGGGTGTGATTCTTGATAGTTGTGGGCGTGCCCTGATTTTTGGGGATCAAAACACCACGGCTCAGTATGCCAACAACCCGGGCATTCAAATTCATGGACCTGGATTCAGTAAGATCCTGGTGGGTGATGATCAAATCGAACATTGGCCGGACTTCATTGACCTCATGGCCGCTTCCATTTCGGAGAATGGCGGACGCAGTTGTATCAATGCCTCCGCAGTAGTCGTTCCAAAGTATGGGAAGGAAATTGCAGATGCACTCGCGAAAAAATTGGGCCCCTATAAACCAACCCGGCCTGATGACCGAGGCGCGCGTCTTTCCGGATTTGCCAACCCGAAAATGGCAGAATACATCGATGGCGCAATCGAACAGGATCTCAAAGAATCCGGCGCTGAGGATGTGACTGCGCACTATCGGGACGGTAGTCGCAAGGTGGAATTTGAAGGAGGGACTTACTTGTGCCCAACGATTGTCCATTGTGATTCCATTGCCCACCCCCTTGCTAACCGGGAGTTTCTATGCCCTTACGCAAGTGTGGTCGAGGTTCCTCAATCTGAGATGCTGGAAAAAATAGGTCCCTCACTAGTCGTTTCTGCGATTACCAAAGATCCTGATTTTACCGAAATGTTACTTGATTCGGATTTGATTGAACGTCTCAACCTGGGGGCAATTCCAACCATGAAAATATCATGGGATCAACCGCATGAAGGCAACATGTTTGAATTCCTCTACAAGCGCCGGTCCATCGAAAGAGAGGAGTAACCTTTGATCGCTATTACTTGTCACAGGGTGTAGCGGTGCTAGGAATTTCCTCCTGATGAACAGGCGGGTATGTTCGTTGCATCTACACAGTGATACACCATGGATCTTGAGTCGTCATTGAAACAAGCGGGAACAACCCGGTCCTCCTCATTGGACTGGCATCTGAACGCTTTTGATATTCAACCAAGAACCCGTTTGGTTTTTGGCGAAGGTAAGATTTATGAATTGGGCAATATCGTCCGAGACCTAGGCGGTGCGCGTGTTCTGATTGTCACGGATCCCGGAATTGTTGCCGCTGGACATTTCGACCTTGCGCTCAAGGTCCTTGAGGAAGCTGGATTAAAGGTATTTGTTTTTGATCAAGTACACGAAAACCCGACTACTGCCGATGTGGCAGCTTGTGTTGAGATTGCCTCATCCAACCAAATTGATATATTCGTCGGTTTAGGTGGCGGTAGCAGCATGGATACCGCTAAAGGATGCAATTTTATTCTGACCAATGGCGGTCGTATGCAGGATTACTGGGGCATCGGAAAGGCGTCCCATCCCATGCTGCCCATGGTGGCGGTTCCCACCACCTCCGGCACAGGGAGTGAATGCCAGTCATTTGCCTTGATTGCCGATGAGGCTTCTCACCAGAAAATGGCCTGTGGCGACTCGAAAGCTGCCGCCAAAGTTGCCATCCTTGACCCGGCTCTCACGGTATCCCAACCACGTCGTGTGACCGCGTGTACCGGTATGGATGCCTTAACCCATGCACTTGAAACAGCCGTCACACGCAAGCGTACGCTTTACAGCTCCATGCACGCTCTCGAGGCTTTCAAACTATTGCTTCCGAATCTTCCGATCGTCCTGAATAAACCCGAAGACCTTGTGGCTCGAGGTAAAATGCAGCTAGGCGCTGCCCTGGCCGGCATTGCCATTGAGAACAGCATGCTGGGCGCAGCGCATGCCACAGCTAACCCTTTGACGGCTGGTTTCGACGTGATTCACGGCATGGCGGTGGGGGTGATGATGCCACATGTGATTCGGTGGAACGCAAGCTGCCAAGCCACCGCAAACTCCTATGCTCAACTCGCTCGCGAAACGCGTGTGGCGTCTTCTCATGATTCGGTCCCTCATTCGGTGAACAAACTCGTCACGGCCATCGAGCATATCCTTGAAGTCACAGAAATTCCATCGACGCTCAGTTCTCATGGAGTCGGTGAGAAGGATCTTGATAAACTGGCTGAAGGTGCCTCCCAGCAATGGACCGGTAACTTTAATCCCGTTGATATGACTCAGGCCGATTACCGTTCTCTCTACTCCCTGGCCTTGAGTTAGGGGTTTTGACTCGAGCCCGTCTCGCTTCGCGGTTTTCTGCGCGTCCGGATCATGACTCCTTAAAGACGGTTGGCCAGGCTTAAGCCCGGTCAACCGTCTTTTTCATGCATTGTTGGATGCTTGAAGTGTTGAGCGTGATTGTGAATTACCCCAATTACAAACTCCACCCCTTTCGGTATTCACGCCGAATGTATTGATTTGCCTCGGGGGCGTTGGTGACTCGCAGGTTTTTGCTGTCCCATTCAATTTTCTTGCCGGAACGGATGGCTACATTGCCCAGCAGTACGACTTCGCTGAATGGACCAGATCGATTGAAGTTGGATAAGGGTTGATCCGGATCACCATTGCGAATGCCATCGAGCCATTCCTGATCTTCGTTTTTGACGCGCGGAATTGTCTTGGGTATCTCCGTGGTGTTGGCCATGACACCGTTGGCCTTGATCAGCCAATTGGTTCTCGAGCGGTTGAAGAACATGGTGCCTTTTTTCCCTACCAACACAGTGCCATATTTTGAAATATCCTCACCATCGATCACTTCGGCTGGCGGGTAGTTTTGCTTGCCTTTATTCTTTCCATCATACCAGACGAATTTAACCGGCGGTTTTTTCCCACGTTTGGGGAACTGATAAGTCACGATGGACGATGTGGGGGCTGATTCCTGAGTCATGCCCTGCTGCTCAGCCTGAACCCAATCGGGTGCACCGAGTTCGAGCGACCAATAGGCCATGTCCATGATGTGACAAGCCATGTCGCCCAAGGCTCCAGTTCCAAAGTCCCAATAACCACGCCATTTGAAGGGTGCGTAATCGGGGTGGTAAGGTCGCCATGGAGCAGGCCCGAGAAAGAGATCCCAATCCAATGTGTCTGGCGCTTTATGATCGCCAGCGGGTCGGTTGACGCCTTGCGGCCAGACCGGCCGATTGGTCCACATATGTGCTTCGGTGACATCGCCAATGATACCAGCCTGAATCAATTCCACAGCTCTGCGTATGGGTTCGCCTGAGTGAGCCTGGTTCCCCATTTGAGTGACCACACCTTTTTCACGTGCAACTTCGGTCATGACACGTGCTTCATAGACGGAATGCGTCAATGGTTTTTGACAGTAGCAATGTTTCCCCATTTTCATGGCCATCACCGCAGCGACTGCATGTGTGTGGTCAGGTGTGCTGACTGTGACTGCATCAATGTCCTTCTGCTTTTCCAGCATCACACGAAAATCCTTGTAACGCTTCGCCTTTGGGAACTTTTTGAAGGTTTCAGCTGCTCGATTGTCATCGACGTCACACAAAGCTACGATTTCAGCTCCGGCTTTGGAGTTGTCATTGATCTCTCCGCGCCCTTTTCCTCCAACGCCGATGCCGCCCAGAAGGATGCGGTCGTTAGCGCCGAAAACACGGCTGGGGAAAAAGTTGAATGCAAATGCCGTGGCAGCTGTTGTGCTGACAAATTTTCTGCGTGTAATTGGTTTTTTCATAAAACGCCTTCTCGGATATATATTGTCTGCGGTGAACTGATGTCATCATCCTCATCTTGATCCAGAAGGGCAAGCAAGATTGAAACATTCGATGGTTTTCCAAAAAGACTTCTCGTTGCAAACCCTGATCATAGTCGCTAAGTTCCCAATCTAAATTATGGAAAAAGTAGTTATTATTGGAACAGGCTGTGCAGGTTTGACAGCTGCTATTTACAGCGCGCGTGCGAATTTGAATCCCTTGGTTCTTACCGGAACCATGCCAGGTGGTTTATTGACAACCACAAGCACTGTGGAGAATTTTCCCGGATTTCCCGAGGGGGTAGATGGGTTTCAATTAATGCAACATATGCAGAAACAGGCCGAACGATTTGGCGCACGCGTTCAGTTCGGGACCGTAGAATCAGCCGATCTCTCCGGAGATCATCCCAAACTAATCGTCGACGGTAAGGAAATCGAAACCCAGACCCTGATTATTGCCACTGGTGCAGGGCACCGTCACCTCGGGCTCGAGAATGAAAAAAAACTCGAAAACAAAGGAGTGACCTACTGCGCGACCTGTGATGGAGCATTACCTATGTTCAGGGATAAGCCACTGGTTGTCGTTGGCGGCGGTGATTCTGCCTGCGAAGAAGCCACTTACCTGACTCGATTCGGATCGAAAGTATACCTCATCCACCGACGCGATGAATTGAGAGCAAGCAAAATCATGGCCGAGCGTGCTGTCAACCATGATAAGATAGAAATGGTATGGGATACTGTAGTGACAGAAATACATGGTGTGGAACATGATGAAGTTACAGGTGTTCAGCTGAAAAATACCAAGACAGGTGAGGAAAGCAGGCTTGATTGTGCGGGTGTTTTTGTTGCCATCGGGCATGTGCCCAATACTCAAATCTTCACGGGTCACATCGACATGGACGAAGCGGGCTACGTGCTGCCGCGGGGCGGTAGTAAGACATCTTCCAAAGGAGTTTTTGTAGCAGGAGACTGCGCTGACCAAGTATACCGCCAAGCCATCACTGCAGCGGGTATGGGCTGCATGGCAGCGATCGATGCCGAGCGTTATCTAGGTGAACAGGATCAGTAAAAAGTGCTCTTGACTCCTTTCTTTTTCAACTGAGATGTTGAAGGAATTATGATTGTTTTTGTTTGATATGGCCTGTAACCTGCTCCCTTTGCATCAGTGTGCAAGGCTTGAATTCAAAGATTTTCAGATAGAGGTCAGCGCCTCTTGTTTTTGCTTTTGTTATTCATGGCCTTCGACTTAAGTTGTCTGATACTCAGATTCGACCTGTCTAAAGGAGTTGAGTTCCTTTCGTGGGTTGACAATCAAAATTACAAATTATGATCTGGTTAGTTGCAATTCTACTCTTGGCGATTTTTGCTGGCATTGGTTACCTTAAAGGTGCCATTCGCATGTCGGTTTCATTGGCGGGCCTGTTTGTCGGGCTTATGTTGGCCAAACCCATGGCTCCCATGATGACTCCCATCTACACAGCCTCTGGAATGACCAACCTTTTATGGTTGTCTTTGCTACCTCCCATCACCGCATTCCTTGTTGTGGGATTGGTATTTGTAGTGGTCGGCTTCATAGTTCATTACAAAATAGGACAATACTACAAATTCAGCGCTGATGAAGTCACTCGCCTGACTTGGGAACGGATGAACAAGCGTTCTGGTGCAGCCCTTGGTTTGTTGGTGGGTGGTATTTACACCGTTCTGGTCGGCATGTTGATTTACGTGGGAGGTTACTTGACGACTCAGGTTGCCACTGAAAACGATCAAGGTCCTGTCGGATACCTCAATTCCCTTGCCTCCGGATTGGAGAGCTCAGGATTAGGCAAGATTGCGCGCAGTATAAGCCCCGTGCCTGAAAAATATTTCAAGGTAGCCGACATCCTCGGTATGTCTCACAAAACGCCTCTGCTGGAAGTGCGTTATCGCAACTATCCACCTTTCCTGAATCTGGGAGAGGAGTCCACTATCGAGGAAATGGGAAGTAACGATGAATACCACAACTTATTGATTCAACAGGCCAGTCTGGATGAAATCATCAAACACCCAATCTCCGTGAAGTTGATGAGCGATCAAGCACTGACGGATCGTTTGTTGGCCACCGATCTGGATGATTTGCGGGCTTATCTGGAAACCGGGGAATCCCCGCGATACGCCGACGAGTTGTTCCTTGGTCGCTGGGAATTGGATGGCAATGCGACGATCAATTACTTCAAGAAAAATACCATCGGGGTCAAAGCCCGGCAAATCAGAGAAATGAAGGAGGTTGTCACGAACTTGCTGCTGGGTACTTCTATGGTGGTTTACCCTGACCAAACCTATACGGTATCCAATGGTAAAGAAGAGGAAGATGAAAAACCCGAGGAGAAGGAATCTGACGCTTACGAGGACCCTTATGCGGGTTTTGCTCCTCAACAGGGAATGGACGCTGAGATGGCTGCACGCTACGGGTTACCTCCTGGTCAAGGCGCGCAGGGTCAGAGGCGCCCTCAAGCGCAGGCTCCTAAACCGCGTCGTCCTCAACTCAAGTTTTCTGGTCAACAAGGACGTTGGGATCGAAAGACCCGCGGACGTTACCAGACCCAGAGCAGTTCTGGTGGTGGTTCTGTCGTGGTCCGTAAAAACCACCGTGCCTACATTGATATTGGAGGGATGACCCTCGTCTTCAAGCGTGTGTGGTAAGTTTACCTTGAATTTGATTCGATACCTTTTGCCGTTTTCCCAGTTGATGGGGAAACGGCTTTTTTGTGGTATTCTATCTCATTTTTTTTAAATAAGTGGCTTTGATTGACGAATCGGCCTGTTTTTATCAAAATAAAAACATGAACCTCAGGCTTGGCATCACTGCATCCATGCGATCAAGGCATCATGCTTCAATCGTCTTGCTTACGATCTTGTTTCATGGATCACTCAAAATATGTGCCGATCCCCTGGTAGATTATGAGCACGATATTCAACCGGTGTTTGATCGCATTTGTGTGGAGTGCCATGGACCTGAATCTCAAAAAGGAGGTTTGCGACTCGACGGTTTGGATCAGTTGGCGTTGGGTGGTTCCTCCGGGGTTGCCGTCGTTCCTGGGCATTCCGATAAAGGGCTTTTGCTTCAAAAAATCCTTCACCGTGATCCTGAAGAACGGATGCCTCCAGAGAAGCGATCCCCATTGACACCCGAAGAGGTTCAAAAGATCAAATCCTGGGTGAACTCGGGGGCTGTCGAACTGGTTCAGCAGGCCAAAGCTCCCTATCCAAAAGAAGCCTATGAGCACTGGTCATTAAAACCTCTTGAGCAACCTGGGTTGCCAGAATTGAATGATGGTGGAGCAAGATGGGTGCGTCATCCGCTGGATGCTTTCGTTTATCAAAAAATGTTCGATCATGGACTGAGTCCCTCACCCGAGGCTGATCGCGTGACATTGATAAGGCGTATTTATTTCGACCTTATCGGCCTGCCTCCATCGGCAAAAGCAATTCAGTCATTCGTTCGTTCGAAAAACCCTCATGCCTATGAATTGCTGGTCGATCGGTTGCTGGCGTCTGAGGCATATGGTGAGCGCTGGGCGCGGCACTGGCTGGATGTTGTGCATTACGCCGATACCCATGGCTATGATAAAGATAAGCTCCGCCCGAATGCCTGGCCCTATCGAGATTACGTGATTCGTTCTTTCAATGCGGATAAGCCATATTCCAGATTCGTCGAAGAGCAACTCGCCGGAGATGTCTTATATCCTGACAGCATGGATGGCATAACGGCCACCGGCTTCATTGCTGCCGGGCCTTGGGATTTCATCGGGCATGCCGAAGTTTCGGAAGACAAACTGGATGGCAAAGTCGCTCGTCATCTCGACCGTGACGACATGGTCGCAGTCACCATGAATACCTTCGCGAGCACCACGGTTCAATGTGCGAGGTGTCATCACCATAAATTCGATCCAGTTCGCATGGAGGATTATTACAGTTTGCAGTCGGTTTTCTCTGCTTTGGATCGTGCAGATCGAACCTTTGATGCCGATGCGAGTGTCAGCAGGAAGCGTCGACAATGGATGTCCTCCATGGATAAAATTCAGGAAGAACTGGATGAGCTCACCGCACGTGTCCGAGAAGCGGCAGGCTCCTCATTACCTGAATTGGAGTCATCCATCAAAGAACTTGAGGGATCAAAAAAGAGCAAACCGGATGCTTACGGTTATCACAGTGCGATTGCTCAATCACAAGGTGAGACCAAATGGGTTCAAGTCGACCTGGGGGCTCCAACAGACATACGGGAGTTGGTTCTGAGAGCGAGTGACGATGATTTCAATGGTATTGGTGCGGGCTTTGGATTCCCTTTGCGTTTCAAAATCGAAGCCTCAAGTGATCCTGCGTTTATCAATGCTCCCACGTTGCTAGTGGATATAACTCCAGAGGATGTTCCGAATCCAAAGCGGGTTCCGCTTTCGTTTGAAATCAATCCTCCTGTCATGTCTCGCTTTGTCCGTGTGAGTGCCACGCGCCTGGCGATCAGATCCAAGGACTATATCTTTTCACTGGCAGAATTGGAGATCAAGAACTCGGGAGGTAATAATGTCGCATTGGGTAAGGCTGTTTCCTCAAAAGACAGCATTGAGGCTTCACCTCGATGGGCAAAGGCGAATTTGGTGGATGGTAAATTCGTGAGTGATGAAAAGGTGACGGCGGGTGCTAGGACCCTCGCTCAGTTAGTGGCTGAAAAGAATGCATTACTCAAGAAAGCGACCCAACCTGAATGGGCGCAGCGCAAACAGATCCTTCTGGGAGAAAAGGAGATGTTGCAATCCAGCTTAGATCAATTGCCTCCACCGTCCAAAGTGTATGCCGGTACGGTCCATCAAGGCAGTGGTGCCTTTCGTGGGACTGGGCACATGGGAGGCAAGCCAAGAACGATACATGTACTCTCTCGAGGAGACGTTGATAAGCCCGGTAAAACAGTGAATCCCGGCGTTGTCCCCGTGATCTATGGGCAGGAAACTCGCTTTGAATTGCCAATGGACCATGATGAAGGTGAACGGCGTGTGGCGTTGGCTCGCTGGATTCTGCAAAAAAAGCACCCTCTGACCTGGCGCTCTATTGTGAACCGAATCTGGCAATACCATTTTGGAGCTGGTATCTGCGATAGTCCCAATGATTTCGGACTCATGGGCAGCGAGCCGACACATCCTGAATTGCTGGATTGGCTCGCGGTTACTTTTCGTGACGGAGGCCAATCATTCAAGCAACTGCATCGCATGATCCTGACGAGTGCCACGTATCGTCAAACTTCCAATGCGAACCTTGAAAAAGCATCCATTGATTCGGGAAATCGCTACTTGTGGCGCATGAACCGGCGCCGGCTTGAAGCGGAAGCAGTGAGGGATTCGGTGCTCTCATTGGCCGGAGTTTTGGACAGAAAAATGGGCGGTCCTGCATTCATGGATTTTGTGATTGAAAAGCCCGAGCATTCACCCCACTACGAATATCGATTGCACGATCCAATGGACCCTGCGTCTCACCGAAGATCCATTTACCGGTTTATTGTTCGGTCTCAGCAGCAGCCATTCATGACGACACTGGATTGTGCGGATCCATCCTTGATGGTAGGAAGGCGCAATGAAACACTGACTCCTTCTCAATCTCTTGCGCTTCTGAACAACCCCTTCATGGTGGCGATGGCCAAAGAGTGGGGAAGGAAACTAGAAAAAAGCAGTTTGGATTTACCGGATCAAATCCAAACTGCCATTGAAGCAGCGACGGGTAAAAAGCCTGATACGGTGGAATTAAAACGATGGGTTGATTATGCCAAAAAGCATGGTCTTGCGAACACATGTCGCTGGATGCTCAACATGAACGCTTTTTTGTTCGTGGATTAATTCAAGTAAACGAACTATCCGCCAAAGTCGTAAACCACCACTTTGGTGACGACCTTCTTGAAGACCTCTTCCACAAATTTCACATGATCAGGATGTATTTGATACGCGTCCTGAGTCGCTTTGTCTTTGAATACGATATTGAGCGCGACTTGATAGCTTTGATCAACCACTGGTCGCTCGCTTGTGGCCATATAGCCCACGTGAAAATGGTCTGCACCCGGAATATCTTTCAGATATTTGTGGGCCCCATCCATCAGTTCCTTCGCAGCATTTGGTTGCTCTGGGTCTGTCCAAAAAATGACAACATGTGAAAACATAGTGAGATTTCATTGTTTTTAAGCAAGAAAGGCAACGAGTTTTTTTGATGTGCCGGGAAAATAAAAACCCATCACTCAGGGAGCAAGGATGTTCTGTCATCTCCAAGCGCTGAAGAAGAGTTACAGATGTCTTATTTGGGGGGGGGATGGACAGGGCGAACTTTGCTGGGCGAAGCAGCAAATGCAGTTCAGATCAGCTTCGATAATGGTGATCGTTCTCAAGACTCCTGTTTAAGTCGGCCTTTTACGCTCCAAGGAGGAACTTAAATCCGCCAGTTCTGAAGAAAAGCACCCGGATTTTCGACAGCTTGCTAGGCATGGAAAACGGCCAAACCCAGAACGTTTTTCTACCTGCCGAAAAGAATTAGCCTTTAAATCCTCACCGATGTCTTATGTCGTTCGCTGAGAAATTTTCCTCCGCAGGGCCTATCAGTGAAACTCTCCTTTAAACATTGTTGAATCAGTCACGCTGATACTTTCTTCACTGACCCTTATAAAATCCTCTACTTTAACGTTATTTCAAACAGGTGCTTTCTACCGTCTGTTGGGGTGCGGATGAACAAGTGCACAATATATGGTGGTTTTCGGCTTTACAACTTTAGGGATAATCCACATTGTTAGCCGCATGCATCTTAAGAACCTCACCGTATTGGGGTTCAAATCGTTTGCGGATAAGACCTCCCTGAACTTTGAACCTGGTATCACCGCTATTGTTGGGCCCAATGGTTGCGGCAAATCCAACGTAGCGGATGCGATCCGCTGGGTACTTGGTGAGCAATCGGCCAAGGCGCTGCGTGGCGGTGAGATGGCCGATGTGATTTTTAATGGCACTGACAAGCGCAAAGCTTATGGCATGGCCGAAGTTTCCTTGACTTTGTCGGATGTGGATGAGGAGCAATTAAAGGCTGCGGGTGTTGATCTTTCTTTCAGTGAAATCACGGTGACTCGCCGAGTTCTACGAGATGGTGGCAGCGAATATTACATCAACAAAACACAGTGCCGCCTGAGAGATATTCAACAGCTTTTCATGGGTACGGGTGTGGGGCGCGCAAGCTACAGCATCATGGCTCAGGGTAACATTACGCAGTTGCTCAGCAGTAAACCTGAAGATCGCCGCATTGTGTTTGAAGAGGCTGCAGGAATCACCAAGTTCAAGGCTCAAAAGCGCGAGGCTCTCCGAAAGCTGGACCACACAGATCAGAATCTGCTGCGCGTGGCAGATTTGGTTGGTGAGGTAAAACGTCAGATCGGATCCCTGCAAAGGCAGGCAGGCAAAGCCAAACGTTACAAGCAGGTGCAAACTGAGCTGCAACTTCTAGAAACTCAGTTGGCTCGTCATGAATACGATATTCTTCAAAATGAAATTCAAGATCGCCATTCCGCCTGTGAGGGACTCCAGCAGCAATATGAAGAGTCTTCTCAGTTTGTTCTGAAGAATGAGGAAGAGATTCGGCAGTTGCGATCACGGCTTGCTGAGCTGGATGCTGAGATCAGCGCTTCCCAGCAAAAGGGAATGGAGTTGAAGAATCAGGCAGATCGCCACGAAGGACGCATTCAATTCAATCGTGAGCGGTTGGTCGAGTTGGAGCATCAAAATGAGCGAGCCCTCAGTGAAATAAGTCAATCGGAGGGTCGCAAGCTCGAGGTGGAAGCAGAGCTTGAAGCGCTGGTTCATTCTCTGGCATCTGCCGATCAAGGCCTTCAGCAAAAGCGAGATGCAGTTGAAGAACATTTGGAAATTGTGCGCCAGGTTGAGTCTTCCATTCAATCAAGGCAGGAAGCATTTCGACAGGTCCAAAGCGAATCTTTCGCTGCAACTCAAGCGGTTGGTAAGGTCAGGAATGAAATCAGTGCCCTTGATTTTCAGAGTCAAAGTCATGCCAAACGACTTGATAAATTATCCTCTGAAAAAATTCAGCTTGAAGAAGAACGCACCAGCCAGCGAGCAAAACTGGATCAATTTTCAGACACGGTTGAAGCCGACAAAAAGGCGGCGCATGATCAACGTGAGACAGTTGAGCAACGTCAGGCTCGCTTGAAAGTCTTACAGGAAGAAATTCAAGTTGCTGCAGAGAAGCTTGACACCGTGCTTCAGTCTCAGGCGGAGAAACGAAGTCAGCTGAGGGTCCTGAAGGATCTGGAATCCTCCCATGAGGGCTTCAGTGAAGGCGCGGTGGCTGCCATGAAGGAAGCTGACACGCTGATGGGATCTCTGGCCGATCATTTGAGAGTGGAGTCGAAATTCGTTCCGGCCATTGAATCGGTTCTGGGAGATTTCCTACAGGTCGTTTTAACCGAATCACCAGAGGCAGCTCGAGAGATTCTTGGGTTGTTGCGCGACAAGAAAGCAGGCAGTGCGAGCGTGGCATCGGTGAGTATGATGCAGAAAGTCTCTGCATGTTCCTTTAGCCATAGCCCCACAACGCATGACCCTGCATACAGTCCATACGGGCTGGCAGCATTGACCGTGGTCGAGTGTGACCCAATTGTTCAGCCCCTGCTCGATTGTCTTTTAGGTTCAGTTTACATTGTTGATGATCTTGAGTCGGCAGCATCTTTTTGGCGAGAGTCTGGGCGGTGTGTCAGTTTTGTGACAAGTCAGGGGGAGACCCTGAGCCCTTGTGGCGTGTTCACAGGTGGTGGGGCGCTATCAGATGGCAAGAACCTGACCACTTCCATCTTGGCGCGGAAAAATAAAATTGTTGAGCTGGAAGAGCTGGTAGCTCTCGTTCAGGTTGAAGTGTCCGAAGCCAGCCGGAAGAAAGGTCAGATCGCATCAGAAATTTCCTCCATACAAGCCGGCCTCCAGGAAGCTCAATCCGAGTTGAAAGCCCGCGAGGTTGCCATTGCCACCAGTGAAGGTGAGTATCGCGCTTTGAAGACTTCCAGTCAGGTGCTTGAGCAGAAGATCGATACTGTTGTTTATGAAATTCAAAGTCTCTCTGATCAGGATAAGGAATTAACTGAAAAACGAGAGCATCTTAAAGTTCAATTAAATCAGATTGTTGAACAAGAGAAAACGGCTCAGGAAAAGCTCAATGAACTCAATCAGGAGCTGGATCATTTTCGTCAAGAACGCGACCGGGCACAAGCGGCATCAACAGAATCTAAAGTCATGTTGGCCTCGGAAGAACAATCCGTGGCGGCTCAGAAAAGGCAAAAGAGCCCATTGGAGCAGCGTAATCGTGAATTGTCTCAAGCCCTCGAACAACGGCGGGCTGAAACTGCCTCGGTGCTGCAAAAACGGGAACAGTGTGAATCTGAAATTGCCGAGTCCGAATCCTCTGTAGAACGCTTCAGCCACGAACGCAATATCGTCAGTGAACAAACTGCTGGTTTGGTTGCGCAAAAGCGTGAACAGGATGGAGCCATTCAGCAGCGTGATGGGATTTTGACCGAACATCGTCAACGACTGAATGAAGTCCAGAATCGTAAGGGTGTGCTCGAGGTTGAGCTGGCCAAGAAACTTTCCAAATTAGAGAATTTATGCAATCGCATTGAGGAGCGTTATCAGATTGCTCTCGATCAGGTTGAATCAGAAAATGTCCCATTGAATCCACTTCCGGAAGGAGAGGCGTCCACTGAGGCCGAGCCTCGACCTGACATTGAGATCTTTGATGAGAATACCGATTGGGGCTCAGTGCGCGAGCGGGTTCAGGCTCTTCAGAAGAAAATGGATAGCATGGGACCAGTAAATCTGGTGGCTATCGAGGAATATGAAGAGACCGAGGAGCGTTACCAATTCTTGACTCAGCAGTATGATGATTTGATCAAAGCAAAGGATGAACTGATGACGGTGATTAACCGCATTAACACCCAAACGCGAGAGATGTTCATCCAGACTTTCAATCAGATTCGTGAAAATTTTCAATCGATGTTTACTGAAATATTCGATGGAGGTATGGCTGATTTGAAACTGCACGATGACGAAGATGTCTTGGAGAGTGGTATCGATATCGTTGCGCGTCCTCCCGGAAAAAAGCTGCAAAGTATTTCCTTGCTCTCCGGTGGTGAACAGACCATGACCGCGGTGTCTTTGTTGTTCGCTATTTATCAGGTACGCCCAAGTCCCTTTTGCGTATTGGACGAACTCGATGCACCGCTCGATGAATCCAACATCAATCGATTCATCATGATCCTTGAACGATTCCTTGATCATTCACAATTTATCATTATCACGCACAACAAGAGGACTATTTCCATAGCCGATATCCTTTATGGAGTCACTATGCAGGAGCGCGGTGTAAGTCGAATCGTGAGTGTAAAATTTAACAGGGAAGAAAATAAAATGGCAGGACCGGAAAGTTCCGGGCGCCTAGCGAATTCAAAAGCAACTCTGCAGTCCTCCCGTGTGAGTGATGATGGCCTTGATTTAGAGTCCAATCGATCTGCAAAAGCGATTCTCAAAGAATAAGCTAGGACCAGTATTTTTGGGTGGAAGGTAGTTTATGGAGCCTTCCAAACTTTTGTGCCCTTTTGAGTTGAAAGCACTAAATGTTGTGGTATCGTTCTCAACCGTATCCAACAGCTAGTGTTCAAAGGCTCGGAGAGGGAAATTTTAGTCGTATTTTGTAAGCGCAGTAGGGCTGCGTAATGTCGTTCCAAAAAATCCCAACGGTATCCGTGTAGGGTATCCTATATGTCCTTAATGAGTAAAACACTTTTAACATATCTCAGAGTAGAAAGAGCAAGCAATGATCAACGCCCAGGATGAAACATTAAACCAACCAGACACCGCCAGCTCGAGCGACAGAATGCGAGCCACTAAGGCTCCCAAAACCAAACGTTCCAACAAAAAGAAAAACGCCCTGAAAGTGAAACGAATTTTCAGTTCCTCTCAGGAGAGCCCATATGATCAAGTAGAGTGGGACAAGCGAGTTGCAGAGATCACAGATGGGAAAGGCAAAGTGATCTTTCGGCAGGAAGATGTGGAAGTGCCCAAGACATGGTCCATGCTGGCAACCAATGTGGTCGTTTCCAAATATTTTTACGGTGAACAAGATACAAACGAACGCGAATACTCCGTCCGACAGTTGATTCATCGTGTTTGTCGCACAATTGCCGACTGGGGGACCAAAGATGGTTATTTCAACAAAACAGACGGCGAAATTTTTTACAACGAACTCTCATGGCTTTGCTTGAATCAATATGGTGCTTTCAACTCCCCCGTATGGTTCAATGTCGGGCTTTACCACGAATACGGAGTTGGTCGTGATTCTGCGAAGGGAAACTGGTATTTCGATCCTTCCACGCAGCACAGTGAACGAGCACCTACTCAGTATGAATATCCGCAATGCAGTGCCTGCTTTATTCAGTCGGTTGATGATAACATGGAAGACATCATGCGGTTGGCTTACAGCGAAGCGATGTTGTTTAAATATGGTTCAGGCACAGGATCAGATCTTTCTCCAATTCGTTCCAGTAGGGAGAAACTAAGCGGTGGTGGACGTCCAAGTGGGCCAATGTCCTTCCTCAAAGTGTATGATCAAGTTGCCAACGTCGTGAAGTCTGGAGGTAAAACTCGACGCGCAGCCAAGATGAATACTTTGAAAGATTGGCATGGTGATATTGAAGACTTTATTGAAGCCAAGCAGCTTGAGGAGAAAAAAGCATGGGCACTGATTGAGCAGGGTTACGATGGCTCTTACAATGGGGATGCGTATGGTAGCGTCATGTATCAAAATGAAAACTTGTCAGTCCGTGTCAGTGACGAATTTCTGGATGCTGCCTTGAATGACAAGGAATGGTGGACCCGATCCGTAACTACCGGTAAACCGCTTGAAAAGAAAAGTGCCAATCATCTGCTGAATCGCATTGCGGAAGGAACGCACATTTGTGGTGATCCCGGTTTGCAATATGATGGAGCCATTCAAAACTGGCACACATGCAAGGGTAGCGAGCCGATTCATTCAACCAACCCTTGCTCTGAGTATGTTTTTCTCAACAACACTGCGTGCAATCTTGCGTCATTGAACCTCATGAAGTTCAAGCGCGAAGATGGGCGCTTTGACGTGGACCGCTTCAAGGCTGCCGTGCGTTTGTTTATCACCGCTCAAGAAATTGTGGTGGACAACTCCTCATACCCAACTCCAGATATTGCGGAAAACTCA
The DNA here is from genome assembly GCA_000383715.1 of Verrucomicrobia bacterium SCGC AAA164-E04. Classification (GTDB taxonomy): domain Bacteria; phylum Verrucomicrobiota; class Verrucomicrobiia; order Limisphaerales; family AAA164-E04; genus AAA164-E04. Next base: position 137,348 of record KB911838.1, read on the forward strand.
CATATTTTCCGCACTTTGGGACTTGGTTATGCAAACTTGGGATCACTGATCATGAGCTACGGATTACCTTATGACTCGGATGCAGGAAGATCACTGGCTGGGGCCATCACTTCGATCATGACGGGGCATGCCTATGAACAATCGGCTGAGATATCACGTATTATGGGCCCTTTTCCCGGTTATAAAGACGCCCGTTGTGCTGGCGTGAGCAAGCCCTTGAAGAAAGATAATGTCGAGTCGATGCTCGAAGTGATTCGTCTCCACAAAAAGGAAGCAGAAACTATTCAGCCCAGTCAGGAATTTGATTACCTGAAACAGGAAGCTCGTCATTGTTGGGAACATGCTGAACGACATGGCGTGGAGCATGGTTACCGTAACGCGCAGGTCACTGTTTTGGCTCCAACGGGAACGATTGCTTTCCTGATGGACTGTGACACTACTGGTATTGAGCCTGATATCGCGCTCGTGAAATACAAACTGCTTGCGGGTGGCGGTATGCTCAAAATTGTCAATCGAACGGTGCCGCAAGCATTGAAGCGACTTAATTACACCCAGAAGGAAATGGATCGCATCATCAGTCATATTGAAAAACATGACACTATCGAGAATGTGACGGAAAACGGGAAAGTCATTGAAAGTGGGCTTCACCCAGAGCATCTGAGTGTTTTTGATTGCGCTTTCAAGCCGCACCAAGGCTTGCGAAGTATTCATTACATGGCTCACTTGAAAATGATGGGGGCTGCTCAACCTTTCATCAGTGGAGCCATTTCGAAAACCGTAAACTTGCCTCATGAGTGCTCGGTTGAAAATATCAAAGATGCTTATGTGCAGGCTTGGAAAATGGGGTTGAAATGTGTGGCTGTTTATCGTGACGGATCAAAACGCTCACAACCTCTTAACACAAATCAATCCTCCACGGAGTCAGAAAACGAATCGGTTGAAGACAAGATCACATCCCTTGAAAAAGAAATTGAACGACTTGGAAAACAAGCAACACAGCCATTGCGCCGTCGATTGCCAGAAACCCGCAAGGCGGTGACTCATAAGTTTGATATCGCCGGACACGAAGGTTACCTAACTGTGGGATTGTTTGAAGATGATAGCCCTGGTGAATTGTTCATTACTATGGCCAAAGAAGGCTCCACGATTGGGGGGCTTATGGATAGTGTTGCTACCTTGACAAGCATGGCCTTGCAGTATGGTGTGCCCTTGGAGGCTTTGGTCAGGAAGTTTTCACATCAGCGCTTTGAACCCTCTGGCTTCACTAAGAATCCCAATATACGCAACTGCTCCTCCATTCCAGATTATGTATTTCGCTGGATGTCGCAGACCTTTGCGCCGGGAAAGTCTCAAACAGCTGAGACTGCCGATCCGCAGCCTGAGCTGAAAATGCCCGGGCTGGAGCAAGCGGAGAAGCAATCGATCAACCGCCCGATCGCTGAACTGCCATTGAGTGAAGAGGCAAGCCGTACAGCACTCTCATTGGAAATCAATGCTGGAGGTGAAAATGGAACCTCCTCAGTGCGTGCGGATAGAGGTGCGACCTCGATAGAAGGCCAATCCTTTGTCAATCAAAGTGATGCCCCAGCATGCCCGAATTGTGGTCATGTAACAGTGCGCAATGGCGCTTGTTACAAGTGTCTCAATTGTGGCGAAAGCTTGGGTTGCTCATAAAACTTTCCTTGCACGGGAGGCAAAACACCGCCGAAAGGGTCCAGCATCTCCGGATGCTGGACCCATTTTTATAATTTCAAGTCCCGTTCGCCATTTCTACAGCTGTGCTGCGGATCCCTTTGAGGTCCAATTTTCCTGTTCCCAGAACGGGTAGTTTGGGGATTTTGAAAAATGACTGATGATGAGGTTTCCAAAGATTTGGTATATCTGACTGTTTGAGGCTTTCAATCAATGATGCTTCATCTCCAAGTGCCTCAGCATACAAGACAATTAGTTTCTCTCCTTTGCGTTCACAAGGGATTGACGTCACCGCGATAACCGGTTCGCTATATTCGGCACAGCCCTCCAAGAGTACCTGCTCTATAGCCTCGTGAGGCACCATTTCTCCTCCAATTTTGCTGAATCTGGATAGACGGCCTGTAATGGTGATGAAACCATCCTCATCCAGTTTTGCGATATCCCCCGTTTCATACCATCCGTTCTGCAGTACCTTGTCGGTTTTCTCCTGTGGTCCGAGGTAGCCCTGCATTACGTTGGGACCCTTGATCAGTAGCATGCCCTCTTGATCGTGTGACAGCGTTTTGCGAGTTTCAGGGTCAACGATTTTTGCGCTCACACCGGGGATAGGATGGCCGACCGTACCGGTTTTGTGCGTTGGAGCAAACTCCCCTTTTTGGGGTGGTTGCGGCAGGTTGAGTGAAACGATAGGCGAAAGTTCCGTTGTGCCGTAACCCTCTAAAGGACGCACACCGAATTTTTTTTCAAACATATCTGCGAGTTTGATTTTTAATTTTTCGGCGCCAGTAATGATGAGTTTTAGGCTTTTGAAGTCTTCCGGTTTTGCTTTCCTGATGTAGCCCATCAAAAAGGTAGGTGTAGCAAACAAGACGGTGCTTTTCTCCTCACGCACCATTTGAGCTATCTTGGCTCCCTCCAGGGGGTTGGTGTGGTAATGCACCCTGATGCCTGCAAGAGCGGGTAACCATATAGTACCGGTCAGGCCAAAGGAATGGAAAAAGGGCAGTGCAGCAGCCACCCCATCATGAGTGCTCAGGGGAATGACTTCCATTGCTGCCTCCACATTCGACATTAAATTGTGATGGGTGAGCTTAATCCCTTTCGGTTCTGCGGTAGAACCTGATGAAAAAAGAATGGATGCCGTCCGTGTTCGATCAAAGCATTTTGTTGGGAGAATCCAAGGCATTGGATACAAGCGTGCTTTGAGAGCAGTTTTGATTTTATCCAGTGCGGAGAAGTCCTTACCCAAGTCTTCGATAAAGATCACGCGATCGGTGAGTTCCTGGATCTCAATTTTCTCAAGGAACGCCCTGGAGGTAATCGTGACCTTGATGTCGCTTTGCCTAATCGCTGAATCAAAAGCCTGAGATGATGCCGTAAAATTTAAATTGACTGCAATGCGGGCATCCAGAGCCAATGCGAAATTAACAAGAGCTCCTCCGACGCAGGAAGGTAAAAGTATGCCCACAGCCTCATCTTCGGCATTTAGCTCCTCTTTGAGTCGATCACGCAAAAGTAAACTTGAAATGAGAGATTTGCCGTGTGTAAGCCTCTTGTCCGTTGTGTCGGATACAAATGGCTGTCTCCAGAACTGTCTTGCGGACCGGATCATTGCGGTTGCCAGCGATCCTTTTTGAGATTCAGCTTTTTCATGATAGGCACTTCCCAGTTCCTGCACCGCCAGTCTGACTTCATGTGTCTGGGAATTTGAAGGCATTGGATTACCGATGTTTACATGCATGGGGTAGGGGACTCGCAAGCGATGATTTCGATAACGCCCTTTTCCTGCGTGACTGAAAAGACTTCCCCAAGCGCCTCCAAGGTATACGGGTATGATGGGGGCGTTCGTGCCTTTTGTGATTTTTTGATAGCCGGGTTTAAAAGCGCTCATCAATCCCGACCTTGTAAGTTTGCCTTCTGCAAAAATCCCCACCAGATACCCATCATCAAGCGCTTTACGAGCTGTTTGAATGGATTTCATGATTTGACGAGGAGGGTCATTTTCCGAAATTGGAATGGCTCCCATCAACTTCAGGAAAGACTTGAGCCATTTATTTTCATAATAATCACGATAAATAAGGAAGCGGATTCTCCGTTGATAGAGACTCATCAAAAGCGGCGCATCCACATAGGTAATGTGATTACATACCAAAAGAGCGGGCCCCTTGGCAGGAAGATGATTCAGACCCTCAACCCGGACGTGGTAGACGAGTTTGAGTAGAACTGACCCTATAAAGCGGATAAGAAAGTCTGGGAGTGATTTAAGCGCGAGAACAGTTAAGATTCCAGTAAGCCCCGCTGCGACGAGAAAACAGGCAGCTGGATTCAGGTTCAAGGCATCAAGTGCCATCAGTAAAAAGGCGGCAATCAGCACTCCAAAGAAGCTTAAAAAGCTATCGAGTGCCAGTATTTCCGTGAGCTGTTCACGTGGACTGTGCAACTGAATAAATGCGACCAATGGGACGATAAAAAAACCCGCGCTCAGTCCCAGGATAAACAAAATAGATCCTATGGCTGCAATACTTCCGATTCCCACCTTGAGTCCAAGAAGAGTCAGTCCTAGGAAAAGACCAAGTGCCCCCAAGGGGACCAAACCGAATTCAATGTTCTGCCCTGAAGCTTTGCCTGCAGTGAGTGCGCCAATGCCAATGCCCACCGCGACGAACAGGAATAAATAGGAGGCATCCTCGTTTTTCTCGAGGTTGGTGTATTCGATTCCGTATGGAATCAGGTTCATCTGCAAGAATCCGCCAATAAGCAAAAAGAAAGCGGCGCCCAAAAGGGCCAGCAGTAAGGGGCGATCCTTTCTGATAGACCAGAAAGTCTTTGCCACTCCGAACAGCGGGTTGAGATGCCAGGATTGACTTGTGCCACTGGGTTCTGTTGATTTAATGCCACAAGCCAGTAACCACCCAACGAATGCAATCGCGATGCAGAAAAGAGATGCCCAATGAAATTGTTCTCCAGTCACCCTGCTGAAAATAGGCACCAGTCCAGTGCCGAGGACGATCGCCATAAAAACGAACGCTTGCTGCCACCCGTTTGCTTTGGACAGTGCATGAGCGGGGAGGATTTCTGGTATGATGCCAAGTTTTGCAGGCCCAAAGAAGGCAGATTGGGTGGCCATCAAAAACAGTATGCTATAAAGCCCCCACTCCGACTGGAAATAGAAAGCCAGACCTCCAGCCGACATGATACCAAGCTCAACGAGTTTAATGTGTTTTATAATTGCCTGTTTTCGAAGCTTGCCCGCAAGAAAACCGGCTGATGAGGCAAAAATCAAAAAGGGTAGAACAAATATAGCCCCTGCCAAATGGTTAATAGAAGTTATTGCCTCTTCACCTTTCATGGCGATAAGGGCATAAATAAGGAAAAGTTTGAAAACGTTATCGTTAAAAGCACCTAAAAACTGAGTGATATTCAACAAATGAAAATCACGGCCTAAACGAATTTGTCGATTTGTTTTCATGGGGTTGGCAGGTAATTTGGGCGGTTTTGAAGTTGCATGCGAGCAAAAGATTGCTGCCCCTTGCTTTTTCTTTGTTCCTTTTGGATTCAATTCTTTGATTACGCCTTTTCTGATCATGATGATGTCTTGAATCATCACTCGGATTAACATTCTTTGTACCAATCAAAATTGTATGGCGACTTAGATTAGCCTGAGTATGGTATTTTGCAGAATAAATTCAGGATACGTGATTTGTTACTTATATATATTCAAAAAGATGCGTCGTACATACATGAATTTTTGAAGGATGCCTTGTGCGGCTTCGATGGATTGTCATTGAAGGGGTTTAAGTGATGTTTTGTGGACATTATTTGACTGTTTGGCTAACAAATAATGTATGTCGCTTAAAAAAATACCTCATGCCTTCAAGGAAATCTGTGATCGTGTTGCCACTGCAACATTTTGTAACCCCTTCGATCCTGCAAGGAGGGAACTATACTCCAAACTGATTGGTCGTCAGTATGATGATTCGGATAAATCAGATTTTCATGCACTGTCTGAAGCTGTGGAAAAAGCGCGCATCAGTTTGGGGAATGCCGGCATTCTTGATTATCGGACATTCAGGGCAATCGACGCAGAGAAGATTCGCATGCTTATTCTGTTTGGCTGCTATCATCAGATATTTTACCTGATGGATGAGCACATCGAAAGTCAGCTGAAATCTCCTGGCAAGACAATCCCGTTCAGGCATGGGGGGGGATGCGTAAGCACTCTTTGCCGGAATGGGTTTTCTGAAGAGGAGTCCGTCTGGTATGTAGGGGTCTTCTATCAAATCAGACGCGCTTATTACTTCATATCGCGAAACTTAATTGGTTCCAGTCCATGCATGCATGCTCTCAAGCGACGGCTTTGGAACAATCTGTTTACCCATGACATAGGCAACTACGAGACCTGTATGTGGGATCGAATGGAAGAATTTTCTGTCTTGCTGGTAGGTGAAACGGGGTCAGGGAAGGGAAGTGCCGCTTCTGCTCTGGGGTATTCCGGTTTTGTGCCTTATGATTTCGTTAAAAAGTGCTTTGCATTTGATTTTCAAGATGCTTTTGTGGCGGCCAATTTATCGCAGTATAGCCAGTCCCTGTTGGAATCGGAGCTTTTTGGCCATCGAAAGGGTGCATTTACCGGAGCGCTGTCTGATTATGATGGTTTGTTTGCAAGGTGCAGGGCATTTGGCTCGGTCTTTCTGGATGAAATTGGAGACGTGCCCCTCACTGCTCAGATAAAACTCCTGAGACTGCTGCAAGAGCGTGAGTATTCACCTGTCGGGGGGCGCCAAATTCTGGGGTTTCGTGGGCGAGTTATCGCTGCAGCCAACCCATCCATTGATCAGCATTTGAACGATGGTGAATTCCGGCATGATTTTTACTATCGATTATGCTCTGACCGTATTGAGCTGCCTACTTTGAGACAGCGCATTTCAGAATTACCCTCCGAGCTGGAAGCAATGGTTCAATATCTGATTCGGAAAATTACAGGCATGTCCGATCAGGGCCTCAAGGGTATGGTGATGGAGGTTCTTTCCACTCTGAAAGGGCATGATTGGCCCGGAAATGTAAGAGAGTTAGAACAATCGATTCGTCAGATCCTGATGTCTCAGCATTACACACCATGGAAAGAGCCTGATGATTCCATCGACAAGGTTGATGAATTTGCCAGAAAAATGAAAAATGGATCTTTGACTGCGTCCGAGTTAGCGAGCGGCTATGCCAGGTATTTATACGATTTGAATGGCAATTATGAGACTGTGTCCAAAATCATGAATGTGGATCGCAGGACCGTAAAAAAATACCTGAACCGTTCCTAATTCGTTATTTCAGATTCAATGTTCTGCTCGCGTAACCTGCTCAAGATCTCCTTATTGTTCGCGAGCATTTCAACCATAGAAACGTGGTTTTTAAATCCTCTTAAAATGAGCCTTTCAGTATCGCTCTCCAGATAAAAACCTCACGGATCTCCCTCTTTCTCACACTTGCTTTCATAAAAACTATCAAGGGCTCGTATGTGCATTCATGCCGCGCCTGAATTTTTGTGAAGAAAAAAGCGCTTGTTCATCCATTAGATTAACCAAATCTTTGACAAGGCAAGGGGTTGTTTAGCATGCTTGAGACATGATCAACCGGTTGTGTTTCTTCACTTGCCTGAGCATGATGGCTCTGCGGTTGGCTGGGACCATGCCGGCTGCCACACCAAGCACCTTGCCTTCAGAAGCCTCTTTTCGGGCTGGCATTCCTAAAGGAACAATCACGGATTACGTGTGGGATCAAAGTAAAGTGTTTCCTGGCACCTGGCGTCAATATTGGGTCTATGTACCGGCTCAATATGATCCTGATCGTGAAGCGGCGGTGATGGTTTTTCAGGATGGGGCCAGGTTCGTGGATCCCAATGGGCATTTCCGCGTTCCTGCAGTGTTCGACAATCTCATTCATCAAGCTGAAATGCCGGTGACTATTGCGATATTTGTCAACCCAGGCAACAAAGGCATGCCGGCGCCCAAGCAGCGGCGCTTCAATAACCGCAGCTTTGAATATGACACACCTGATGATGCATATGTTCGGTTTTTAATGGAGGAAATATTGCCGGAGATAAGCAAGCATTACCGACTCACCAAAGACCCCGACATGAGAGCCATTTGTGGGAACAGTTCAGGAGGTATTTGTGCGTTCACTGCTGCCTGGGAGCGTCCGGATGCTTTCCGAAAGGTGGTGAGCCATATAGGCAGTTTTGTCAATATTCGTGGCGGGCATAGTTATCCCGCCATGATTCGCAAAACAGAGCGCAAACCATTGCGCGTTTTTCTGCAGGAAGGCATGAATGACCTGGATAACGCCCACGGAAACTGGCCATTAGCCAATAAGAAAATGGAAAAAGCGCTTCGATTCATGGATTACGATTATCGTATGGTCTGGGGAACAGGGGGGCACAGCTCAAAGCATGGTGGGCAAATTTTCCCGCAGACCATGAGATGGGTGTGGCGCGATTTTCGTTGATGACAGGTGACCTTTTGATCAATACGGTAAGCAACTTTTAATCCCCACCTTTGTTCTAACTACGAATTGATGCCCGCGATGGATGATCCTGATGTTGAGCTCATGCTGCAAGTGCAGCAGGGCGACCTCGTGGCTTTTGAGAGTCTGATTGATCGTTACAAACAGCCTATCTACAACATGATTTTCCGCATGTTGCGTGATGCCAATGAAGCCGAAGACATTGCCCAAAAAGTCTTCATTCAGGTCTACAAGGCATCGGACCGGTATAAGCCCACAGCGCAGTTTTCCACCTGGATTTTCACGATAGCCCGTAATCTGACTCTCAATGAGATCCGGCGGAGATCCAGGAAGCCCAACATGGACTCCATTGATGCGGCTGCAGAGCCTGAAGGGGATGCTATTCCTCGAGAATACAAAGATGCTCGAGGGCGCGATGCAGGAGAAGAGACCATGCAACGCGAGTTACTGGAGCGCATCGACACAGGAATTGCTGATCTGCCTGATAATCAGAGAGCTGCCATTCTTTTGTGCAAAGAGGGGGATATCAGGTACGACGAAATAGCAAAAATTCTTGGCTGCTCCGTTTCAGCGGTGAAATCCCTATTATTTCGGGCAAGAGAAACACTCAAGCGACGTATCAAGGAGTATATGCAATCCGGTAACTGGGTCGAATAGGAGTCGATTTGCCTGATTTATACCCTCAAAACGCAACTTTTGAGTATTTGATGTTTTAAAACTAGATAACAGTATGAAAAAGCGAAGTTACGAAGACTGGATTGACCTTCATTGGCAGCGGGAGTTAACTCAGGAGGAAACTCAGCGTTGGCAATCTTTTTTGTCAAACCAGCCAGAATTCGCAGCTCAATGGCATTTGGATCAGCAATTACTTCTCGGAGTGCGTTCCTTAAACGATATTCCTCTTTCCAATAATTTCACCTCGCGTGTCATACGTTCTGTCGATCATGTTCAGCCCGTCAAGTTGAATCCTCTTCTAGAAAAAGAAGTTATCACGGAATCCTGGTGGTCACGCTTCTGGGCGCTTCCCTTCATGCGTGCCGCGGGGGTTGGTCTCATGTTGTTGCTGGGAGTTGCGATTTGGCAATGGGATCCCAATGCGGTCAATCTGGTTGAAAGCGTCACCACCATTACAGAAGCGGAAACTGTTCCAAGCGTCGAAGAACTCCAGGATTTTGATGCAATTCACGGACTAGCCCAGTCCAATGCAGAAATTGATTGGGAACTGGTATTGGCAATGGATTAAATGTCTCAGTAATCGTTATGAAGCAGATCCGTCTCATTTCCATTTCCATAATAGGCCTGCTTGTTACGGGTTGGTTGGCTACCATTGGGCAGGAGGCGGTGTCATTGCCGCCCTTGAGGACGGCTTCGCTGATTAAGACCTCTTCGGCCCTCCCTGAAGTCAAAGATTCACCCATCAGTCACCTGCACAACTTGTTGGATGCAAGTCAGGAAAAACGGCGTCAAATGCTTGCGCAGCATGATCCCTCTGCAAGAGCATTTTGGGAAAGGAAGGTGAATGAATACAGCTCGATGGACTCGATGGAGCGTGATCAAAAAATGAGAGAAGCTCAGTTGCATTGGTATTTGCTTCTGGTACTCCGGTCTCCTGTCGAGGACCGAGACACGAAATTAATCCAAATTCCTCAAGCGGACAGGGGATTGATTCAAAACCGACTCAAGGAATGGAGTGATTTGTCAAAACCCATGCAGGTGGACATTATGACGCATTTGCCTGTGCTCAGGTATTTTGGCCGTTTGATTACCTTAACCCCGCAGGAAAGAAAGCAAGCCATGAGTGCTTCTTTGGCAGAAGGAAACCGTCCGGATATGGCTTCCTCCGACTGGGGACTTGTGAATCCATCCCGTCGTAAATCCATGTTCCTTGCTTATCAGAAATTTTTCAGTCTTGCTGATGAGAAACGCAAACGTGTCCTCTCAAAAATTCCCATGCCTCAACGCCTCAACGTTCAATCAAAGCTCGAACAAATTGAGAATCTTTCTCCGGCTGCCAAAAAACGGTGTCTTGAAGCACTCGCTAAATACGCGCAAATGACTCCTGATGAGCGTGTTTTATTCAAAGTTAACGCAGAGGTTTGGAAGTCAATGCCCGACTCTGAGCACGAAGTCTGGAAAAAAGTTGTAAAAAAACTGCCACCTCTTCCGCCGGTTCGAAGTCTTTCTCTGCCTCCCATCCCGCGAAGTATAAATCGCCAAGGATTGCCTCCTCTTCCTCTGAGCATGGAATAATCAAGGCATGGTTTCAATCCTGTAAAACCTGAAGTCCTCCGCGTTTTCCGAGTCTGTGATGATGGTGGTTTCACCTTCTGCCGTAATCGGTTGGCCCCTTTTCTCCCAAGGATCTCCTATGATATCACGCCGGCTGAACAATTGATAACTGGCTCCCACCTCACTTTCGAACTTAACCATAGCCCCCGATTCCGTGAGCTCAACGCCGATTAATGAGAAAGGAGAAACGGCTGTTCTTGGAGTTGATGCCGGGTTGTTCGGATCGGATCCTGCTTCGTATTCCTGCATGTTACTGTATCCGTCGCCGTCAGCATCTTGGTCAGGCCCGGCCGAAGGGGCTGTCCACCGTGTGAAATTCACTCTTTGAAAAATATCATCGAAGTTATCTTCATTAACATCCGGGATTTTGGCTTCAATTTCAATAAAGCCATTTGCATAAGCGACGTTTTCTCCCTGACGCAATTCGAAGGACCTTGAACCTGGAGTGGCATCCTCATCAACGGAGACTTCGATGAACCAAGCATCGGAATCTCCAAAGATATCATCACGAAACTGAGTGATGCCGGAGCTTATGCCGCTTCCCCGCAAAGTGAAATTTGCGTCTGCAGGTAAATCCACACCGTAAACTCCTATGTAAACATTTTGATCTCCTTGTTTGAGGCGAGTCGGCGCTCTATCAATGGAAAGTAAGCTCAAGTCAACGGCTCTAGGCTGTATGCCATGAATTCGAAAGGCAGGTTCTCCGCCCTGAACAGTGAGTTCCTCGGAAGTGGTTTCATTTGCCGTGACATTCACGATCACGGAGGCACTGGGGAGGAAATCTGTCGTAGCATCCTGATAGGCACCAAAATTAACAACGCTTCCCTTGAGTAGAAACTGGTTGGCATCGGCGGCATCCAGCGGAGCAACACGCAGCTGGTATTGTCCAGGTGGAATTGCTGTGATGGAATAGAATCCATTATTCCACTCCTGATTTTTGCCGCGACTGATGGTTCCACGTATCACATTTCCTTCCATGTCCTCGAGAACGATCACTGCTCCATGTATACCCTCACCATCGCGAACGACATGGCCTTGAATGGTCCCCAATTCCTGAAGCACTCCGTCGGCTGGATAGTAGGTCTGGGTAAAAGCGATGTCGTCCTTGCTGAGACTCAACTGAGAATTAATACCAAGTTGTGCCTGATACATCATGGTTGACGTGCCTACAGTGGCGTGTTCCATGCCAATCATGTGCCCCACTTCATGCAGGGCAACGGCTTCCACATAAACGGACTGGACAATATCCGCGTCGTAATCTGCGTACCATTTACGTTCGACTCCGTTGAATACCATATCAGCTTCCACCAAATTGAAATCCTCGAAAAAAGCACGGAAGGTCAATCCAAGCGAGCCACGGATATCATCTCTGTCACCGTTAACCAATGTGGAATCCTTTTCCCAGAAGATCATGTTGGTATTATCAAACAGATTGATTTCCGGTTCGCCTTCAATGAAACCGACTTCCTCGAAATGCAGATTCGTTCCAGGAATATTTTCCCACTGGTCAAATGCTGAACGGATTGCCTCGAGTTCATTCTCGCTGTTACCCTCCGAAAATGCGTTTTGATCAATATAGTAACGTATCGTTTTATTTCCCGCATTGATCACATTCTTACTCACAAAAATGCTGGATGCTGGCTTGAACCATAGCTGCGGCAATCCATTGTCACTGTAACTTCCGACAAATCCCTCCAATCGCACGGCAAACACCACTAAAAGTGTGCAAATTACAAGTGCGGACATGCGCTTGACCCAGTGAAGATTCTTCATTTTACACCTCCCTGTACTTGTGTTTTCAACGACTCGATACTCAGCGGAAGTTGATGGGGCATTCGGTAGCGCAGTTGGGCGTGACCACTTTCAGGTGGAAGACCTCCGTGAAATAAATTGCGCACGTAGCGTTTTGAGGTCTGCATCGCCTTTTTCACCTCGAATTTCCCTTGCAGCAAGCCTATCGTTACCCCCTTGCCAGAGGGGTTGATACGGCAGAAAATGACGGCTTCTTCATTCATAGAATAACGTACCTGATATGGGGCGGTCACTTTTCTGTTACCCAAAATTCCACCGCCGTGCACGACTTCAAAAATATCGCTGTCGACCTCTCCTTTCCACAAATCCTGAACTTTAAGTCTGACGGTCGTAAAGATGCGCCCATCGTCGTCCCGACCTACCTTTTTGGAAATCACTTTTCCATGCAGAACGACGTCGGCAGCTGTGGTGAGATCTTGGACGGATAGAGGTAACAGCGGGCCTGCGAAGGCCGTAGCGGACCACATCAAGGATGCTATCAAAGCGGTGCAAAAATATTTCATAAAGATGTTTTACTGATGCAATTGGGCAAGTTTTATACCAAATTAGACCCATCCTGCAATAAAATCGTAAAATCTGTTTCAAGACACGGATCGATGTTGAATTTAGCTTGGGCTCACCAAAGGGGTGAAAGGATTAAATTTTTGGTAATCGGTTGAATAAACCCCTTGATTTATCAATCCAAACATATGGACTTTTATAGTAAGATTCAATACAATCCCTATTGGTTAAGCATCAATAATTAATTCATGTTTATCAAACATTCCAAAGCTACAGTAAAGTCAGCGACCGTCATCTTGCTGGTCGCAATCCTGATGATTATTGGCTTCTGCGAGCAATCTGTGGAAGCGGATTCCACTGTTTTTCAGCAAGATATCACCCCATTCCTGAAGCAGTATTGCTATCATTGTCACGGAGTTGAAAAGCAGAAGGCTGATGTAAACTTTCAGACCCTTCCGCCCAATACCGAGATATACAAAGACAGAGATTTGTGGGAACTCGTTCGCGACTTATTATTGGAAGACGAAATGCCGCCCTCCAAAAGCGATCAACCCTCCGCGGAAGATCGGCAGCGCATCATTGAGTTGATTGGTCAGGAGCTGGATCAATTTGATTGTGATGCCATATCAAACCCCGGTCGTGTTACGATTCGACGCCTTAACCGAGCTGAATATGACAACACCATCCGCGATTTGATGGGAGTTGATTTTCATCCTGCAGATGATTTTCCTCTGGATGAAGTTGGGTATGGATTCGATAACATTGGTGATGTGTTATCGCTCTCACCCATTTTGATGGAAAAATATCTCAACGCTGCAGAATCAGTAGTGACCAATGCTCTTCTTGCTGAATTACCACCCTGGCCTCCTTCCCACCAGCATCAAGTCGAGAAGTTTACAGCCGACCAGGACGACATCGTGCGGGCGGAGGGCTCTGTCATGGGGTTTTATCGAGAAGGTAACGCATTCAAAAAGCTTCTGATTGAGCAGACAGGCGAATACAAAATCTCGGTACGCGCCCACGGTCAGCAGGCGGGCCCCGATCATGCCAAGCTTGAATTGGCTCTTGGTGATGATGACAAATATGTGATCGACGTGGATGCGCTTGCTGATCGGCCTAAGATTTACGCGATCCAGACGACACTCTCCAAAGGAACGTTGAATCTCAAATTATCCTACCTCAACAACTACAATGTGCAGGACCATCCCATAGCAGAACTTAATGGTGATCGGAACCTGTTCGTAGACTATGTGGAAATCAAAGGCCCGATCAACGTTCAGCCACCTTCGTTGCCGGTGACGCACTCTCGTGTCATTCCCGGGCGGCCTGAACCTGGCGAAGAAGTAGCTTACGCAAGAGAAATATTGAGTCCTTTCGTCAAGCGAGCTTATCGTCGCCCTGCCACTGAGGACGAACTGGATCGATTGACTGGTCTCGTTGAATACGCGATGGTTCAAGAAGCCACCTTCGAGAAATCGATGCAAGTTGCCATCCAGGCAGTGCTGACATCTCCTCATTTTTTGTTTCGTTGGGAACTTGACCCTACCGACAAGCAAGGTGACGACACTCGCGCGCTCAATGACTTTGAACTGGCCTCTCGGCTTTCTTATTTTCTGTGGAGCAGTATGCCTGATGACGAGTTGCTCAATCTGGCTGAAGCAGGGCTACTGCGTGATGATGATGTCTTGAGTTATCAAGTCGAGCGCATGCTGCAGGATCCCAAATCGGATGCTTTGGTGACGAACTTTGCAGGTCAGTGGCTTCAGTTTCGAAGCCTGGATACCGTGACACCTGATCCAGCCAAATACCCCTCATTCACACCTGCATTAAGGGATGCCATGCTTAAGGAGAGTGAATTATTCTTTACTGAAATCATGCGCAGTAATCGTGAGTTGACCGATTTTCTTGATGCTGATTTCACCTATCTCAATGAAACACTCGCCAATCATTACGGGATCGAAGGCGTCCATGGAGACACTTTTCAACGCGTTTCCCTTGATGCCAGCAGTCGACGCGGTGGGGTTCTCACCCAAGGGAGCATTCTGACATTGACCTCTAATCCGACGCGTACCTCGCCTGTGCTGCGAGGCAAATGGATACTTGAACAAATTCTGGGGACGCCGCCTCCACCGCCACCACCAGATGTCCCGATGTTAGAAGAAACGCAGGAAGCTGCCCTTTCCGGCTCGCTTCGTGAGCGCCTCGAGCAGCATCGATCAAAACCGGATTGTGCGACGTGTCATGAAAAAATGGACCCTATCGGCTTTGCGTTTGAGAATTTCAACGCCATTGGCCAATGGCGTGACCTTGATGCTGGTTTTCAGATTGACCCGGCAGGAACACTCCCTGACGGTACGCAATTCGAGGGTGCTACAGATTTGATTGCCGAGCTCAAGACCAGAGATACTTTCGTCCATTCCGTCATCGAGAAAATGTTGACCTTTGCATTGGGACGAGGTTTAGAATACTATGATCAATGTACCACGGAATCCATCTTCGAAGAGGTGACTGACAACCATCTTAAATTTCAAGCTTTGGTCAAAGCTGTGGTGCTGAGTAATCCGTTTCAACTAAGAAATCAGGAAGGCAACGAATCATGAAAAATATGCAACCCTGGACCCGACGAAATTTCCTTAGAGGATTGGGCACTGCCCTTGCACTGCCGGCTCTTGAATCCGTTTATCCGCAAAAAGCGCTTGCAGCAGGTGCGAATTCAGAATTTCCCCTGCGAACAGCTTTCATGTTTGTGCCGAACGGTATGCACATGCCTGACTGGACTCCGAGGAACACTGGTTCATATTTCGAGCTGCCCAAAATTCTGAGTTCATTTGAACATGTCAAAAGAGATCTACTAATCTTGAGTGGATTGACACACGACAAAGGCCGAGGCAACGGAGATGGCGCAGGTGACCACGCGCGTTCCGCAGGGGTTTTTTTGACGGGTGTGCAGCCTCTTAAAAGCGAGGGGGCGGAAATCAGAGCAGGTGTTTCAGCGGATCAGGTGATCGCAAAAGCCATTGGGCATCAAACAAGGTTTGCGTCGCTCGAGTTGGGCGCTGAAACAGGGCGTCAGTCCGGGAAATGTGATTCTGGATACAGTTGTGCTTATTCCAACAACATCTCCTGGCGGGATGAAGCAACGCCGATGACCAAGGAAGTCAACCCCAAACTCGTTTTTGAGCGCTTCTTCGGTAACCAAATCCCATCCGAAGAGTCCGAATCGCAGGCCAAGCGAAAATTGTTTCGTCAAAGTATCCTTGATTTCGTTCTTGAAGATGCCCGTCGACTGGAAAAACAGGTGAGTTACAGGGACAAGCAAAAGCTGAATGAATACCTGACCGCGGTTCGGGAAATTGAGCAACGCATTGAACGTGCGGATCTTGAAAAGCAGGATCGGCCTGATTACCTGACTGAATTTGAAACCCCAGAAGGTATCCCATCCTCATACGAAGAGCACATCAAGCTATTGGGAGATCTGATGATTCTCTCTTTCCAGGCGGATGTCACGCGCGTCGGAACCTTCATGCTTGCCAATGAGGGCAGTAATCGAAGCTATCGGCATATTGGAGTGAACGAAGGTCACCATTCTCTTTCTCACCATCAAAACGATCCCGGTAAATTGGCAAAAATCAGTGAGATCAACGAATTCCACGCGCGTCAAGTTGCCTACATGATTCAAAAGATGAAATCCATACCTGAAGGTGATGGCACCTTACTTGATCACAGCATGATTGTTTACGGTGCGGGTATCAGCGATGGAAATCGTCACAACAACGAAAACCTTCCCATCATGATTGCAGGCCAAGGCAACGGACTTATCAGAACTGGAAGACATCTTAGTTATGAATTCGAAACTCCAATGGCGAATTTACTTCTATCCATGATTCAGGGAATGGGAGCCAAGGCTGACCGTTTTGGAGATAGTACAGGCCTACTTCGAGGCCTGAATGGATGAGCCACCCCCTTCTGCTGATTCTTAGTTTTTCAGTAACACTTTTGAGGGCGGTAACCATTCTGGTGGAATGGTGCCGCCTTTTTTCTGTAAACTTCAGAAGCGATAATTAGACGAGGACACATCAGATCTGTCGACCCGCACACACTTATGAAGAAGATTACGATTTTTGCGTTTGTAAAAAACAGATTTTTAACAGTCCTGATTTTGAATTTGGTCTGTCTGACATCGTTTCAAATGGTCCTTGCTCAAGAAAAGAACGTACAATCGCTCATTCAAGATTTGAATCATGACGACAACCGTATTCGCAGGGATGCGGCCCTCTATCTGAGTCAGTTAGCCGGTACATCAAGTGATGTGATTGAAGCTGTTCCAGCATTGATCAAGGCATTGGGGGATTCTCAGCAGCAGGTCTGGTTTCATTCAATCACTGCGCTGTCAAAGCTGGGGCCAGATGCTGCACCTGCTATCCCGGAACTGATCAATGACCTCCGTGAGATGCGGCGCCGAAGTGTGAATGCTAAATGGTATCGAAGTGCCTACACGTTGGGGCAGATTGGCGAAGCAGCGGTCGAACCCATTTTAGAAGCATGCGATCACTCGAAGCCCAGCGTGAGAGCCGGCGCGGCAAAGGCGATGGAATGGATCCCCGAAGCTTCTGCTCAACTGGCACCCGTGCTGATTAAATTACTTGAGGACGAGGATGAAGCCGTCAGGGAAATTGCAGCGGAAAGCTTGAGCTTGTTACCAGAACCAGCATTGAAACTCCTCCAGGAAACCATTCATCATGAGTCGGCAGCAACGCGCAAAGTGACCTATATCGCATTAGGTAAAGCAGGATTGAGGGCAAAGCGAACTTCTCAGAGCTTGCTCCAGCGCATTGAAAAAGAAGCAGATCCCGAGTTGTTGGCCATTGGAATCGATGCCTTGGCAAAAATGGAAGTGAACGATAGTTCATTTTTTACCTTCCTGATGAACCATTTTGAAAGTGAAGAGACGCAGGTTCAGCAATCGGTTGCCAATGCCATGCTTTCCTTACCTCCGGCACAAATGATTCCTATATTCATTGGTTTCCTTGAATCAAAAAATGAAAGTATTCAGTTGCGTGCTGCGAATTTGCTTGGACACATTGGATCTAAGGCTGCTCCCGCACTCCAATCTCTGATCAAGGTTATCGACAATGAAGCCACAAACACCTCGCAAGCAGATGCCTTTAAGAACGCATTGGTAAGTATAGGACCCTTGGGAATACCTGCGCTGCTGGAGCATATTTCACTTGTGGAACCCAACTCAGGTTCCTTTTGGGCAGTCGATCTTCTTGCCGAGTATGGAATGGTTGGTGTTTCAAATCTTGAAAAAGCGCTCGAAAACAACAATCCCAGACAAATTCTGGCTGTGATGGGCGCCTTTGCAACAATGGGCGCTACTGCCATTGACGCAGAAGAAAGCATCGTGCGCATGACACAGCATGCCTCTCCCCCAATTCGAGCTGCAGCGGCTCAATCTCTTGCATCGATTGGAATCAAACCCGCTAAACTATCTTCTTTGATTGAACCCCTCCTGAACGACAAAAACCTGACTGTGCGGCAGTCAGCAGTGGCATCCTTGCGTAAATCTCCTGAAGCTGCGGCTGAACAGCTCGGCAAGTTAAATGATTTACTGAATGATCCCGATCCGGGCATGAGAGAAAATGCTCTCCTTGCCATTGCCAGTACAGGTAACCAGGCCAGTGATCTTGTTGAAGAAGTAGCCATGCTTCTTGCAGATTCCACACCCACAGTGCAAATGGCTGCGATCAAAACCTTGGGTTTCATCGGTAATGCGCCTGATTTGGCACTTCGGCAAATGGATTGGTTGGCCCGTAATGGTAATGAAACTTCATTACTGAATGTGTTAAACTCTCTCGGGCGCATGGGAGATCGACCGGTTGCTTACCTTTCACTATTTGAATCGAATTTGAGCAATGCCGATGATGGTATCCGCGAGTCTGCCTTCAAAGGCTATATTGCGATCGAAAAAAACAATGAACAATTACTCGTCGCAATGATTCAGGTTTTGAGCGATGAGTCGATTGCGATGCGGCATGCAAGTCTCAAAGCCATGGCTTCCATGCGTGAAGATGCGGCTGAAGCCATTCCACATCTAATCGATCGGCTGGATCATGATGAGGATCAGGACCTCGCTCTTGGAGCACTTCGGTTCATGCCGTCTCAAATTGAATTCATGGAAGACTACATGGCATCTTTGGAACATAAGGATCCTGGCGTGCGACACTTTGGATGCCGCGCCCTGGGGCGTCTGGGCGGAGATGCCATTTCCGCGCTTCCCAAACTCAAGAATGCCAGAAGTGATAAATATCGATTTGTAAGGGATGAGGCGAAAAAGGCCATCCAGCGCATAGAAGACTGAAGTCAATGCACTGATTATAAGGGAGTTGCAAAGATATTATTAAAGAGCAAGGGATTCAATATCTTACGCATCTGATACTGATAGTACGCATAACGGCCATATTCCCATTTTCAGGCCATTTAATGTTGAATGATATCTGGTGTTACCGCGTACCATTTTAAAGCCTCTGACCGGTCATTCTTTAGATTAACTGCCCCCATATAATTTTTCTCGATCATTGCAGGGGAGTTCCCGTGCCTCAACGCGCATTCCGCATATGAATGATGGTCATCTTTGATAATCCAATAAGTAATTGCTGAGTGCCTAAATGCATTGTTTGGTATTTTTTCAGCTCTGCATATGCAGGTATATTGATTTAGCGTCTTATCATTTATTTCCGTAAATGCATCCATACTCAAAAAGTCGATCCACGGTTGTAAGGATGTATCCGAATAATCAATTAATCTACGTTTGCCTGTCTTCGATACCGCCGGTTCTATCACCACCAATTTCTTTTCAGTATTAATTGCACTTTTGAGGTCCAGGTTCTGGACCTCGCTATTACGCAGACCAAGTTGCGATTTCAGTATCAAAAATGCTTTTGCTTGTGGAGATCTCGCACGCTTCAAACATGCTATCAGTTTTGATGTATCAATAATTTCAGGATTCCTAACGTCACCCTTAATTTTAATTAGTGATGTTGGATCAAACTGAAGATATTGCTTTTTGATCGCATAATTGAGGACTGCTTTAATTCTTCGGAGACGATTCAGCTTTGTTGTATTGGTGTTTCCAACTGTAGCTAAATAACTCTTAACATCATCTTCGTTTAGTTCAGTAAGTTTTATTTTTGCTAACGGCGATCGTTTCAGAAGTGACAACAGATTTTCAACTGTCGATCTACTTGGGCCTTCCTTGAGTTGCTTTAAAATGTAATCGGTATACTCACCCACCAACTCACCAAAAGTTAAAGTATCTGTTTGTTGAGCTAAAAAATCTCTGACTACATCCGACACGGACTTGTTGTACTTCAGCAACTGATTTTGAAATAAATTGTACTGTTCATAAATATCTATCCGCTCTCTTGATTTGAAAGCGTCTTTAATCTCTAAGTATTTCTTTTCAATCTTGGATCGATCATATGATTGGATTACACGCGGAGCATTTGTGTAGTACCGGTTGCCTCTCATATCGAGAACATAAACATTGCGCTTTCCGCGTCTAACTTTACGCAGACGTGGGAAGCCTGATCGTATTACTTCAACGTCATTATTTTTCACAGCCACAGATCCTTTCAAAAAATTCGATCGAAGTTTCAAGATGATTGCAGATAATATTTTTACTTCGTATCTGCATCACCAAACTCCTCAACGCACGTTGATTTTGATGATACTTTTTACAACCGATTGCTACGTTCATAATCAAAACCTAGTACATCTGGACATGGGGTACAACTTTTTTTACCCGGCACATACGTGCCTGTAAGAATGGTTCAGATTGTATGCAAAATAGGGATGGATTCTGAGACTGTTTTATCTTGTACCGAACGTTGGTTTCACATTAAAAACATTCACATATGTGATCGTCACATGTGAAAAAATTCCATGCGTGTCAGATAGCTTAGACACATGAACGATCAAAAAATATTTTGATATCACGAACCAAATAATATGAGAACGTTTGTAAAAGGGAAAAACAACCAGAAGGTAGGGTATCTACATTATGGGGAGGGCAAGATTTACGCCTATGACATGGGGAACCATATGGTGGGGTATTATAGCAAGTGTGCAGATAAAACTTACTATGCTAACAACGATATCTTTTCAGTCGGTGATCAGACGTCTGCTTTACTATATTGTGATGGATTTTAAAAAATACATTATAACAATCAATATCCATTTCCAAAATGGATACATGCCAAAGAATTCACCTGTCAAATAAATGAATGCTGGAATACAAAATACTATCAAAAGAATTCGAAGATAGAATGGTATGCCCGCGTATCTCCTCCAAATAGACTTTAAGAAGTTTTTCATTATATTTAATCGTGTTAGCACCTGGGCGACAGATTGTCACTCAGGTGCTGTGTTTACTAGGCGATCGCTGGGTCAATGGACATAGTAGATTTATTATCATCGAATTTCTTTTTTATGCTCTTGATTCGTAAATCGAGTTTCGCCTGCAATAACAAAAGGGCTTCGAACTCTTTCTCTAATTTTTTAAAATCACTCTCTTTCATATGCCATTCTCATCTTTGAAATAATTAATATACTTTTCTTTTTGCCGACAGTAGCTACTTAACTTGCCTTCAAATTCCCTCCACTCTTCGAGATCTTCGGCTTCAGTTGGCATTGAATCAGGGATGTCTGGTGTACCTCGAAAGCAATCGCGAAACATGTCATCGATCGATTTGATAGCTAGCATATCATTGTCACATAAGCACCATGTGGTCATCCCGTCGTAGCTAAAATCCCCAGTTTTTATGAATGATCCATTGCATTCAATCATCCCGTCACCATCTAAGAAAGGTTGGAGTAAATCTTCACAAACAAACTTGCCTTTCGTATCTAAGTAAACCTGCCATTTGTTTGTGTTTGCTTCACCTATATCGATATTCTTTACCGCATCGATATATGCATTAAATGCCTGCGTAACAGTTTTTTGTTCATTGCTCCAACCTCCCATGTATTCTGTGGGTTTGGACGTGCTAATATTATTTTTCATATAACTTTGATTTTACCTTTGTGTTTATTTTTGTGTGATCGTGTGCCTGTGCGACATACTGTCGCACAGGCATTTATTTATTGTTCATGCAGCACCTAAAAGTTCGCTCAGTGAACGTTCCAATTGGTAGCTGCTAGAAATTACTATCGCGCCTGCGTCCTGCCATAATTGCGCGTTTGAATGTGCTTGGTTCCACTGCTCGTTATATTCGATTGCTGCTAGACGCGCTTCCATTTCGTCAGCTGTCTCAAGGTGGTTGGCTTCATATTTTGTTGTATCGTTCTCCATAATTTTATCTTTCTGTGTTTTAAAAAATTCCATGCGTTCTTTGTTACGTTTCCACTTCTGCAATTCCTTGATCAAATTCACGTCTCTAATTATCGGGTAGATCATTTTATCAGGAATGAACCGCAACAAATTCGTTTGTAGGACCCAGCGGTCAGTACGCTTGAGCCCTTTTTCAAATATTCGATTCAATGTGCAATTGTTCTTCTCAATCCGATTTTGGAAAGCAGGGGAAATAAAGATTACAGGATCAATCGATGATTTTCTTTGCTTGAGAATGTACGTGGATATTGGTTCATCGAACCATCGCTCGTTCTCGAGAATATTAAATTTATAAGGCTCGATATTTTGAACCTTGGAATCAATCAAAGTCAGTCTACTCGGATCCAGATAAGTTGCTCCCGTACCAGATAAGTTAAAATATTTTGGAGCTAATCCGTATCGATCGCTTTTAATTAAAGTATTGAGGAAATCAACTAACAGGAGAGTTGCATTGTAATCGATATTAGCATCATCAGAAAATCTCGTCGTACCAATGTGGAGGTGAGTTCGACCATCTTCATGAAACTCAACAGACGATATTGCAGGTATTTTAAATTTATTCAGATTGTGAACTGCTCGATTCCCGTGTTTTGAGATAATATATTTCTTAACAGGTGATATCAGTTGTGCAGTCAAACGCTGTAACTCAATTGCTGATACTTCTCTCTTCTCTGCAAAACTCAGCGTGATGAACTTTTTGATATACTGATCACTTAGCAGTAACGCATTTCGTTGATGTGCGTTCAGCGAGCCATATGAGCTTATATGTTCCTTATGACTAAATCTCCTATACTGTCTGATTGATATGTTGTTCATTTGATTTTCCTTGTCTGAGTACACAGCGGTACTATCCAAACATTGCTACATGTCTTCATAATTTATGATTCTGATGAACGTTACTATGCCTATTTGGCAATCGTCTGAGTTGACGCGTTCATCGTCTATATATGTGTTCGGTGGGGCAGCCTTCGTCAAAAAAATCTACACTCCTGCAGAATAAATAGTACCGACTGGCTCGAAACGTTAATTAAAATTAAATTTTTCGATTGCTTGCTGATATTTATGTCTACCAGCTTCGTCAGCTCCCACACATCACTTCCTCACTGGACATCGTGTCCGGTGGGGGATGATCGTATATATATAAAATGTTCATTGAATATATAATATCTGGCTTGAAATATAGGTCAATACCCCTCGGATTTAAATTTGGGCTAGACAAAGCGTAGAAGCAACAGCTTGAACACTTTACAACTCAAAAAAAAATGCACAAAAGTTCCAATAAAAAAAATAGCTTATTTTTTTTTGCATAATTTCACGCCTAATATTGTAACTTCCCTGTTTGCAACATTTTACAGCAAATGCGATTTTACTGGTTTTTCGGGCTCAAATTGGGTCATAACACATCATCTGACGGTACAGTGTGGGATGCTCGTATTGGCAGGCAGGTACGATCTCTGATAAGCAGTTATACGCAGGAAATCTGCCCTCTGCATGTCGAATTCGTGTTATATCAAGCAACGAACCCATAGAAGACTGAAGTCTTTGACAGCAAGGACATAGATTTCCCATAATAAACCCATGCGAATCGATGCCCATCAACATTTCTGGGAATACCATCCGGAAGAGTATCCATGGATCACCGAAGAATTGGGGGTGCTCCGCAGGAGTTTTCTGCCAAGTGATCTGGCACCTGAGCTGATTAAATCAGGTCTCGACGGATCGATCGCTGTTCAGGCAAGGCAGTCCTTGGATGAGTCTCGTTGGTTGTTAAGCCTGGCGGAAAAAAATAGCCACATACTTGGTGTTGTTGGTTGGGTAGATCTTTGCTCTGATCACATCGATGCACAGCTTGCTGAGTTTTCCAGGCATCCTCAATTTGTCGGAGTAAGGCATGTAGTCCAGGACGAGCCGGATGACTCGTTCATGCTGCGCCCCGATTTTTTGAATGGTATCGACAGGCTTAAAAACCATGGGCTCAAATATGATATTTTGATTTTCCCGCAACAGCTGGAAGCAGCACTTAAATTAGTTGCGCAATTCCCGGAACAAGCTTTTGTCCTAGATCATATTGGCAAACCTTCCATTAAGGATGGTTCCTTGCAACCGTGGAAAAAGCTCATAAAAGAATTTTCTGAATTTCCTAATGTGAACTGTAAAATCTCAGGTATGATCACGGAGGCGGATTGGGGAAACTGGAAGCAGGAAGACATGAAACCCTATCTGGAGACGGTCATGGAAACATTTGCACCCAGCCGTTTGATGTATGGGTCGGACTGGCCGGTTTGTTTGCTTGCAGGTGACTACTGCAGAGTCATTGATCTGGCAACGCATTACATTAACCAGCTCTCAACTCAAGATCAGGATTTGGTCTTTGGTGGAACTGCTGCTCAATTTTACAACATCTAATCCAAGTCTTGATTTGTGAACGGTTGCGTTTGAGGGAATGAATCAGCCATCCCTATTCTTGCCGGTTTCACCTAAACTGATGAATTTTCTACATGAACAAATCAACGAGTTAGCCGAATCCAAGCTCGGTAAAAAAAATAATATCCGCAATGGCGCTGTGGATATCTCGCCCTTCCGGTCCTTTCTGAAAAAAGTGACTTTGAAATTAAGAACTGAGCATCGCGTTGGGACAGATGGATTGGTAATTGTTCATGCTCGATCCCATATGATGGATAAGATCATCACCCATCTCTTCAACGATATAGCGACTTTATACGCTGAGGAAATCCCGGCTGAGGCGCAACTTGCAGCTGTGGCATTCGGCGGATATGGTCGCCATGAGCTGAATCCACAGAGCGATGTGGACATTATGATTCTAAGTGAAGGGGGATTTAAGAGGAGTGGTGCGGAACCCTGGATGGAAAAATTTTGTGCTGCCTTCCACACCGCCCTGTTGGATTTAAAACTTAAACTCGGCTACATCACGCGCAACATCGCTGATTGTGTTCATTACTCCAATGAAGATGTCAAAACAAAGACATCCTTGATCGAAACACGTCTGCTTGCTGGTAACGGAGCCTTGTATCTTAAGATGCAGGAAGCAATGATCGAAAAGTGCGTCAATGGTCAGGAAGCCGATTATCTTGAGGAGCGATTGGAAGATCAAAGGGCTCGGCGAACCCGTTACGGCAACACCCCCTTCATGCAGGAGCCGGAAATCAAAAACGGTTGTGGAGGCCTTCGCGATTATCAAAACTTAATTTGGATGGCCTACTTCAAATATCGAGTCAAGTCGCTCGCAGAGCTGTTGGAAGGGCATCATATCAATTCCGCAGAGTGCAGGCACCTCATGGAGGCCTACGATTTCTTGCATCGGGTTCGCAATGAAATGCACTACCGTAAAAATCGAGCAGAAGATAAATTGTACAAGAGTGTTCAGCCAGCTGTTGCTTATGGCCTTGGGTTCAAAGAGACATCACCAAGTAAGCGTATCGAAGCATTCATGCAAATGGTGTACTTCCACATGCGCCAGATCTTTTTGCTGACCCGCCAACTTGAGGAAAGTCTGGCGCTTGACCCAAAACCAAAGCCAAAATCCATATGGCAAAAAATATTTTCTAGTCGAGAGGAAGCATCGCCCAAGCCTGTTGATGGGTTCATCTTTGAGGGAGAATGGGTCAGGGCGCTATCCTGGCGTGTTTTCCGGGAGCAGCCTCGTCGCATGATACGCATCTTCTTGCAAGCGCAACAGCGTGGCTTGCGTATTCACCCCAAGACCGCACAAATGATGCGTCACGGATTGCAGATCATTAAAAAGGATTTTCAAACGGATAAACATGTTCGTGAAACTTTTTTGGAAATCATTAGTGAGCGAGGCAATGTCAGTCAGATCCTGCGCATGATGCATGAAGTCGGGGTCCTTGGAAAATACATCCCTGAATTCGGTAGTCTCACCGGTATGGTGCAGCATGAATTTTTCCACATGTATACCACCGATGAGCATACGCTGCGATGTCTCGAACATCTGGACAGAATCTGGGATGCAGATCAATCATTTCATAAGCATTATACCAAAATTTTCAATGACCTTGAATCGCCTTACATTCTTTATCTGGCACTTTTACTTCACGACACTGGGAAATCCAGTAAGAAAAAAGGGCGCACTCACTCGGATATTGGAATCGATATTGCGCTGAGGGTTGCTCAACGGCTTGAATTACCTGAAACAGATCAAAAGACCCTCGCTCTTCTGGTAGAACATCACCTTATCATGGCTGAGACCTCCCAGCGGCATGATCTGGAGGATCAAGATGAAATACAAGCGTTCGCCGAGGTTATCGGTAATCAAGAACGCCTCAATATGCTTACTTTGCTGACCTTTTCCGATTCCATGGGCACCAGCGATGCCTTGTGGACAGGCTTCAAAGAATCTCTTCTTTGGACTCTTTATGATCGCACGAGTCACACATTGGCTGGTAAAGCGGTGAATGAGGGCGAATTTGAAGGCGAGAAAAACGAAGTCAAGGCATGGCTGAGAAGTCAACTTAAACCTAGCATAAAAGACGATGAAATTGAGGCTCATGTTGAGAATATGCCTCCTCGATATTTCAGAAACCGTCCTCGCAATTTAATGGTTGAGGATATGCATCTGGCGCATCGTTTTATGTGGCGGCAAGTGAGTAGACAAGATCGCGCGCTGGAGCCCATCGTAAAGTGGCGTCATCAACGTGATCGCGGATTTTCTATGGTAGAACTCTGCACTTGGGATCGTCATGCGATCTTTACGAAATTTACAGGAGCATTGACAGCTGCTGGATTAAACATACTGAGTGCACGCATCTTTTCTAGAAAAGATGGGATTGTCATTGATAGTTTCGAGGTCGTCGATGCTGGCACAGGAAGTCTGGTGAAAAAAATCAAATGCGACAAATTTAGTAATATCATCAAAAGCGTTCTGAACGAAGCGACGGATCTAGACATACTTGTTGACAAAGCTTCTCAGACTCCGCCGCTGTATCAGGCGGTCGAACGAGATTCCATTCCCACTAAGATCACTTTTGATAATGAGCGCATGCCCCGGCGCACGATTGTTGAAATTGAAACCGAAGACAGGGTAGGTTTGCTATACATTGTTTCCAAGGTTTTTGCGGAATTAAACATTGATTTATCTTACGCAAAGATCCTCACTGAAAAAGGTGCTGCAATCGACAGCTTCTATATTCAAAATGAAGAGGGTGAAAAAATCACAACCAAAGCCGAACAACAAGATATTCGATTGGCTTTAACTCAAGCTATGAAACTGGCTGAGCTGTAATAAGGCCTTTGATTTAACCATGAAATCTCCGTTTCTTCGTCTATTATTCATTGCCCTCGCAGTCATTTTGACTGATCAATCGACCAAGTTCATGGTAATGGAACATTTAAAGCTTGGAGAACAACGGGAATGGATTGCTGGTTTTTTCCGGCTCGTTCATTGGGGTAATACCGGTGCTGCATGGAGTATGTTTCGAGACAATAACCTCGTGCTTGCGGGCATCGCTCTGGTCGCTCTAGTGATTCTTTTCTTTTCGCGTAAACATTTTGAAGCTCATCGTTTGATAGGTCAAGTGGCACTTGGTTTGATGTTCGGGGGAATCATCGGGAATCTGATTGATCGATTCAGGATTGGTCACGTCGTCGATTTTATCTATTTTTTCACCTATCGAAAAGCCGGTGGAGAGATTGGTTTTCCAGCGTTTAATGTTGCCGATTCTGCCATATGTGTTGGTGTTGGGTTTCTTTTTATTATCACCTTGCAAAAAGATAATGAATCGAAATCCATACCTGTGATTTCTTCTGCTCCACCCAAGCAATCTGAACTGGACCTTGAACCTTGAGACGCATGTCAGGCGCCATGGAGAACCAAGCCTCCCATTTGGATTCATTGTTAAGATCAGCGTTTTGGATTGCTGGGCCTACGGCATCTGGGAAAAGTCAGCTTGCCCTTGAACTTGCTGAAAGAATGGGTTGTGAAATCATCTCGGTGGATTCAATGCAGGTCTATCGGGGGATGGATGTTGGTACCGCCAAACCTTCGGTTGATGAACGGTCACGTATCCCGCATCATATGCTCGATCTAGCGGAAATTCACGAATCATACGATGTCGCCAAGTTTCGCAGGCAAGCACTGTTGGAAGCCGAGAAGGTTCAACAACGGGGGCGTAGAATTATTTTTTGCGGCGGCACTGGCTTTTATTTTCAAGCCCTGATTCATGGAGTGGGCAATGGTCCTCCCTCCGACCCGAATATCAGGAACGCACTGGAAATCTTGCCGGTTGAAGATCTCTTTTCAGAGCTGAAAGAGAAGGATCCCCTAACGGCAAAGAGTATCGATCCCCATAACAGGCGAAGATTGGTGCGTGCTTTAGAAGTGGTGCGGATCACTGGTGCATCATTCACTTCATTCAAGACCGATTGGAAACGCTCTGAACTTGTTGACGCCTCTCGGTTCTGGGTTCTGGAACATTCCTCTTCATCATTGCGCAATCGTATCGACGAACGGGTGGAAGTGATGATGAAGTCTGGATGGATTCAAGAAACTCAGCGGCTCATCGATTCGGGGTTGAAAGGAAACAGCACCGCAAGTCAGGCTATTGGATACCGTCAAATCATTGAACACCTGGAGGGGAAGACTTCACGTGATACGATGATTCAATGGATCAAAACAAAAACCTGGCAATTTGCCAAGCGTCAGCGCACGTGGTTCAGGCACCAAATAAAAAACAGGCCGGTCAACATGGAAGCTGATCGGCCTGAGAATTTGTTGAATGAATTGCTGGAAACCTGAGAGCGCAAATTGGACTCAAAGGTGTGCGTCAGTCGGAATGTTCACTAGTGTGTAATATGCTGCGTCATGTAGCAGTGAATCTCCCTTGTTGTTCGTCAATCCCTCCATATGAAGTTCATGGACATAGCCAGCTCTGATTGGATCTATTTTTATGCGCACGCTCATGCCGTCCTTTGAGACCTGAGCCTGGGTGATTTTGACTTCCTTCTTGTCGTCTTCGGGTCCACCGTATCGGCTTTCCAATCGGTAAGTGTAACTTTCCATTTTGTAGGAATCCAAATTGGCAGCTGCCTCTGGGTTGACAGGTTCGGTGAAGGTTAGTTTGAATCCGTCGGGTTGTGCCTTCATTTCGTGGACTTCAAAAGGTATTTTCCCAGTCCATTTCAAACGTTGCAAACCCCAGGGTCGATTTCCTCTTCCTCCCCAGCCGGCATTCGACATACCGACAAACAGAGATGCATCACTGCCGAAGCAGATTCGGATAATACCGCATTGAAAACCTTCACGAAATGGGAAACATGCCCCTTGCCAGTGACCATCAACATTTTCAAGATTGACCCGCATCACCGTGGCGTGGTGTTGATCAGCCACAAACAACTGCCCTGCATAGGGACCAAACTTTCCGTCGGTCAAATCCCATCTCAAACCGCTCGGGCTTTTACCCATTTTGTCGTAAGGAAACCAAACCGCAGGCATTTTGAATTGAGGGATTTGTTGGTGCATGTCCTTCATGAACGTTCCAGAGATAGGCTGAGGCATCGTTTCGAAAGGAGGCCCAGCAAGTTTTTGAGTGGGTAGCCCCCAAGGATGTCCATGGTAATCACCGAATTCCAAATGTGACAATTTGGAGGCGTTACACCATTCGCCTTGGTTATCCGTGTAAAAAATATCTCCCCAAGGGCTGTCTTCTACTCCGGCCGGAGATCTGAGTCCTGCTGCCATCGGAAACATTTCACCTGTCTCTGGATTGACTCTTACAGCCCAGCCACGCCAATGTGCCTGTTTGACTTCAGGGTCAGCATAAGGTTGTCCACCAAAGGGTTTATTGAGAGTGATCCACATAAATCCTTCTTTGTCCATTCTTGGACCAAAGTTGTATTCATGATAGTTGCCGGATATGTCCCATGCATCGCACACTGTTTCAAAGATGTCTGCCTTCCCATCGCCATTGCTGTCCTTGATGCGTGTCAGTTCTCCACGTTGTGCGGTGTAGATCCATCCGTTGTGTTCAAGGAACCCCAAAGGCTGTGCAAGTCCTCTGGCCCATGGTCGAAAGACCGCGGAAGCTGGATCCCCGTATGGATTTTCAAGCACATAGACATCCCCTCGGCGTGTGCCAACAAGTAGGTTTCCATCTGACATCAATGTCATCGCTCCTACCTCCATTGGCAGCTCTTCCGTAGAAAAGGTCTCGATTTGATAATAATCGGATTCCTCGGCTTCTTGGGTCAAGCTAAACGCGAATAGACCGGCAAGCACAAGTGCTCCTAATTTACCTGTCAATCCAGGCTTCGAATGAGTTCCCATAATCGTCTTCGTATTTAAAGCTGGTTTTGATTTTTGCATGTTGTTTTCCCTTTTACCATTCAATGAATTGTTCCACTGACGCTTCGCCTTGATCCAATGGAACAGGGATCAATACCTGGGTTTTCTCTCCCTGAACTCGAATGATGGGTTTCAATGGAAAGGAACCTTTGATTTGAATTTCATAATGGTCACCCACTCGAAATCGGTCGTTGGACAATTGCTCTACTTCGTCTCCCTCAGCCGCAAGAAAATGCAGCCCATTGGATGCGCTATCTGCTTTTATCTTGAAGATACGCCTCAGGATTGCCCCTCCTGGTTGAATCACTGGCGCAGGTGCTTCCTCAATACTGGCCGTTTCAAGCTGATACTTGAATATGGGGCGATCGGTTTCCTGGTCCAGAGAATAACCCTTGAATTGCCCCCCTATATTTCTACTTGTCAATTCAGGTTGAGGCCAAGCAGTTTGAGGAGCATCCAGAAAGGCGAATGCTGGGCCGCTGGGCAATTCCAGAACGTCTGTTCCCAATGCATCCAGAAACGTATCCGTACGGCCACTCTGAACCCCTGAATGATCGAAGAAACGACCACGCCATACTTTTGCCATGCGGACGACGTTAAAGTCATAGGCGACATTCAATTTTTCAGGAAAGCCCGTTAATACGGTACGGGGACCGACGTCTTTCATGAACGTACGATGCACAATCGGTTTATCCGCAGGAACTAATTCCATTGCAATCGCGCCCTTGGGTACGATTCCTACCGGAAATGGCATTGAGTTTTTGAGTGAGAGATAAGACCAGATCGAATCAATCTGTTTCTCTGCATCACCGCCTAGAATATCTTGGAAGGCAGACTGACCCTCAGGCCAAAATTGAGGCATACGGGTATCCTTCTTGAAGGAAGCTGGATCCAAAAGGAAGGCTTTGAACCAGCCCGGTTGGATACGGTCATAAACACTCGATAAGTCAATGCCTTGAATTGCCAGTGAATCTTGTCCCGCCACTCGATGGCAAGTGATGCATGCAAGGCCAGTGACTCCGATGAATTTCTGGCCTATCCCCGCTGCTTCCTCGGAAAAATCGGACTCTTTGGCAAATGCGGGCTGATCATCCACTTCTCCAACCGCTTTGACGAAGGATTGGGCAACAGGCTCAGGGAAGGCTGGCATTCTCGTTGCCATGTAATGGCGAACATGAAACTTGTCTGAAGTCAGGATACTTGCCATTGCCTCAGGTTTTAACTTGGCACCGACATGATTGAGCGAGGGTGGTATCTTACCCTCTTCACCAAGATCAATCTCGATGGCGGTATTGAAATATTTTGAAGCGACCATATCTGACGGTCCACCTATTCCATCGCGCTCATGACAGGCATAGCAATTGAATGAAGCGAGTGTTCTTTGAACGGTTTCTGCAGGTGTCAAGGGGGAGGGCGATTTTTCATATGACTTCAATGCAGCCATGATGTCAGAACGTTGATTATCCGATAATTCATAATCCGGGGCTCCGCGGCGGATTGAATCGCCCAAACAACCTTCAGCGTTATTCACATTGAGATCACTCAATCTCATGGCTGGTCGCATGGGTTTCCAGTCATTCATTGAGTGGCATGAAACACACCTTAATGCCGTGAACATTTGTGCACCCATACGCACTTTCTGTGAGTCCAGGGTGAATGGCTGCGTGCCAAGAGGAATCATTGGTTTGCCTGTATTTCGGACGAGTGCATCCTTTGGAATGGGGCTGCCGCGTCGGCCTTCGATGCCGGGGCCCGCCCAAAAGACCCTGAGTTCGCTTCCCCCACCTCCGTTGAAAAAGTGAACTTCAAAATCATGATTGCCAGCGCTTAGCTCTACTTCTCCCATGCGCACCCTGCGACCGTGAATGCCGTCGTTATCCACAACGGTATCGCCATTGATCAAGATGGCTGAACCGTCATCAGACGCCGTTCCGAAGCGGTATTTCCCAGCTGTAGGTATTTTGATATGACCGAAATACCTTACTGCAAAATTAGAGTTCCTGCCTTTTTGAGGCAGATTAAGAGAAATTGAATCCAGCTCTCCCTTAAATTTGGGTTCCAGATTAGCGAAGTCAGGTAATGATCGAAGATTATCCAACTCATAATATTCGAAGGCGATGCCAGGCTCTTCCCCCGGGTCTGCATTTACCGACTGGGGATTGCTCAACTGATCCCTCAACAAATACACTCCGATCGCACGAGCTTCTGACGCATCCAATCGCAAATCAGGCATGCGACCTGATGGCCGTGTTGCATGGGGATCCTTTAAAAATTCAACGAGCGCATCAAGAGTCGTTTTTTCTGGTAAGGAATCCAAAGACTGGTAACGCATTCCGTCGTTTGCAGCTTCTTCAGGTCCGTGACAAGCGACACAGCCAACTCCATGAAAGAGTTTGCGCCCTTGCTCTACCAAGGAATCGGACCCTCCCATGCGATTTGGTTTCAAGCCTCCGCCTTGGGATGCGAGGAAATGTACAAGGAAATCGATAGCGCCATCCTTGGCGGCCGCTTCAGATGCATGAAAGATATTCGGCATGGTTACGCCGCTCTTCTTGGACTGGGGATCTGATAAATAAGATTGTAGATAATGAGGCGTCAGTCGGGCTCCTGCTGTGCTCAGATCCGGAGCAGTGCGAGGCCAGACTCGGGCAGTGATGGTTGCATCTGCCTCATGACAGGATGTGCAGTTTAATTCGCCCAGTAGAAGTTCACCTCGTTCGATAGAGGTGGATTGGTCATCCTGTTTGAGGCGTTCATATCCAGCCACTAATGGAGCATCAGCCAACAGTGATCCCTCATCAAACGAGTGCAAAAGGAGAATAAACACACCTGCAAAAATGGCTTTTCTCTTGTTAAGGTAAAAATGCATTCCTTTTCTTTGGGGGAATTGGCTTCAAAAGTCAACCATACCAGCACAGAAATAAAAAACGGCAACCTGATGGTCTCCGTTTTGAAAAGAGGTTGAGGAGTCGGTTCGTTTATATTCCGGATTCGGATCGCAATAGGACGCCGTCTTTATCATAGCTGAATGTGCCATCTACATCAGCAGCTTTTATCGGGGCGGAGACTCCAGACTGGAGGTAAATAGCATTTTGATTATCAAGCAAAGTAAAAATCAATATTTCCAAAGTGGAATCGTATTTTCCTGATGAGGTCGCATCAAGGTGTGTCAACATCTGAAACCATCTTCGCAGATACAGGCCGTTCAAATCATACAGCAATTCCCTTACTTACATTTGGGGTAGAATTCCCTGCGCTCGGAATTGCTGCGATAATGAATATCAGGGTTGAAAGGGCTTTGACACACTTTCCTTGACTGACTTGGTTGATTTTCTGGATTTCTCAGAAGAGCAAGATGCATCGCTCAACAGAGAATGCTGCTTGTTTTTTGTGGCTCAGTTAATTCTTTATTTCTGCTGCTCTCAGGCATCAGAAGTACCTCACAAAGGAATCCTCTTTCAGTCGATCGATCCACTCAGCCTTGAGGCGGTTACGTTCCTCTGCGAGCAAGGCTTTTTCAATTTCTTCACGTATGGATTTCAGCGGCTTGGGTTTGGGTGCTTGGCGTTCCTCAACAAGGATCAGGTAGCACCCTTCATCTTTGCGAATTACCTCACTCATCTGACCTTCATTCAGAGTAAATGCAAGGTTCGATAAATCCTCGCGTAAAACAGTTCTGTCTACCCAACCCCAGTCACCACCTTTAGCTCGCTGACTGCCTTGATGGTAGACTCGTGCCAGGTCGGAGAAATCACCTCCCTGAATTACCTTACGGCGAATATCTTCCAGCATTTTGTAGGAAAAATCGGCATCACCTTCTGTTGTAGCAATGTATATCATGCTCAATCTAATGCGCTCATCCTGCTGAAATTTATCCTGATTTGCATTGTAATATTTCTCAATTTCAAAAGGTGAAACCAGCGAGATCGATGAAATATTTTTCGAAGACAGAAAATCTACGATGACTTGCTCTTTGATCTCCTTACGGAATGACTCGTATGTAATGCCTTGAGCTTGAAGTGTTTTTGTTAATGTTAAGCGGTCTCCGAAATCCGAGCGAATGCGTTCCTGCACTCGCTCATCAATGATTTTCTCAGGTAGAACATAGCCTTGTTTCTCAAAGTTTGTGAGGATGAGTTGACGTTCAATGAGGGATTCAAGTGCCCGTTGCCTGACCTCCAGGATGCGCTGGCTGAATGCTGCAGGATCGGATCCGTATTGCTGGTACAGCACCTGTTCGACAGGAGCAGTCTGCGTTTTCACGTCATTCAATGTAATCGGAGTATCCCCCACAATTGCGGCTACACTGTTCAATCGCTCCAGTTCTGCATTGGCTATTGAAGGAAGAGCCAACGCAATCAGCGCGAAGATCCATAATCGGCGTGTCAACATTACCACTACATCTAGGAAACCATGCTTCTCAGGTCAAGCAAAGGCGGGCACTAAATGACCTTCTTTGAGCCTTTCGTATTAGGTTCATTGTCATGAAGGGCGCCTACTCATCAGATTTGAAACCAGCATTTCAGCATGCAGTCGGCGTTCCGCGACATTCGCATCAACCCTTGATAGGCTCCTGAGATCCTGCCTCCGCCATGGATTCCATTGTTTTGGCGAAATCTTTCTGGAGTACGGCAATACTTCTGTCCAACAAGTCGCGTTCTTCTGGTATCAAGTTGCCGCGAGTCTTGTCGCGTAACATTTCCAGTTGATCAATCAACGTTTTAGCGGCCTCTGGATCGGGATCTGTCATCAGTTGACCATCTGTACCGGGCATGCGTCCGAGCATTACCAGGGCCGTCTGACCATGTTGAATTACGAAATCCTGAAACAGGGCTGATATGATCTTTTTACGATCTGCCTGATTTAGTTCTTTTTCATTGAGCTTGGAGGGAGTCATGAGGGGTCTTTACGTTTGCGACAAAATATTTCACCCATGAGAAAGGCTATCAAATGTGTTAATCTGGACTCCAGATCTACTTCTTCAAGGATAAGTTGCCTGGCTTGTGGTTTGCTGATGAATGTACATGATACGAGGTCTGCCAGATGCTCGATCTCCTGCAATTGGATCATCTTCAGGAGTGCTTTTTCAACAGGTAAATGATCTCCTACGCCTGATGATTCAACCCCACACTCAGAGAAACAGGATTGAAATTTTTGCAGCATGCCTTTGTCCTGTTCCAAATGCATCGAGATAAGATCCACCAACTTTTCCTTGAGTGACAAGATGCGTTTCTCGCTCCTGCGTTTTGTTTCAAGCAAATCGAAATCATGCACACGGAATGGTTTGTAGGCGGTCGCTTTATTGAGCTGGATACGTGACATTCCCTGCAGAATAATGTGTGAACTGCCGTCCGCGTGTTTGACCGCAGCCCTGATCATGCCCAACCCTGCCGTTTTGTAAGGAACTTCGCGTGCCGTCTGAGGTTTCCGCATCGAAATTGCCATTAACCGATGGCTTTGAAGACTTCGATGCAGCATCCTGCAATACCTCGGCTCAAAAATGAAAAGAGGTAACATGGTGTTTGGAAACAATGTAGTGTTTGGCAACATCATCACCGGAATGGACTCTGGATACTCCATATGATCAATTTAAACAGTGTCAGCAACAATTCAAGGACCTCGCTCGGTTTTACAAAACCAGTCATTGGAACTTGTTGATTTCAAGGAGCAAAAAACTATCATCGAAGCATCCCTTCTGAAGGCTTGCCAAAACAAGTTTCAACCACCATGTTATAAGAAATGAATAACACAAGCAAGATTACGATCCTTCTTGGAATTGTCTGTGCCCTACTGTTAGTTGGGCTCGTAGTCCGCCATCTTCAAGCGAACAAAGTGGAACAGGCCAAGGAGGACAAGATTAAAGTTGTCGAATCCAGCCTTACCGAAACGCAGGAGAAGCTTTCCTCTCAAACCCAAAACAACAAGGTCCTCAAAGCTGAATTGGACACAAAATCAGAAGCACTCCAGAGCTTGGAGAACCGTTATAAATCCATCACTGGAGAGCTGGAACAGGCTCAAAGCACGGTAGTTGCGGTTACTACCGAAGCCAACGAAGCGAAAAAAACAATTGCCGATCAAGATAAGCGCATCACTGAATTATCCACTGAACGGGATGCGCTCACAGGGCAAATGACTGAACTGAACAGCAACATGGAAACTCTTGAAGGCCATATTCTTGAGACCCAAAGAAAACTGGCTTCCTCGGAGGGTGATCGGGAGTTCCTTCTCAAAGAGCTGAAGCGCATGCAGGCCGAGAAAGCTGATCTGGAACGTCAATTCAATGATCTGGCCGTAATGCGAGAACAGATTCGCAAACTCAAAGACGAGCTTTCGATTGCCCGTCGTATCGAGTGGATTCGTAAAGGTATCATGGGAGGCGGCTCCACTCCAAAAGGAGCGACCTTGCTCAAGCGAGGTTTTAAACGCAGGGAAAACAAACCTAATTTCGACCTCAATGTAGAATTAAATCAGGAGGGTGGCGTTCAGGTTATTCCTTCGGAACAGCCTTAATTCTCTTGGGAAAGAAACGCATGGGTAGCCCAGTCAATGCAGTAGGGCTTCAGGATTCCTTCGGAAGGATCATGGGTGATCTTCGGATTAGCGTGACTGATCGATGCAATTTTCGCTGCCTATATTGCCTTCCTGACACCGAAGAGGCTTCCAATTTTTATCGTAACCAGCAAGAAGATGCTGGCTCCAAAACAGCCAAGCGGCTTATTCGCTACCCTTGGAAGCCGAAAAAAGATATCCTGACTTTCGAAGAAATTGAACGATTCACACGTATTGCAGCTGGTCTGGGAATTGAAAAGATTCGCATCACAGGTGGTGAACCCCTTCTGAGGTCTGGTATTGCTGATCTTATTTCTAACATCCGGGCTATCCCTGGAATCAAAGATGTAGCATTGACAAGCAACGGCTTCCTCTTTCGCAGATATGCTCAGCAGTTGAAGGACGCCGGTTTGTCTCGCATGACCTTCAGTCTGGATTCACTTGATGCTGATAATTTCGAAAAAATGACCGGCAGAAAAGGCTTGCAGGATGTTCTGGACAGTATTGATCTTGCCAAACAGCTTGGGTTTGATCCCGTCAAGGTCAACGCAGTCATTATTCGCAATCTAAACGATCATGAGCTCGAAGATCTTGTTCAATTTGGCAAAAATCGCCAGATCAGCATGCGTTTCATCGAGTACATGCCTCTTGATCATGCTAAAGCCTGGCAAAAAACAATGGTGATTACAGGGAGGGAAATGATTGATCGCATACAATCAAGCTTTGATATCGAACAGGTTCCTCCTTCCAATCCATCCGAAACTGCCAAGCGTTGGAAGCACAAAGATGGACAAGGCGAAGTGGGGATCATTGCATCTGTATCCGAACCTTTCTGCCAACAATGTAATCGACTTCGCCTCACTGCGGATGGCCAACTGCGAACCTGCCTTTTCAGTCATCATGAGCACGACTTTAAAGCTCATTTGAGAGATGGGTCCGCAGACCAGGCAATCATCGACCAATTAAAAACGGTTGTTTGGGGAAAGGAATCCGGGCACAAAATTGGCCATGAGGATTTCGTTCAGCCTGATCGCACCATGAGCTTCATCGGTGGGTAAGCTTTCCATGCTGCAGACTCTCAATTTCACCTTCCACTCGAATATATTGGTTGCGCGTTCAATAGCGGCACTTTCTGAGGGATGTTGGATCCAATAGCTGGCAATTATCTGTATGAACTTTTGAACGATACCATTTACGGAGGTGAGTCTTGTAGATTGAAATTGCGACGATTCGATAAGCCCTGGAGTAGTCATTCCAAGTGGTATCAATTGTTTTTTGCGTCAATCAGTGACTTGCGGTTCCTTGACAGGGGGCGATAGAACTTTATATTTCACCGACAATGGCTAACGAAACGTATCCCCACCAAGATCCTGCTCAGGTTTCGGAGGTTATCTCATCGCTCAAGCGGTTTACCTCTGGAGGACGTGGCCCTTGGCATGCTGTGTCTGATTCCGATTGGAAGGATTGGAGATGGCAGCTCAAAAACCGCATCAACAACCTCGACCAGTTGGAGTCCGTGGTTCCGGATTTGTCAGATGAAGAGATTCAGGGGGCAGAGCTGGCCAATACCAAACTTTCTTTGGGAATCACGCCTTATTTTTCCAATCTGATCCATCGCGAAGATCCAATTTGCCCCATTCGGCGGCAAGTCGTGCCCCGCGTTGAGGAGACTATCAGCTCCACTTGGGACATGAGTGATCCATGTGGAGAAGACGAGCATTCTCCCGTTCCCGGCTTGGTGCATCGATATCCTGATCGTGTGCTTTTTTTGGTGACGGATCGTTGTGCGGCTTATTGCCGTTACTGTACTCGTTCTCGTCTGGTGAGCAATGCTTCAGGCTATGGGTTCCAACCTGATTATCAGGAGCAGCTGGATTATATTCGAAAGCATCCAGAGGTCCGCGACGTCTTGTTCAGTGGTGGTGATCCACTCCTTTTGAGTGACTCTAAGCTTGAGGGTTTGTTGAAGGCGCTCAGGGATATTCCCCACGTAGAATTCATTCGTATTGGCAGTCGAATTCCTATTTTCCTACCTCAGCGCATCACTTCCGATCTATGCGAGATGCTCAAACAGTTTCACCCCCTGTTCATGAGTGTGCATGCGAATCATCCCCGAGAGTTAACGACTGAGGTCAAAGAAGCTTTGGGTCGCTTAGCGGATGCCGGGATCCCGCTGGGCAATCAGTCTGTGCTCCTCAGAGGGGTGAACGATTCAGTGCCTGTCATGAAAGCGCTGATTCACAAATTACTGATGTGCCGTGTGCGTCCCTACTACCTTTACCAGTGTGATTTGATTTCGGGTTCAGCTCATCTTCGTACCAGCGTTCGAAAAGGTTTGGAAATCATGCGTGGATTGCGTGGTCATACAACAGGCTATGCGGTGCCGCAATATGTAATCGACGCTCCCGGTGGCGGTGGCAAGGTGCCGATCAATCCGGAATATATCCTGAGTCATAACAACGAACGAGTGGTGATCCGTAACTTCGAAGGCCGCGTGTTTGAATATCCCGAGGTTGCTGATGAACCTGAAGATGCTTCATCCATGAAGGTGTGCTCATCGGTTCATGGGGAAGCATAGAATCAGGATATTTTTATATTTTCCTTCTGGCTCTGAACCACTGTTTGCCTTTCCTGATATTCGCCTCTTTTATATCTAACTCATGCCCAGAGAGTCTCTTCAATCCAAGAAAGATCGCATGCAACTGGTCATC
The DNA here is from genome assembly GCA_000383715.1 of Verrucomicrobia bacterium SCGC AAA164-E04. Taxonomy (GTDB): domain Bacteria; phylum Verrucomicrobiota; class Verrucomicrobiia; order Limisphaerales; family AAA164-E04; genus AAA164-E04. The sequence goes on from KB911838.1 coordinate 177,123, forward strand.
CGGGCACTCAGGAAAACCTATCCTGATGCCCATTGTGAGCTTGTTTACAAGAATCCTCTGGAGTTGCTCATCGCCACTATATTATCCGCGCAATGCACCGACAAACAGGTGAACATCGTAACCAGTGATTTGTTTGAAAAATACAAGACAGCGCAGGATTATGCTGTTGCCAGCCAGGAAGCATTGGAGAATGATATTCGGCGCATAGGATTGTTTCGAAGTAAGGCCAGGAATATCCGTTTATGTTCTCAAAAACTAGTTGAAGATCATCGGGGCCAAGTTCCTGAAACCATGGAAGAACTTGTGCAGTTGGGCGGCGTTGGTCGCAAGACAGCCAATGTTGTTCTGGGAAATGCATTTGAGATACAGGTAGGTATTGTTGTGGACACACATGTGAAGCGACTGTCAGAACGTCTCAGGTTTTCCAGGGCAAATTCGGCAGAGAAGGTCGAACAGGATTTACAGAAATTAGTGGCACCGCATCATTGGACTATGTTCAGTCACTGGCTGATCTGGCATGGCCGACGCCGATGTGCTGCCCGAAGTCCGCAATGTGCCTCATGCGAAATAAAGGATTTATGTCCTTCCAATGCATCGTCCCAGTGAATCAATCCCTACACCTCTTCGCACCTTGTCTGGAGTAGGTGTGAGTTACAAAATATTTCCTGCCTTGCACCACTTTCTATGATCCTTGTTTTATCGGATGACTTTTCAGGTGCGGCTGAAATGGCAGGGATTGCCCACTCCTTTGGTTTCTCTGCGGAAATTCATACCTCTCCGCGCACATCCTCCAACTCCGAAGTCGTCGCCATCGATGCGCATACACGAGGCTTAAACAAGAAAGATTCAATCGCTCAATTGGAAGGAATGATGCCGGTCATCAAGGATATGCAAGCATCCTGGATTTTTAAAAAAGTTGATTCTGTTTTACGCGGGCATGTACTGGCGGAGTCGGCAACGATAATGCGGTGTTTTGATCAGGCCAATGGTATGCTCATCAGCGTGAATCCATCTAAAAAACGGGTTATACGGGGAGGGAATTACTTCATCCATGATACACCATTGCATCAAACGATGTTCGCTCGAGATCCGGCTTTTCCTGCAACGACATCCAATGTCATGGAATTGCTTGGTTCTTCTGATGATCTGGAAGTCTTGAGCTATCAGGATAAAATGGAGCCCAAAGATCATAGGAGGTTGATTGTTCCGGATGTCAGTTTGCCCGAAGAAGTCAATGATTGGGCGAAAAAATTGCCTTTTGATTCACTGGCTGCAGGAGGTGTGGATTTCTTTAGTAGTCTTTTGAAACACCGTCATCAGCATGACAGTAATCATCATTCAACCCAGAGGGATACTACCCCACTAACCAGGTTAATGATTTGTGGAAGCCATACTGCGATCGATTCGGGGCGCATTGAACAATGTCATCATCAGGGTTGGGCCGTACACTTGTTGCCCGAAGCTTGGATGAGTAGTGATGATCCTGTATTACTGAATGATTGGTGTGCGCGTGTTTGGGAGGCCATGCAGCACTCGCGCAAGTGCATGGTTGGTATGGATGGGAATCATGTGAGCTCATGGAGTGATCCATCCCATCCTGCGTGTCGCTTGGTGAAGGCCGTTCACATATTGTGTCGTCATCGGACGGTTGATCAAATGCTGGTCGAAGGAGGAGAGACGGCTCATCTGCTTGTGTGCTCCTTTGGTCAAGATCGATTCAAGGTGGTGTATAGTTCTCAGGAAGGTGTCCCGGAGTTGCTTCCCTGCGAAACCCCATTGATTCGAATCGTTCCCAAGCCAGGAAGTTATCCTTGGCCTGATGAATTCCTTGAAGACTGAGCGGGTTCACGCTTCAATTGTACCATGAATCATGTGCCACCAACGACAAGGAAGACACTTCAACGATGGGCTGTCGCGTGGTTGTGCATCATCATCGTTTCCATTCCTCTGCATATGCAGGGTGCTCCATCAAATACCAAGATGCAACAGGACCTCACTTATGCTCAAGTTGGCGATCGCTTTCTGAAATTGGACCTATATGGCTCCAATACCTCCAATAAAAAGCCATTCATTGTCTGGGTTCACGGCGGTGCATGGCGAGCGGGTCACAAATCCAGCATGCCACTGAAGTCTCTCGTCAAGGATGGTTTTTCAATTGCCAGTGTTGATTATCGATTGACTCCCGAAGCTCGATTTCCAGCCAATGTTCATGACATCAAGGCTGCGATTCGATACTTGCGGGCAAACAGTAAACGGCTTGGAATCCATACGGAGACAATCATCATCGCAGGTGCATCCGCAGGAGGGCATCTAGCCGCTCTGGTGGGGGTGACCAATGGCCATGCATTACTGGAAGGCGATCTGGGTGAACATCCCGATGCTTCCTCAGATGTGCAGGCTATTGTTTCGTTTTACGGTGCATCCAATCTTACCTCCATTCTCTCGCAATCAACACCGCATGGCCTGAGCGTTAGAATTCCAGCCCTCCAACTTTTGCTTGGATCGCAGCCTGAAGATGATGTCTCATTAGCTGAACTTGCCAGTCCTGTATTTCATGTCGAGTCCACAGATCCACCGCTGTTATTGATACACGGTGATCAGGACCCTCAAATGCCCATCAATCAATCGCACGAGCTTGTTGGGGTTTATCAGCAAGCGGGGGCTGTCGTGAGCATGGAGGTGATTCATGGTGCGGCTCATGGGGGGGCTTTGTTTTATGATGGTCATCGACTGAACCTCATGAAGTCTTTTCTGAAGAAACACCTCATTGTCATTCCCTGAAAGTCATGGAATTGTTTTGATGCACACCTTTGCTCGTGAAACGTACACTCAAGCAAGAATGAATAAACAAAGCTGCATACAGACCCTCAGGGGGATTCTTTTCCTCATAGGCTTGATGCCCTTGCTGACAGGATGTGGTGTAGCCAGTGTGAAATCTTCCGACGATCAGAAAAGGCCATCGCCCCCAGGGAAATCGGATGACAAATTACCTCTTTTGATAGCCGATTATTTCATGCAGTACACCGCTTATTTCAGAGGTTCCTGTGACGGTTCGGGAGGTGTTGCTCTCGATAAGGATCACTTTGCCGTGGTCAATGATGAGACAAGTCATTTGTTGATTTACAAGCGCCATGACCCGGGTGAACCCATTCAATCAATCAATTTGAGGAAGGCCCTTGAGTTGAAAAAAAAGGAAGAAGGTGATCTGGAAGCTCTCGCTCTAGTGAAGGATTACCTTTTTGTCCTTGGTTCTCATTCGCGTGACCGGGATGGTAAAAAACAGAAGGAGCGCAGGAAATTATTGGCACTCCGTTTACGATCGGAAAATGGTGTGTTCGATCTCAAGCCTCTGGGCGATGTTTATGAAGATTTGATGAATGACCTGGAAGATCACGATGCCTTCGATGAGTTGGGTCTCAAGCAAAGTGCTGGAGAAGCAGGGAGTGACCCCGAGGGATTCAATATTGAAGGTCTTTGTAGAGGTTCTGATGGTATTTTGTGGTTGTGCTTTCGAGGTCCTCGTATAGGAGCCAGGGCCCTGCTGATACCGATGATCAATCCTGCTGATATAGTGGCAGGTGTCAGGCCTCGTTTTGGAAAACACCAATTATTAGATCTTCAGGGGCGTACCATTCGGGGAGCGGATAACTTTGGCGGTCATATTATCTTTGTGGCAGATACGGACAAAGGCGACCTTGGCCCTGCCATCTATATTTGGGATGAACAAGGTAACGACGTAACTCAGTTGCATACCCCTGAACTGCGATCCATTGACCCTGAATCGGTGGTTATATTTCCCGATACAGGCCTTCAGGAATTGCTTGTGCTGAGTGACGACGGAGGTCGGCGGTTCAACGGAAAAGATTGTAAGGATTGGAACGGGAAGTCTAACAAGCGGTTTCGCAGTGTGACCTATCGCTGGCTTCAACCTTAACGTTTTCCCATTCTCAAAAATTCAGGATTGTCATTCCAGCCGGAAGCTCGTCGTCCAAGAGCTGGAATACCAATGTCACCAAGTTCATGCCTTATCAGCTGTGCCTGTTTCAGCATTCGCTCCACGATGTCCGGCTGTTCGTTTGCTACGTTGCTGGATTCAGCAATATCCGCCTGCAGGTCAAATAACATCAAGGGTGACTCGGCCTCAGGCTTTCCCCAGTTGCGCAGTTTGGGAACCAGAGGTAAATGCAGTTTCCAGCGTTCATCACGAAGTGCTTGTAATTGCTGCATCTGGTAATAATAAAAGTAATCGTGTGGAGAAGTTGCTTGAGCGGGGCGCTTGAGGATCGGCCAGATATTTAATCCATCCAGGGTGTGGTCTGTTGGTATATCCGCGTCCGCAAGATGAGCTAACGTAGGGAGCAGGTCGATCGTGGAGGTTAACGCGTCCGAGGTGCTTGAAGATGGGATTTGTCCTGGCCACCATGCCACAAATGGTTCCCGCATGCCGCCATCCCATGTTGTTCCTTTTGCGCCTCTCAAAGGTCCATTGCTCCTGCCTTTGCCGCCGGTTGCACCGTTATCTGAGGTGAAGATTACCATGGTTCTTCGGTCAAGCCCCAGTTTTCTCAGAGTATTGAGTATGGCGCCAGTCGAGGTATCCAGTTCTTCGATGACATCTCCATAAAGGCCGTTCTTTGATTTGCCTTTATGTTGCACGCCTGCAAAAAGTGGTACGTGTGGAAAGGTGTGAGGCAGGTAAATAAAGAAAGAGTCCCTCTGATGCTGTTGGATAAATCGAATGGTCTCCTGTGTGTAGCGCTCTGTCAGTCTTGTTTGATCAACAGGCGCTTCTATGACCCGTTCATTTCGCATCAAAGGCAGTGGTGGACGCGAGCCATCCTTCCTGCCTGTCATGTCGTTGCTGTATGGAATGCCAAAGTAAGTATCAAACCCTTGTCGAGTAGGCAGAAATTCAGGTTGATCGCCCATGTGCCATTTTCCAATGCACGCCGTGGCATAGCCTTGGTTTTTCAAGACTTCTGCGATGGTTCTTTCCGATGGATTCAATCCTTTTTTGTCACCAGGAAAAAGAACGCATAGGTTTCGGTCATTGACGTGCATGTCAACCCGTTGTGAATAACAGCCGGTCATCAGACTCGATCTTGAAGGCGTACACACGCTGCAAGTCACATAAAAACTGGTAAGGCGAAGCCCTTCCTCTGCCATGCGATCGAGATGAGGGGTACGATTTGCTTTCGAACCAAATGGACCAATATCGCCATATCCAAGGTCATCGCAAAAGATGACAATGAAATTGGGTTTCACAGGACGGGATGGTGTGGCTGACTGGATGGAAAAAATCCCAGCGATCTGAATCAAGAAACTGGCCAGCAGCCATTGCCATACTCGAACATGCGTCATGAATCGGAACATGATGAAGGTATAACACCTATCATCAAAAACTGGCAATCCAAGAGTCTTTGTCACCCCGGTACGTTTTAACTTTCTTCTGTTCTCGGTGGGGCTTACATTGATTTCGTGATAGCGTTGATCGATTATGGCGCCGGTAATTTAAGAAGTGTCCACAAGGCCCTGCTCCATCTTGGGGTGGAAGTACGCTTGGTTTCGGAACCTGCTGGATTGGATGAATGCCCGGGGATTGTGCTTCCGGGCGTAGGTGCCTTTGATGATTGTTCGATTGCCTTGAAGAATCAGGCCTTAATGGAGGCAACCCGCCGACGCATTGACGAAGGGGCATGGTTTCTGGGAATCTGTGTAGGGTATCAGATTTTATTCGAACGCAGTGAAGAATTCCAAAGTAAGTCGCCCGGTTTTGGCTTGTTCAAGGGGTCTGTGGTGCGCTTTCCTGAACGACCCGGTTTGAAAGTGCCTCAGATAGGCTGGAATCAAGTCAGACATAAGCACCCTGATTGCCCCCTTTTCAAGGGCATTCCGGACAACAGCCATTTCTACTTTGTCCACAGCTATCATCCTGAGCCTGAAGACGAATCAATTGTTGCCGGGCAGACACATTACGGCAGGACTTTCTCATCGGCTGTCTGGAAGGACCGTGTCTTTGCGACTCAGTTTCATCCGGAAAAAAGTCAGGTATTGGGACTTCAGCTTTTGAAGAATTTCGTGGATCTTGTCTGAGTCTACTTCGAATCCACTAATCCGTGGCGTGACATTTGCTCAAGTGTCCAAAGGTATTCGTTGACCAGTTGATCGACGACGCTTCTTTGCTTCATGGAGTCCGGCATTACTTCCCAAGTGTAGGTCTCCATTTCAAGGTGCGAGCAAATTCCTGGATTGGATTTGAGAAAATCAAGGGTCCCAAGCAGGTGATCAACAGTGCTGTCAAATAGTCCGGTTGGAAGGTGGTGCAGGGGGATGTGAAAATGAATACGCCATTCCTCCAGTAGATGAGGCTGGCTATTTGGATTGGATGCCAATGCATCAGGAAGGTCGCGGTATCGAACGAGTTCACCTCCTACTCTTCGCTCAATAACCTGATGAAAATAGACTTCATCCGAAAAACCCTTCAGCGCTTCCCTGGCTTCCAAGGTGGGATGCACCTTGAGTGCTGAACTAAGATGAATCTTGCTGATTTTTATTTTATGAGCAATCAGTCGCCCCAGAGCTTCGTGTGGATTTTCGTACTCGATGGCGAGATGACAGCAGTCGTAATTTACCCCCAAATGCTCGTCAATGCGTAAATCACCCTTGCGATCCTGTCGCATTTGTTCAAAAAATTTAACGGCTTCCGATGATGTTTCCAGATAACAGAGAGGTTCCGGTTCAAGGCCCAGATGGAGTTTTTTACCCGTTCTTGCACTTAATTGTTCAATGTGCTCAATGCATTTCCAAATGTTTTTGCGAGCTTCTCGTACTTGACGGTCGTTCGTGATGAACTCCTTGTATGAAACAGGAACAGTGCTCACGCTGCCTTCTACGTCTTCAGGGACAAGTTCGACCAGTATATCAAACAGTAAATTTGTATAAGTCAGTCTTTCCTGTGTCGTCCAATCGGGGCGATAGACATCCTCCTTGACGCGCGTGCCATGAAATTTGCCAAATGGAAATCCGTTGATCGTGAAAACGTAGCAGTTGTTTTTTTCAAGCCAGGCTTTAAACGCGGTCAGATTCTGCGGCTGACTGAGGTCCTTAGCTGCCTCTTGCCCCAGCCTCAAGCCAATTGCATAAGGTTCATCAGGCGCCACTTTCTGGCGGACAGCCAGCGTATGCGTCTTGAGGTTCTGAAATGTCTGTTCCCAGGATTCTCCCCTGTGAATATTAGTACAATAAGCAAGATGAAGCCCATGCTGCAGTCTCATAATCTGTGTATCTACCTCCTTGTTGCTGACATAATGCGCTTAATCATGGGTTGCAACAAGATTAATGAGCAGGGTGGATCAGCCTTTGATTTTGAATTTGGGTGACTGGCTCATGAAGGAAATTGGATTTTGGAAAGTCACTTTGTCGATCCAATCATTTTGATGGCCGCGCTGTCTCATTTCCAGTGCCGCATGTGGCACCGCAAGTGGGCGACTGATTCCCCAATCGCAGGCACTGTTCATCCAGATGCGATCCGTACCAAAATTCTCGAGCATGTCAATGGCCCTGCTGTGGCTGCATTTGGACTCAGGATATAATGTCATTCCTGCCCAGAACCCTTCATCCAATACCATCCCAATGGTGTGCTCCTCGACATGATCAATGATGCATCGTTCGGGGCGGATGCGGGAGTCATTTTTCAAGGCATCCAAGATCATCCGCGTTCCTTTATACTTGTCTTCCAGATGAGGTGTGTGCACCAGGATCAACTGATCATGTTCGGCTGCGATCTGGATGTGTTTTTCCAAAACAGTCAGTTCGTTTTTACTGTTCTTGTTCAGACCGATTTCGCCAATGCCGAGCACATTGGGCTTATCGATGAAGTCTGGAATAATCGACAGAACATCATCGGCGAGTCCCAAATCTTCCGATTCTTTGGGATTGATGCAAAGCCAGGAATAGTGAGGTAAATTAAACTTAGCCGCACGCTTTGGTTCATGTTCGGTCAATTGACAAAAATAGTCGTAGAAACCCTGTGCTGAACTGCGGTCAAATCCGGCCCAGAATGCCGGCTCACAAACTGCCTGGCAACCCGAGGTGACCATGGCTATGTAATCGTCAGTGGTTCGGCTGACCATGTGACCATGTGGTTCGATATAACGCATCTTGTTCTCTTTCGTTCCTTATTTAACCCCGGGTATTGCCGGGCCATGCTCCGCAAGCAGCTTTGGTCGTCGCTGTTTGAATAGGTTCATTTGTGGGATCACTGAAAGTCATCAGAACCTTGGCTGCTCGATTTTTTTCATTTGCCTCGAGATGTTTTATGGCTTCCCTGAGGGCGTCCATCCGGAAGTCATTTTCCCCAGGTGCGCGATCTACTCGATCCAGAAACCCCGCCAGATCAATCAATTTGTGGCGGGCGTCCATAAAATACATATCCAACACTTGTTGTCGTGTCATGGTGCTCATATTGTCAGCATCCTAACCCACAATGTCCGGTGGAGAAACCCCAAAATCAGAAGGTAAAACTCGATGAGATTGACAGGAGATCCTCTGACCTTAGCCGTATGAATTTTCCGATCCTTGGGCTTGAAAAGCTCTCGTTAAAACCATTGGTGCCTTGGTAGATGGCGTGAATCATCGAGTCATTTCATCATGGGGGCTGCATTCATGAATGATCAGGAGGGGTCCGTCAGGCCGCTTTTTGTGCTTTCTTGCTCTAAATCCAAAATGAACCTAAAGATTTTCGAAGGGTTGCCAAGCGTACGGAATCGGGTCAAGGTATCGATTTAACCCATGTCAGAACTAACCTTCTATTTTCGACGCGCCACGCTCGAGGACATCGAAATCCTCCGAGAATTATGGCAAACTGCCCTATTTCCCATACAGGAGCTTGAAAAACGTTTGACGGAGTTCCAGATCGTGGAAGGAATGGATGGACGTATATTTGGGGCTCTGGGTGCAGGAGTTCAGGGTGAAGAGGCGTGGGTGCATCATGAAGTCTTTGTCCATCCTGAAGCTGAGGTTGCTGTTAGAGCAAAACTCTGGAACAGGTTAAAGATTTTGTTTGGGAATCAAAGTGCACACCGGGTCTGGACATGCGAAAAAGCGGATTTCTGGAAGCAGATCGGGTTCCGGGAACCGACAGAAGAAGAGAAAGCAAAATTTCCTGCTGATTTCGGACCTGGTGATAACGCCTTACTGGTGTATCCGCTCAAGGACTTGAAAGCTGAGCGGATGATTAAAAACAAAATCATGGAGCTTCAGGCGGCTCGTGAAGAGGAACAGGTTACATTGGAGAAGAAGACAAGGATTGTAAGAGTCATTGCCTTTTCCCTGACGGGTTTTTTCATGGTGATTTTGATTTATTACACCATCAGGGGGATAATGACTTTGCCGCAGATCCGTCCTTAGCGTTGAATGCGTCAGCGTGGTATGAACTGCGCACCATGGGGCCACTCGCCACGTGAATGAATCCCAACGATTCAGCCATTTTTCCGTAGCGTTCAAAAGTATTCGGATGCACATATTCCTTCACCGAGAGGTGTTTGACCGTTGGTTGCAGATATTGGCCCAAAGTTAGGATATCGCAATTGGCTTCACGCAGATCATGCATGGTTTGTTCCAGTTCCGCTTCTGTTTCCCCCAGACCAAGCATGAGACCTGATTTTGTGAATACCTGATAATCTGCTCTTTGTTTGACCATGTGAAGAGCAGCCAATGATCGATCATATGTTGCCCGTGATCGAACCTCCGGCGTGAGTCGTCGGACGGTTTCCATATTGTGATTGAAGATGTGAGGTTTCGCAGAAAGTACTGAATCCACTGCGTTCTCTTTGAGGAGAAAATCGGGAGTCAATACTTCAATGATCATCTCACTGTCCTTGAGGCGTATGGCCTCAATGGTATTTTGAAAGTGTATTGCTCCCCCGTCGGGAAGGTCATCTCTAGCCACAGCAGTGATAACAACGTGCTTGAGTTTCATTCTGGTAGCAGCCTCAGCTACTCGTTCAGGTTCCCGTGGATCAAGGGCCTTGGGTTTTTGAGTGGATATGGCGCAGAAACCGCAGGCTCGCGTGCAACGGTCTCCTGCGATCATGAATGAAGCTGTTCCCTTACTCCAGCACTCCCAGTGATTAGGGCATTTCGCGCTTTCACAAACCGTGTGGAGATTCAGTTCGTCCAGTAGTCCGCGCGTTTGAGCAAAAGTATTTGTCGTCGGTAAAGCTCTCCTCAACCAGATGGGTAACCTCTGACGCTCTTTTGTTTTTCTTGCAATAGACTCCATGTCTGTCGTTACGCTGAAAAATTAAATGGCCTTGTCAAATCCTTTGGATTTCCACCATGCTTCCAATTCATCGACACCAAAATCAGCGAGGATTTCCCCATTAACATCAATGCTTGGAGTCATGTCGCGTCCGGTCAAGTCTCGCAGTTCCTGCATTGCAGATGAATCTGAAATGACTTCAAGGTTATCGAATGTCAGCCCCTTCGATTCCAGCCAATCAATGGCTTCGTGACACCAGCCGCAGTAGGATTTGGTAAATAAACGAATTTTCAATGTTCGATCAGGCATAAGAAAAAAAAATCAATGGTCGTTGGAAGGTTCCGGTTCCGTGATGATGGTATCAAGGTGTTCGTAACTCGGTGCGCAGCAGCAGAGCAGGCGTAGGGGAGCAGATCCTGAATTCCAGAGTTTGTGTTTCTTTCCAGGTGGAATCGCAATCGCGTCACCTACCCGCACTTCTTGCATTTCAGTTTCAATTTGCATGCGACCTTCACCTTCAATGATATAGTATATCTCCTCAGCTTTGGCATGATAGTGTTCATCAGTGCTGCTATTGGGTGGTAAAGTTGCTTCTGCCAGGCTTTGGTTTTTGATTACCGAATTACGATGTGCCAACAGTTCGCGTATCTGCGAACCGTCCTTGGTGATAAAGGGCTCCACTTGATCCAAATTGACCACGTCCATACCGCTTCAAAGTAGCCTAATTTTTTGGAATATGGAAACAACTTTCACATTCGAAATTATAAATCACATGCCATTATTGACATAGGACCTAGGTTCCATTGTTAATATGGGGACCATGCTCCCATGCTTAAAAAAGAATCCATCCAGCTCTACTCTAATGGGGACGCTTTTTATCTTGCTGCTGACATCGGCATGCTTCACAGACTTTCAACGTGTGAACGATAAAAATGGTCAGGGTAACGATGATCCACATTATGGTGGAACCAATGATTCTGGAGGAGTGTTAAATTCCTTGCAGGCTCGGTTCGATATGCAGCACATCGAACTCGAATTGAAAATATTGCCTGCATCCCAATCAATTGAGGGTAGCGCTCTTTTAGATGTTCTCGTTGTCGAGCCTCTGGAAGAAATACTATTGGACCTTGATTCTCTATTGATCGTATCAAAGGTGCAGTTGAGCATCAAAGGTACAGGTTCCATCCCATCGAGATTTCTGCATGTCGACGGCAAATTACATGTTTACCCTAGTTTGTTGCTTCCATCACAATCTCTCGTGAGTGTTAACGTCGTCTACAGTGGGCAGCCCCTCAAAGCGGCAAAAGCTCCCTGGGAAGGTGGTTTCACATGGTCTGCGACGGAGGATGGGCATGCATGGATTACCACAACGATGCAGGGTGAGGGGGGTGATTTATGGTTTCCATGCAAGGATCACCCATCTGATAAAGCGGAACGAGTTGATCTTAAAATTTCCGTGCCAGAGCCATTGGTCGTTGCTGCCAATGGTAAATTAATCTCCTCGTCAAAACATAGCGATGGATGGACGACCTTTCATTGGCGGACTTCTTACCCGATCAGTAATTACAATATCGCCCTTAGTATTGGTCCCTACGAATGGATTGAATCTAAATACACCTGTATAGATGGGACTGACATGCCGTTTCATTTTTGGACTTTGCCTGAATCAAGGCAGAAAGCCGAAGAAGCTCTACCTGAGTTCAAACGACATATGGCTTTTTACGAACGTATACTTGGACCTTACCCATTTCGGAATGAAAAATATGGAGTGGTTGAAACACCTCATTTAGGAATGGAGCATCAAAGTATTATCGCTTACGGAAATAAGTTTAGAGGGGGTCCTCATGGTTATGACTGGCTCCATCATCATGAATTAGGGCATGAGTGGTGGGGAAATTTAGTGACTGCCAATGACTGGAGGCATTTTTGGTTGCACGAAGGTTTATGCACTTACATGCAGATTCTTTATGCGGAAGAGCGGCAAGGCATGATGGCTTATCATCATGCAATGTATGTTGACCGCAAGCGTATCAAAAGCGAACATACTCTTGTCCCCGCAGAGCCTGCTTCCATCGATTTAATGGACGATCAAGTTGGGGAGGATGTCTATTTCAAGGGTTCATGGATTTTGCATACCTTGCGATATTTGATTGGTAAAAAGGATATTGAGAAAGTATTGCATCGTTTTGCATACCCCGACTCAGATTTGGAATCCACTTTAGAGGGGCAAGCCATTCGATTTGCGGGCACGCAAGATTTTATCGATACGGTACATCAAGTCACAGGCCGCAATCTGGATTGGTTTTTCGACGTGTATTTATATAATGCACCACTCCCACGCCTCATTGAGCGTTTGCAAGGCGCCCAATGGATCCTGGAGTGGGAAGTCCCAGAAGGCTGTTCTTTTCCCATGCCTCTTGAAATAGAACTTGGGGGTCATGTCACCCAACACAAGATGGAGCAAGATCGATTGGTGCTTGATGCCGAGATTTGGTCAGGTGCTGTTTTGGATCCTCAGTGCTGGATCCTGATGGAAAATCGTAGTGCTCTAATGGGTAATCCTCACGGGGAAACCTTCGATTGATGGGGCTACAGCCTGCCTTCAGGGCGACTGTTAGCTCGCAGAGATTCATCAAAAACCTTCATCTCTCGAAGCATGGATTTAACACGTTGCGGGTGTTTTGCCGCCAGGTTTTTGGTTTCCGATAGATCGCGGCCCAGATGGTAAAGTTCGATTTCTTTGTTAAACCTGATTTTCCATGAACCCTGGCGCATGGCTTCCAGCTTTCGTCCTCGATAGTAGTAAAAGGACTGATGAGGAGATCGTGCATCCGCGCGGCCAAGCATCAGAGGGAAAATATCCATCCCGTCAATGACTCGGTCTGAGGGTACCGTTGCACCCGTGATTCTGGCGAAGGTGGGAAGCAGATCAATCGTGGAAGCTATCTCGTGGCATTCAGAGCCAGCTGGAATTTTGCCAGGCCAGCGCATGATGCATGGTACCCGCATGCCACCTTCATAGGTTTGAAATTTATAGCCTCGAAGAGGCAGAGCAGAGCCTCCATGACCATTCTTCAAATTCCAGGGGCCGTTGTCTGTTGTGAAGATAACCAGTGTGTTATTGTCGATCTTGAGTCGTTTCAGAGTGCTGAGTATCTCGCCTACGCTCCAGTCAATTTCTTCAATTGTATCCCCATAAAAACCTCCAAGACTGCTACCCTTGAATTCTTGTGAAGCTGCCAATGGGATGTGCGGTAATGTATGTGGCATGTAGAGGAAAAAAGGCTTCTTCTGGTTCTCCTCAATGAAATTAACGGCTTCTTGGGTGTAACGCTGAGTAAGTGTGGATTGGTCACACGGGTACTCCACGACTTCTTCGTTTCGAAGCAAGGGTACCCAGTTTTTTTTAGGTTTATCCGTTTTAATTTTTTCTGCTGTCATGCCTTCACGCAAAACCACATTGTTGGCTAATTGCATGGAAGGATCGATGGTCATGTCATTACTGTATGGGATACCATAATACCGATCGAAACCCTGGCTGGTTGGAAGAAATTCAGGGTGATGTCCGAGATGCCATTTCCCAACGCAGGCGGTTGCATAGTTTGCTTGCATGAGCATGTCAGCCATTGTGATTTCCGAGGGGTTCAGCCCTATTTCGTGACGAGGAAATAAAACCCCGGGAATGTTGACCCGTGTAGGGTAACACCCGGTCAACAGTGCCGCTCGAGACGGAGAGCAAACTGAATTGGCCGAATAGAAATCCGTAAACCTCATGCCTTCAAGTGCCATATTGTCCAGATGGGGGGTGCGAATCTTGGGGGCACCGAAACAACCAATGTCCTGATACCCCTGGTCGTCAGTGAAAATCAGGACAATGTTGGGTGACTTGGCCATAGCAGTTGTTACGATCAAAGCGCAACACAGCAGCAAGATGTTCCTTAAAGGTTTCCTCGAAAATTTGGATGGATTCATGACTCTTATCTGTTTTGAGGCTGCACTATCTTGATTACTCAATATTTGGCTACTTCACGTTCATGTCCGCAGCCGAGTGCCTTTGCCATTTCCGAGGCTTTTGAAAGCATCATGCCCGCTTCACTCGCCACGGCGATGAATTGGAACCCTTCCTTGCGGCGACGCTCGGCCGCTTCCACATCGGCCACATGAATTCCGGAGGCGACACCGTATTTTTTCCCAACGGCCTGGAGATGTTTCAGTGCGTCAATGAATTCCTGTTTGTCACTGTCCCATTTGGGTTTTTCTCCCATGGATTTCAATAAATCATTCGGCCCCACAAAAAAGGCATCAATACCGGGCACGCTTAATATCTCATCGGCATTTTCAATGGCTTTGACATGTTCCAGCTGGAGAACAAGCAGGATTTCTTCGTTGGCTCGTTCGTAATAGGTAGCCGGGTCGGTTTGGAAACTGATGGCGTGGAGCATGCCTCCTACAGAGCGTGATCCCTTGGGGGCATAGAAGGTCGAATCCACAGCTAATTCTGCATCGGATTTACTGCATATCATCGGCAGGATGACCCCCCAGCCTCCGTTATCAAGGACACGTTTGATATTTTCTCCCGTGTTCCAGGCGGGGCGAGCCATAGGGACTGTATTTGTTCCAGCGATGGCTGAATAACAAAGCGATGCAGTTTCAACACCGATAGGCATGTGTTCGATATTCAGGTTCAGCCAATCAAATCCAACGTTGGCCATCAGTAATGCTGTCGTTGGATCTGGTATGGATAGCCAGCTTCCAATGCTTGCCTCTCCTCGCTTGAGTTTTGCTTTGACGTGATTGGTTCTCATATTTATCCGGAATGTTTGATTAAAGTTCGTTCAGTTTGGCGCGCAGTTGTGGCTGGTCGAGTATCTCTGGATTGACCAGCAATTTGGGGTGGCGTCCTTCCATGAGGTCCACGATCGCCTGTGCTGCCGCCATGCTTACGCGTTCCCCTGTTTCTCGACTACTCGAGGCTTGGTGAGGTGACAGCAGTAGGTTTGGTGTAGATCGGAATGGGTGATTCTTTGGTAATGGTTCTTTGTTGAAGGCGTCCAAAGCCGCTCCAGCAATCCAACCCTCATTCAATGCCCGGGCAAGTGCCTCTTCGTTGACGTGTGCACCTCGGGCTGTGTTGACCAGGATGGCGTCCGATTTCATGGATTTTAATTGCTCCACACCAATCATGCCTTTGTTCTCCTCGTTTAATGCCGCGTGGATGGTGATGAAATCACTTTCCTTGAGTAAGGTGTCCAGGTCCACGAAATCGACCCCCATGGCCTTTGCATCCGGGTGAGGCATGACATCATAACTCAGCACTTTCATGTTGAATCCTGAAGCTCTTTTGACGACAGCTCGTCCAATCCGTCCGCACCCGATCACTCCCAGCGTTTTACTTCCAAGATCCACACCCCACTCGGCTTTCCATCCGCCCTCACGCATGGTTTGATGTACACTATAGGTCCTGCGCGCCATGGTCAGCAGAAGAGCAAATGCGTAATCAGCGACTGCCTCATCAAGGAGTCCAGGAGTATAGGCGACGGGTATGCCGGCAGCAGTGGCATCTGGAATGTTGATCGAGTCATACCCGACTCCCCATCGGGAGATGATTTTCAAGGCCTTTCCTTCCTGAGTGTCAAACACATCAGCATGGTATGCATCGGGACTGCACAGAACCGCGTCGTGACCGTTCAATTGCTCCAACAGTTCAGCACCCGAAAGGGGCCCCCACTTAGGCGGAATGGTGATTTCACAACCTTTGGATTTTAAAAATTCGATGGCGGGCTTGCCAACGACTTCAAAGGTGCGCGCAGTGATAAGGATTTTCCATGACATGGTCGCCAAGTGTAAGATCCCCTTGATATCCTGCAAGAATCGTTTCCCTTCCCGGGCCAATTATTCTCGACATTTCAGGGGATTCAATGGCATGACATGTTCCCATTGATTATGAGTGCTAAAAAACCTGATATCCTGATTCTTTGCACAGGGAATTCCTGTCGTAGCCACATGGCTGAAGGAGTGCTGAGGCATGCGGTGGGAGATGCGGCCATTGTGCATAGTGCAGGCTCCGATCCCACGGGTGAAGTCCATCCTCTCGCTGTTCGGGTGTTGGGTGAGATCGGGCTGGATATTTCCGCTCACACCTCAAAACACATGAATGAATTTCTCGATAAGGATATCAAGGTAGTCATCACGGTTTGTGACAATGCAGACCAGGCTTGTCCTCAGTTTCCCGGTCAAGTTCGGCGATATCATTGGCCTTTCCCGGATCCTGCCAAAATGGAAGGTAGCGAGGATGAAGTGCTGCAGTTCTTTCGTCAGGTAAGGGATCAGATTCGACTGATCTTTGACATGTATGCAGCTGGATTTACTGATGGCGCTGAGCTGTTCAAACCTGCTGATTCAGCCACTTCTTAAAAATGATACCCAGATGGGCAATAGGGGAAATCTTGGGAACGTTTCTATTGATTTTCTTTGGGTGTGGAGCGGTCGCTGGTGCGGTGGCGTTCGATGCCTTTCAGGGGGTTTTTCAGGTAGCTGCGGTCTGGGGTGCCGGGTTGATCGTGGCCATTTTATTGACGGCAGGTCACAGTCAAGCTCATTTCAATCCAGCCATTACATTACCCATGTTTCTTTTCAGAGGGATGAAAGGTCGTCTGGCTCTGGGTTATGTGTTCTGCCAAATGATCGGCGCCTTTCTGGCTGCGGCGATATTGTTTCTTATCTTTCGTGAACCATTGTCAGCCCACGAAGAGGCGCAGGGCATCCAACGAGGTCAAAAAGGGAGCGAAGCCACTGCCATGGTGTTCGGTGAGTTCTTTCCAAATCCAGGAGGAAAACCTTTAAGTGCTGAACACAAGACCACTTTATCGATATCCAGTGCATTTGTCGCAGAGCTTGTTGGGACAGGGTTGCTGGCTTTCGCTGTGTTTGGTTTTACTTCCACAGATGTTCAGAAACGATTGGGTGGAGGTGTTCCTTTTGCCATTGGGATCACCTTAACCGTCCTCATATGTATTTTTGGTCCAGTGACCATGGCCTGCTTTAATCCGGCAAGAGACCTGGCGCCCAGATTGTTCTCCGCATGCGCGGGTTGGGGCACCATTCCTTTCACCGTCAACGGGCAAGGCTGGTGGGTTGTTTACATCTTGGCCCCACTGGGAGGGGGAGTGCTTGGAGGATGGCTTGGGAATACCATTTTCCATCGCCAATCCTGATTTTTTTCTCAGTGTTGCTGGGCGCCCCGCTGACAGCCTGCACACGTAGCTGGATCTTGCATCATTAAACCTGCGGCCAATGGAGATTGCTCCCAATAAAAGGGGTGACGATCCAGCGAATGATTTCCTTTTTGGTTCATTGTTTTTGCATCGTAAAGGCGACCATTGGCAATGACCCATTCGATGTTTTGCGATTGGCGAATGTCGATGCTCGGATCGGCACTTTCCTCAAAAATAATCAAGTCAGCCAATTTGCCAACTTCGATCGTTCCAAGATCATGGTCCATACCCAGGTATTTTGCGCCGTGAAGGGTGCCAGATCGCAGGGCTTCAAATGGTGTCATTCCTCCCTGAACAAAACTCCATAATTCCCAGTGTGTGCAAATACCGTTGAGTTGACCGTGGCCGCCCGCCTGAACCAGTCCACCCTGATCAATCAGCTTTTTGGTAATCCGTGCCTGCCGGATGTGGTTGTAATCTTCAATAGGCGCCGTGGTTCGACGTCTTGCACGTGGAATGACTTTATGGGGAGGATTGAAGGCCATGACTCTGTCGTTGCGCCAGACCTCATCCACATCATACCAGTAATTTTCACCTCCCAGGCCACCATAGGCCACGTTCAGGGTGGGGGTGTAACCTACCTCAGCTCCCCGCCACAAATCGAGGACATCTCCATAGATCATTTCAACCGGAACCGTATGCTCGATGCCGGTATGGCCATCCACGATCATGGTCAAATTATGCATGAATGTGGCCCCGCCTTCAGGCACGACCAACATGCCCATTTCGCGAGCCGCTTGGATGATCTGCTGGCGTTGATCGCGTCGCGGTTGATTGTAACTTTTGACACTGAATGCACCCACCGCCTTCATGCGTTCAAGGTGGAATTTCGCATCATCAAGGGAATCGATTTCCGCCTTGTAACTTCCGGTAGCACCGTAAAGGATGCGTCCGGTTGAAAAAGTGCGGGGCGCAGTGATCAATCCGGCTTTGGTCATTTCGCTGGCTGCAAAAATGGATTGAGTGTCATTGGATGGATCGTGAACCGTTGTGACGCCAAAGCCCAGACGTGCATAATCAACCCAGTTTTGCTGAGGGATGATGCCGGAAGCTGCCTGTTGGCCATGTGCGTGTGTATCAATCAATCCAGGCATGACAAGGCGTCCTTCCAATGAAAGGACATGCGCATTTTCCGGGATCGCAACCTTTCCGTCCGGTCCGATATCGGCGATACGATTTTCCTGAATAATGAGAGTGGTGTTTTCCTCGATGAATGGGTGGACCATGGAAAGCATGCGACCTCCTGTCAGAGCAAGAGTGCCCGAAGGTTTGTCATGTTCCGTTTCGAAACTGATGTTCTTTATTTTCGGCTCGGGCAAGGTATCCTCATCTGAAGCGGTCATTTGCTCCAGAGAAACAGGCAACGAATAAAGGTCAGATCCCAAAGACCAGTAAAGGTTGGAGTCAGGCCCTGAAAACTGTATCCAGTCACCGGCCGTTTCGCTTGCCTTGAACATGGGGAGTCCTTTTTGGTCAGGGCCCAGCGTGATGGTTTTTCCGGTTTGAACAAAGGGTGCGACATAGACGTGAAACCTTTCAACGAACCCTATCCATTTACCATCAGGGGAGACCTGGTAGTCAGTTGCCCAGGTGCTGGTGAAATGAGTGCGCTCTTCTTTGCCTTCCATACTGATCGAAACCAGTTTTCGATTGTCCGCGTTGGGGTCGGAAGCTGTCTTTTGCAAGAACACTCGTTCATTTGAAATTCCAAATTGAGGGTTTGATCCGCTCTCAGTGATTTTCACAGGTTGACCACCCTGGCTTGCAATGGCGTAAATTCCCTGGTCTCTGGACCACAAAGGACTCGTCAACCAACCTCCGCCAGTGCGTTGAAAAACGACCTTGGAACCATCCGGTGAAAAGACAGGATTGATATAGTGACCAGGTTTGTTCGTGATGACACGGTTTTCGTGGTCATCTTTTTTTGACAGAGAAGTTACCCGGATTTGACCCAATCTCTTGTCATTCCACGTCGTGTAAACAAGATATTGACCATCTCGAGAAAAACTGGGATGAAACTCGAAGTGATCATTCTGAGAAGTCAATCTGGTCGGTTCACCATTAGGCAGGTTTTTGATGTAGATGTGACCAAGGGCTTGATAGACCACCTTGTCGCCTTGAGGGGAAACACGCACCCAACGCAACATCCGGACAGGGAATTTGCCTGGAGCAACGTTCACCGGAAATCGAACGGGTTCTGCTACTTGACGGGTATCTCTGATGCGAAACGGAATTTCATGAAGTGAGGTATCGGCTACATTTAATCTCCATATTTTTCCACGAGCCCAGAAGACGATGGATCCACCATCCGGTGTCCATGCAAATGTTGGATAGACACCGTGAATGGCCCAGGTCTCCTGCATGTCTCTCTCCAGATTGTCATAAAGTAACTGAATGGCTCCTGATTCGATATCGAAAACGTGAAGGCCGGACTTCCCGTCTACTCGGCGTACAAAAGCAAGAGTCTTTCCGTCAGGGGAAGGGGTGGGGCGACAGGCTCCTCCGGGACCATTGATCAGGTTCAGTGTCTTGCCTGTTTCCAAATCCAGTTGGCGCACAACATAAATCTGTCCGTTGGAATCCTTGTCGTATTCGAAGCTGGAACCCGGGCTTGCGTCTTCAGAGTAGTAAAGATGTTTGCCGTCGATCGAAAATATGGGTTCGTTCACATCTTTTTGATCCGTTGGCTTGGAAGTAAGCTGCACGCCTGCATGTGCTCCACCGTTGACTCCAGAGCGATGAAATAACCACATTTCCCCCGCACCTAGAGAACGTCGGCTGGTGAAATGCTTACGTGCGACAATGTATTCTCCATCCGGTGACCAGTTTGGATTGTTGAAAAGGCGGAAGGTTTCCTGAGTGATTTGATTCAGTTCTCCGGTAGCAATATGTAACGTCCATATGTTGTCGCCGCCTTTTTCGTTTTTACCAGTACGGTCACTCGTGAAAACCAGATGTTGGCCATCCGGGCTGAATCGAGGCTGCATATCCCAGGCGATACCTTCAGTCAGGTGAATGAGGGATTGTGCGTTTTTATCGTTCACGCCTTCAATAGGCATCATGTAAAGGTCCCCGAGTAAATCAAAAGCAACGTGCTTTCCGTCAGGGCTCACATCAAGATTCATCCATGTGCCCTCGCGGGTGTCGATGATCTGTTCAAAGCCTGGGCCTTGGATATGGTTCACATTCCATGATGCTTTCTCCTCCTCGGTTTCTTGTTGGTGAGTTGCGCTGTCATCTCCCCGCAAAATCAGGTTGCTTGCCACAACCCAAACCATGCACGTCTTGATCCAGTGACTTAAAGTGAACATCCGTTCATAATGGACAGAAGAGGCTCATGAGAGCTATTAAAAATTCCAGAAGCTTTTCTTGAAGATGTGCCACTAAGCAGATTCAGAATGCGCTGTTCTCATGACCGTTCGTGGTGAGGCTCGGTGATAATAATCTATACAGGGAAATTGAATGGTATGGGTTGGATTACTCCCGATTCGTGTTGCGTGAATATGCTTGGGATTCGAGGGTTCTCGTTGGACCCGTTTGTGCGCGAGCGGAGAGTGTGGGGAGCGCTGAGCTTGCGTGCCAGGACGTCCCGTACCCAACGGTGGGGCGTGCTTGGTCGATTGGATCGCCCTTATTCCGTTTGGCGTGATACGTTGACTAGGATGGAATGTGTGCTCCGCCTCAAACTTTCATTCGCAGTAAAGGAAGGATACGGACAACCACAGCAGGTTCAGCCGGAAAAGCAGTTCTCAACGTGTATTCTGGGGCCTTCCTTGCTCAGGCCTGATCAACTTCATTGTTTTTCAAGATCGCCTGCTTTGATTTTAACAAAACCGTCCTGTTCAAAACTCGATTGAAGCGCTTCAAGCATTTCCTTTGAAGTCAGTTTTCCAATGCGGTCGTTGACGTGTTTGTCGAAGAGCATGGTCCGTCCAAGGTAAAGTCCACTTGCCAATTCACCCGCCACAACTGGATCATTGGCCAAACTGTTTTTCTGTGAAGTTGTCCAGCTTTGTTTTGCCGCTGCCAATTCCTCTGCAGGGATTGGTTCGGTTAACCATCGGTTCAATTCTTCATGAAGAGCCATTTGAGCTTTCTCTGCGTTTTCAGGCGCGCAAATTGCCATTGCAGACAGCGCGGCAACTTGATCCAACGAACGTGCGTTAAACCCTGAGTAAGCACCGTAGGACAAACCGTCCTTTTGTCTTAATCGATTGAAAAGCCGTGATTCTGCGAACCCTCCCAACACGTAATTTGCCAACAGCAAAGCGGGGTATCGGCCATCGGTGTCATCCATTGCCACCGAGGCACCTGCTGCCACAACAGCCATTTTTTTATCAGGCGTTTCAATCAGTTCATCGACCTTGATCGCAGGTAATCGTTGTTTTTTGATTCTCTCGAAGACGGTTTGAGAATGCCAGTCACCGAATGCCTCTTTCAGCGATTTTATTACCTTCTCCTCTTCCATATCTCCGACAATGCTCAATCGCGCATGGCCCGCTCCGTAGTGTTTTTTGTAGAAAGATTGAATATCGGCAAGTTTCAAAGCCTCCATTCGCTGGATCAGAACAGGTAGATCATGAATATGATGAATGGACTCAGGGGGATAAGGGTTGAGTCGCTGGCGCAGCCGTCTGAAAAGGAGCGACTGCGGATCAGAGAGCATTCCTTGCATGCCTGTCAATTGTTGCTGCTTGAGCACCTTGAACTCATCTTCAGGAAAAGTCGGAGATGTCAGAATTTCACCCAGAAAATGAATCAGCTCAACCAGGTGTTCGCGGTCCGTTTGGAAGCGAACATTGAGTGAGCTTCCATTTTCCCCTGCGCTCATTGAAACGTTGGCTTTGAGTGCATCCAACGTATCTTTGATGTCTTGATAAGAATGGTTTTCAGACCCTCGCATGATGAGGCTTGGTACCATATCAGCGGCCGTCTGGCTGGCTGGGTCATTCAATGACATCAAGTTACCCATGTAAAAATTCAAGGTGCCGGTCACGCTATTGCCACGTGTTTCTTTGGCGAGTAAAGCTATTTTGATGCCCTGGCCGATGGATTCCCGTCTTACGCGGTTTTCAATATTTTCATGTGTGGCCTCAAAATCCTCACCTTCAGCAATGGCTTCCTTTCCTTTGTAACTCTGGACCAGCTCGGTCACATTCGGCGTCTCAGGAATGATCGTGCGATTGGGTTCCTTGGTTGGATGGAAAATACCACTCGTTCGGTTGGAGCTCTTAAAATAAACGGAAGCCACACGTTTGACATCTTCAACGGTCACCTGTTCCAATTGGTCGCGCGATAGAAAAAACAAACGCCAATCACCTACCGCCGCCGCTTCGGTCAGGTTGATGCCGATTTGATTGCTGTTCTTGAAAGAGAGTTCGATTTGTTTGAGAAGACGGGTTTTTGCGCGATTGACTTCCGTCTCAGTGATTTCGCTGTTGAAGAACGATTCGATGTCTTCCTTCATCTTCTCGAGCACCTTCTCTGGATCGATGTCCTTCTGTACTTCCGACAATACCATGAAGGCGCCCGGCTCGCGCGTGGGATAGAAAAGAGGAGATACAAAACTGGCCAGTCCCTCTTCGACCAAGGATTTGTAGAGCCTTCCCGAGGGTG
This sequence comes from Verrucomicrobia bacterium SCGC AAA164-E04, assembly GCA_000383715.1. Classification (GTDB taxonomy): domain Bacteria; phylum Verrucomicrobiota; class Verrucomicrobiia; order Limisphaerales; family AAA164-E04; genus AAA164-E04. The sequence goes on from KB911838.1 coordinate 200,274, forward strand.
CGTCTGTGAGGATCGTGCCAATGACATCCAGGGTGACCGTGTCGGCATGAGAACCTGCGCACACATTATACAACACACCGGTTGCCGCCACATCTCCATTGCGATTCAGCGTGACATGCCGGGCCCCATCCTTGACGGGTTCAACCGTATATGTGTCGCTCAACAGGCGTTCAGGTTTTGGGATGGGACCAAAATGTTTCTCAACCAATGCCAGCGCCTCCTCCGGTTTGAAATCACCTGCAATGACCAGCATGGCATTATCGGGTTGATAATATGTTTGGTAGAACTTCTTGAGGTTTTCTGCTGGCACGCGTTCGATATCGCTTCGAGACCCAATGGTGGAAAATCCGTAATTATGCCAGTCAAAAGCCAATGACATCATGCGTTGATAGAGGATTTGAATGGGGTTGTTCTCTCCTCGTTCGAATTCGTTGCGAACCACTGTGAATTCAGTTTCCAAATCTTCGCTCAGGATCAGGCTGTTGACCATTCGTTCCGCCTCCAGCTCAAGAGAGAATTCAAGATTTGCCTTTTGATCCGAGGGTAGCGTTTCGTAATAGTTTGTGCGGTCAACCCAGGTGGTTCCATTGAACTGCGCTCCACGCGCTGACAGCAGTTTGATGATATTTCCATACTTTTCAGTCCCTTTGAACAGCATGTGCTCCAGCAAATGTGCCATCCCTTTTTCTCCACGTCCCTCGTGTCTTGAACCTACGAAATAGGTGATGTTGACGGTGAATTTGGGTTGAGAACTATCAGGGAAGAGCAGGACACGCATCCCGTTGTCCATTTGATACTCGGTGATTCCCTCGACAGAAGTCACCTTCTTCAAGCCTGCCTGAACTGGCTGGTTGTGCAGGCAAACAATCAGGAAAATAAAAAAACATCCTAAAAACAAGGGTCCGCGAGTGATCAATTGTTTGGATTTCATCAATTTAGAGGAATCTTTTTTCCATTGAGATGCAAGTGCAAAAGGTTGGAAACGAGAAGGTCCTCTTCCATGTCGCACAACATGAAAGAGGACTAACGAACTGAGCAATACAGAGAACTAACAGAGTTTATTTATACCACTCTTTCTTCGACAACTGCTCGTTCAGAAATACTCAAAAATTTTTCAAAAAAGTTTATCGGTGTCTAAATAAAAGTTAGCCTCATCTAACTTATTGACTTGATTACTGAAGCAGATTTTCTATGCTGTTATCTGGATTAGAGCAGTTAAACAACATGCTTCACCCTTCGTTTATGGTTCAGGAAAAAGACAAGATACCTCGAATAGAAACAACGCCTCCGCCGGCCAATCTTTGGACGAAGGGTCTTGCGGTTGAGGATATTCCGCTGGAAATCCACGATTTAACCGTGGCATACCACCACAAACCGGTGCTTTATGGAATTGATCTCGCGGTTCCCCCCGGGAAGCTGATTGGCATCATAGGCCCGAATGGCGCCGGTAAATCCACCCTCATTAAAGCCATCATGGGGCTTCTGCCAACCGACAGTGGATGGGTGAAAATCTTTGGAAAAAACAATCGAAAGAATCTAAAAAGAGTGGGTTATGTGCCCCAAAGGGAATCGGTTGACTGGGATTTTCCTGTTAGTGTCATGGATGTTGTGCTGATGGGGCGCTACGGCAAGTTGGGATTATTCAAACGGCCTGGTAAGGAAGATCGGGATATTGCCTCTGCGTGCTTGGAAAAAGTAAAAATGATGCCTTATGCCGACCGCCAAATAGCCAACCTGAGTGGAGGGCAACAGCAGAGAGTGTTTCTTGCCAGGGCATTGGCGCAGGAAAGTGATCTTTATTTCATGGATGAGCCGTTTGCGGGGGTGGACGCGGCCACAGAGTCGTCCATCATAGGGCTGCTTCACGAACTTCGTCAAAAAGGCAAAACCATACTGGTGGTTCATCATGATCTGCCGACGGCACGCAATTATTTCGATATGCTGGTCTTGTTAAACATGAGACTTGTAGATTTTGGACCCACGGAAGAAGTTTTTACCTATGAAAAACTTCAGAAAACCTATGGTGGTCGTCTAACCATACTTTCTGAAGTCGCCGAGGCAGTTCGACAGAACAAAGGATAACCGTGAAGCCATGAAGTATTTGCGGTTAAATTTGATTGGCTGGATCTTGCTGCTCTTCATGGCGGCATTGACTCCTGTGCATGCCGCGCGTATCGGGGACATCACTGAAATATCAGTATGGGATCAAACTGTAAGGTTTTTCAGCTTCAAAGACCCTTCACTTCGATATGCCCTTACTGGTGCTATCTTGCTGGGATTGACCTGTGGGTTGCTCGGAAGCTTTTTGGTGGTTAGAAAACTAGCGTTGTTAGGCGATACCTTATCGCATGCGGTTCTGCCGGGTGTTGCAGCTGGATTCCTGTGGGACATGGACAAGAACCCAGTGGCCATTTTCATCGGTGCAACTGTGGCCGGTTTGCTGGGAAGTTTCATGGTCACCCGAATCACATCCACCACCAAACTCAAAGAAGACACCGCTCTGGGTATGGTGCTTGCCTGTTTTTTTGGAGTGGGAATCTGCCTGGTTACGATGATTCAACGACTGCCTTCAGGAAACAAGAGTGGTATTGATAAATTCCTGTTTGGGCAGGCTGCGTCACTTGGTCAATCTGATATCCAATTGATGGCGGTTGTCACCCTGTTGACGTTTGGGCTGGTATGGTTGTTTTATAAGGAACTCCTGACCGTCAGTTTTGATCCGGGTTTTGCCTACAGTGTGATGATACCTGTAGCATGGGTGCATCATGGTTTCATGTTACTTCTGGCTTTTTCGGTGGTCATTGCTTTACAGGCCGTGGGTGTGGTTCTTGTTTCCGCCATGTTGATCACTCCTGCTGCCACTGCCTATCTGATGACGGATCGATTGCATCGAATGCTCTTATTCGCTTGCCTGACAGGAATGCTCGCAGGGATCATGGGAGCATTTTTCTCTTTCCTTGGACATCAATTGCCGACCGGGCCCTTCATGGTCTTATCTGCCGCTGTTCTTTTTGCTGTGGCCTTCTTCTTTGCCCCCTCGCATGGGGTTATAATCAAGTGGTGGACGCGTCGATCCAGGTCTGGGCGTGTTCGGAGAGAGAACACGCTCAAGGCGGTTTTCCATGTTCTGGAACAAGAAAAGTTTCGCCAGGAAGGAGTGACTTTAGTGGAATTGGCGGAGTTGAGGCGCCAAACCCTTGATGGCACGGAAGCGTCCTGCCTTGAACTGGTGCGTCTCGGGTATGGGACCATGCCACCGGGTGAAAAAGCTTTTTATTTGACCCCAAAAGGCATGCGCCGTGCACAAACGATTGTCCGCAACCATCGCTTATGGGAACTCTATTTAACGGACGCTGCTAATTATTCGCCTGATCATGTGCATGATGACGCGGAAGAAATTGAACATATTTTGGGTGAAGACCTTGTACGTCAACTTGAGCGCCAGTTGAATTTTGCAGATCGTGATCCGCATGGGAAACCCATTCCATCCGCTGAGGAAATTATTTCAGCACACGGAACGGTTCAATCATCGCCGCCTGCTGCGACTGGATATAGAAAACCATCATGAGCGAAATGATACCGGCATTGGATTGGCAAGCCATTTTTGTGGCCCCCTGGACGACGGATTTTTCAATTTATGGTTGGATTTTCCTCATGGGTTTCCTCGTCTGTGCGGCATGTGGGTTAGCGGGAAATTATCTAATACTGCGCCGCATGGCTTTGGTTGGTGACGCCATCAGCCACAGCGTTCTTCCCGGCCTCGCCATTGCCTTTCTTGCCGCGAATGCATGGACGAATCGTCAAGCTTCTGGCGAAGGAATTGATCTAGCAGTGGAGCCATCTGGGCATGGGATCAGTTATGGTTTTGCCATTTTTATGGGTGCGTTGATTGCCGGTGTGCTGACCACTCTGATGATCGAGATCATTCATACACGAACGCGTATCAAACAAGACGCGGCCATTGGGATTACATTTTCTACCTTGTTCGCTTTCGGTGTGGTTTTAATCAGTGTGTATGCAGACAAAGTTGATTTGGATGCTGATTGCGTCTTGCACGGTGAAATTGCTTTTGTCAGCATCCAGCCGTTTTTTACAATAGGAGCCTACCAACTCGCGCCTTCTCCCGTGATCCGTATGGGATGTGTCACCTTTTTAACGTTAGGTCTGATGGTAGTTTTCTACAAGGAACTGCTCGTTAGCTCCTTCGACCCCGGGCTGGCCTCTTCAATGGGGATCAACGCAACATTTGTCCATTATGCGTTAATGTGCTGGCTGTCTGTAATCGTGGTAAGTGCTTTTGAGGCAGTGGGTGCCATCCTGGTGATTGCCATGCTTATTCTGCCAGGTGCCACTGCATCCATGTTAACCACACGTTTCCCGATCGTACTTGTGCTATCTCTGCTGCACGCCGCTGCAAGTTCAGTGCTGGGACTTCATCTGGCGATCTGGTTGAATAGCTCAACTGCAGGATGCATGGTTGTTGCAGGCGCAGGCATATTCTGTGTTGCGTGGGTTTTCAGTCCTAGTCAGGGAATACTGCAAAATTGGCTGAAACGACGGCGAAACTCAAAACGCCTGACAGGCGGAGAGATTGGAACTGAAACCGTAGGTGAAAGTTGAGTCTCTATTCGATTTCACTGGGATCAAGAGTGACCTTCATCTGGTTTTCGGAAAGTTCGTGGATCAGCAATTTGACAGCAAGATCAATATGTTCACAACTGCTTTTCGATGGTTGCGATTGGCGCGCGCTTTTGACTCCGAAAAGACTCTTCAGTCCGGAGGGTGCTTCCACCGGAACATCGAAGACATTCCAGAATCGCAATTTGCCTTGCGACTCCAGGATCTTCGGGATTTGCCCGAAACGTTCGCGCATCATTCCTTCATGTTCATCACGACAAAGGACAAGCACAAGATCCGCCTCCTCCAGGTCAGAGACTTTAATCGCTTCAGGATCGCGAGGTTCGTCCAGATAAGTATGGAGGCCTTTTTGCTCAAGGTATTGCATGGCGTCCGGCGAGATGCCTCTAATCTGGGTCTCTGTCATACCTCGAGAATCAGCGCGCCAATCGAGCTTACACATCATCGCGTAATAATTGAACAAAACCTCCGATAATCGGCTTCGATACCAATTGCCGGTGCAAATAAACAAAACTTTATTCATTACTTAATAGACAGGGTTTTGACACATTTCTCATCTCAAAAAGGTAAGTAAACGTTCTTTTAAATTCTCAAAATGATAGTTTCAAAAAGAGTTTGGATGGTCCTCCAAAAGGACAGAAACTAACCTCAGTCCTGCAGATTAAAAGGAAAATCGCATCCATTGGGGCAATTGGTATCCTCATGATGCCGTTTGTATCAAAAAATTCTGCTAAGTTTCTACCTGCTGTCTTTTCGGGGGGGAGGATCCCCAAAAAGTTCCAGTTGAACAGAGCGAACCAGCCCGCAGGTTTTCAGGACTCGCAAGGTTTGAAGCAGATCGGAGCGAAGTCGATTTTACGGATGTTTCCACGGTTGATTTCAAGCGACCCGAGGCGTGCCTTGGCGCCTCAGGATACATCTTGAATCCTGAAAGTCAGATTCTTCCACCTCCTCAGGACCAGAAGGGACATGCTTCCGGATTTGCCGGACCAGAAAGCTTAGGAGTTCAAAATACTTACTGATGATTTGATCATTCAGTGAAACCCTTGACTTTCATGATTCAGATGATTCGAGACCTATCTGCTCCAATACCGCATGAATCATATCGTTTGGCACGACATGCCCCGGAGAAACACTGCCGATGCGTGATGCCAAAACAAATTTTACTTCGCCCTCACTTACCTTTTTGTCCAATTGCATGGCTTCCATGAGTTTTTTTCTTTGGGATGCTGTGAATCTAAGGGTCGTTGGTAGTTTAGCTTTCTCAAACAAGGCTCTGATCCGCTCCATATCTTTTTCGGGAAATCGGCACAGTGCATGGGACAAAACGCCTGCCGCGATTTGACCGATGGATATTGCCTCGCCATGAAGAAATGTACCATAACGGGTGATGGCTTCTATTGCGTGACCTATGGTATGTCCGTAATTGAGGGTCGCGCGGAGTCCGTTTTCTTTCTCATCAACGCCCACCACCTTGGCTTTAATTTGACAACACTTGGCAATGATACTTCCAAGGACTTTAGGATCTTGTTTTAGTATCCGCTCCATTTCTGATTCCAGTTTTTTGAACAAGCGGGCATCGTCAATGATGCCATATTTGATCACCTCAGCGAGTCCAGCATTGAATTCGCGAGGCGGCAACGTTTCCAGTGTATCGAGATCACAAATGACAAGACGGGGCTGGTAAAAGGCACCGACCAGATTTTTGCCAGCCTTAAGATTGACCCCGACTTTTCCTCCAACTGAGCTATCCACTTGAGACAGCAAGGTCGTTGGCACCTGCACAAAGTCCACTCCCCTCAGATAAGTTGCGGCAACAAAGCCGGCAAGATCGCCTACAACTCCTCCTCCCAGAGCGAGTACGAATGAACTGCGTTCCAATCGTGCCTGCGCAAGTTGATCATAACAGCTTTGAACAAGGCGAAGATTTTTTGATTTTTCTCCAGCAGGAATGGTGATTAACGTCACATTGAACCCCGACGCTTTCAGCGAATCGATCGCAGGTTTTGCGTAAAGTGGCTCGACGCGATCATCGGTAATGACCGCACAGGATGGACCAAGTTTCAGTTGTTTGCATTGCCTGCCGACGGCCTTCAAAAGCGATGAACCGATGACAATTTGGTAGGATCTTTCTTCCAATGGGACTTTGACAATTTTCACGTCGCTCAGAATAGTCGATCCAGTCCATAAGGTCAAAACGTGGTTCAATTTCAATTTAATCGGACATGTTTCGTTGAATTGATTGGAAAAATGGAGATATTTGTGTCATCTAAAGGCATGATTCGCCATCGTCATTCCAAGGGGCTTCTCACAGTATTCCTCCTTCATCAGATTGTTTTCTGGATTGGGTGCGGGCAGGTTGAAGAGGGAGAGCCTGTCGCTGTTCAATCTGAATCGCCTGAAGCTTTCAATGATACTCCTGAGACGAACGAAAAGACTGGCTCGATTGAACCCAAAGAACCCGAAGCCGATCAGTTTGTCGCAGCGACTGCCAGCGAACTTAAACTGTTCACTGTTTCCGGGGTTGTCAAATCGATCGAGACCGACCTGTCTCGAGCGCGTATTCACCATGAGGAGATTCCTGACTACATGAAGGAAATGACGATGCCTTTCAATATTGGCAACACCAATGAATGGGCATCTATCCAGACGGATGACACCATCAGTTTTCTGCTTCATGTGACGGATGGACGCAGTTGGATCGATGGCGTAGAGAAATTAAGTGCTGAAGTGCCGTCGCTTGATGAACTCTCAAAGACAGCTCCGTGGCGCCGGGTCCGCGAGGTAGAGCCCTTGATGGCAGGTGATTTACTTCCTGACTACTCCATGACCAATCAGTTGTCCAAGCCTATTTCATTTGAGCAATATCGTGGCAAGGCTCTGGCGATTACCTTTATCTACACGCGTTGTCCGCTACCGGATTTCTGTCCCAAAATGAACAAGCAATTTTTGAGTGCTCAGCAAAAGCTCAAAGCGTTGGAAGATGCTCCTGACAATTGGCAATTTCTTTCAATCAGCTTCGACCCAGTCAATGACACGCCCGAGCGACTCAAGTTCTACGCCAGTGCATATCAGTATGATCCTGAAAAATGGTCTTTTGCGACCGGAGCCATGATTGAAATTGACGCGCTCACCGAACAGTTTGGACTAATGTTTTATCGAAGCGAAAATACCGTGATGGATTGGGACCATAACCTCCGCACTGTCCTAGTGGATCCACAGGGTAAGATTCAGGAAATTTTGATCGGGAACACTTGGAGTACGGATGAACTTGTTGAGAAGATGGTTAAGCTTGCCAGGGGTGAAGACCTGGCTCAGCTAGAGTATGAATAATGATATCCTCGAAAAACCCAAAGTCTCCAGCAACTGAAATAGCTCCTGAGTGACTCACCAAAAAGGCTCCCCAATTCTGGGTAGCCTTGCTGTTACCTCAAAAGGTGTGGGCAAATATCATTGAGCCAGGATTCGGAAGAAATTCAAGGTAGCCTGAGCTGGCAGGACGATCGGGATTGATTCGCCTGCCTCCGCCCATGAGCTGAAATCCGTGCTGGACTGCAGCTGATAAATTACATTTGTTTTAACGATATCCCAATCGTTGTCAGATCACTGGAAACTCAAGTTTTCTGCAAAAAAAAACTTCTGGATCCCAAGGTTGATGTCACACAGGAATTTGTTGGGCAGGAGTATATTTACTCCTGCTACAAACGAGGACGCTCATTCGGAATGTCGCTGTCCTACGATTTCTAGTTCTTGGGTCCGCACTATCGTCCATTGTAACGCAAGCGTCGCCTTTGAGTGACACCCAACATTTACTGCTCACCACATACAACAAGACAAGAGAACTTGAAGATCAGCAGTTTGAAAAGATCACAAGCTTCTTTTTCATCATGTAGTTCAGGTCGATGAAATCCAGAAAATTAACCATTGCGACAACTTTTCAAAAAATACCCCCAAGCGATGATCGTATCACAGGTCGTCGCAGGCGGTTTTTTGAAAAGTTTGTTTTTCTGCTGTTGTGGCGTGATCAAATCGCTAGTCCACCGAGCAATACACGTGGATTGCGTGACAGGTGGCTTTCCTTGGTATATGGTGCTTTTTCGTTTGTAAGAAAGTGCAATTTCAGAATGAATTCAACAGAGCCAAAGCATATTGACCAACTGAAGAAAATGCTTCTTCGGATGGCAAGTAATGCCGAGCAGTGTGTCCAAAAAGCAGTTCATTCATTGGTGAACAGGGATCAAGCTTCCGCTCTTTCCGCCAAGGAGCAGGACTCGGTCATTGATCAACTAGAGAAAGATGTGGATGAACTGGCCATGAAACTTTTGGCTTTTGGGCCTGCCGAAGACAATCTGAGGTTCATTTCCATGGCGATGAAAATCTCTACCGAGCTTGAAAGGGTGGGGGATGAAGCAACCACACTTTCTCGTCGCAGTCTGGAGTTGATGAAAGAGGAGCCTCTCAGACCTGAAGTCGATATCCAGCACATTGCGCAGATGGTGGTTGAGATGCTCAAAGCAGCACTGGATGCCTTTGTTTATCGCCGTCCCGATGAAGCCAGGCAGATTATTCTCAAGGACAAGGAAGTCGACCGGCTGAACAAATCCATATACAAAGCCATGACACAACGTATGATCAGCGATTCTGGCTGTGTTATGCGCTGCTTACATTACATCACCATTTCAAAAAGCTTCGAAAGAATTGGTGATCATGCCAGCAACATAGCCGAAGAAGTTGTCTTTCTATGTGAAGCACGGGATATCAGGCATGAACACATCACCTGATCTGGCTGCGTGAATTGACTTTGCTGTGCGGAAATCTCCTGTCATCCTTCACTGATGACGAGCGAGTCATTAGGCAACTTTTTATCTCCTCAGGGCAATAAAAGAAATCGGTTCGGTCAAATGAAGGTTTGGCGTCGGATGCTTCTCGGCAGTGTCTCGGCCATCCTTGCCTGCATGTTCCTCGCTTTGATTCTTGAGGGAGTCCTGCGGTGGGTGGGTTACGGTTATCCCACTTCGTTTTTTCTCAAGGATCCAAACTCAGGAACAGTGATAGAAAATGAACGCTTTGTCTGGCAATTTCTATCTCCGCAAAGCCATTTAAAACCGCATCCATTTCGTTTCGACCAAAAAAGAAAGCAGGATGCTATTCGTATATTTGTCCTTGGTGAGTCGGCTGCATTGGGGACCCCTGAGCCTTCCTTTTCTTTCAGTCGTGTTCTGGATCGGGTCTTGCAACATCGATACCCAGAACGGTCCATTGAAGTGATCAACCTCGCCATGCGGGGCATCAATTCGCACATGGTTCGAGTCATTGCTCATGAGTGCGTTGCATACGACCCCAGTCTGGTCATTTATTATGGAGGCAACAATGAATTGGTTGGTTGGCAAGCCCCAGGACCAGATTCTCGCCGAATCCCGCGTCTTGAATGGATCAGGATGCAGCAGTTTTTACGAGCGAGCAAATCAGGGCAGTTGATTCAATCCGTGATTTCCTCAATGAGCTCTGATCCTGCAGTTGAACAGGACATGACTTTCTTTCACAAACATCGTCTGCATCCCGACGACATGCGCAGGCAAGGGGTAATGGATCGTTATACCAAGAATATAAAGGATACGTTTGAAGCGGTCACAGCTCGCAACATACCTTTGCTGGTTGGGACTGTGGTCGTCAATGAGCGAGATTGCCCTCCCCTGGCATCATTGCACTGGGAAGGTCTCGATCCTCTCGAGGTCGAACGGTTTGATCAATTTTGGAAGGATGCCATCGAAGCTGAATCAAGGGGTGACTGGATCATGGCTGCATCGCTGTTTCAGAGGGCCTCCGAAATCGACAATCGATTTGCGGAATTGCATTTTCGTCTTGCGCGCGTGCTTGAGCGTCAAAATGATTCTGTTGCCTCTCGTTTTCATTATCAACAGGCCAAGGACTGCGATGCTCTCCCCTTCCGGGGGACTTCAAGCATCAACGCTGCTCTGAAGCAGGTCGTTGAAGGGTTGGATGCAGACAAGATCAATCTTGTCGATTTGGATGATATTGTTCGCACCCATCCTTCGAGCATGAATGAAGTTCCAGGCAGTCCTTTTTTCTATGAACATGTGCATTTTCGTTTTAACGGCGATTACATCATGGCTTCCTATCTCTTTCCTTTTATTCAGCAAATGCTGGATCTTCCACGTAAGGAACCCAGTGAGGAAGCAACTGATCTGCCAGCATTGGTAGATAGCGCCAGGCAGCTCGGTTACAATCCGGTTTTGGAAGCCATGATGATCCGGTCCATGATACAGCTTCAGAAAGGCCCGCCGTTTCTGGATCAGGTGGATCATTCTCAAAGGATTGAAGCCATGGAAAATGACTTTCAAAAACGTTACGCTGAGTTTGGGGTTGTGCATTTCCAGGGCGCCATCAAATGGATTCAAGATGCCATGCAATCCCATCCGAATGATTGGAATCTACCTTTTCTGGCCGCCCGCTTGGCCGCCCGCCTGAAAGATGCTGAACGCGCGGCTGTATTTGCAAGCAAGGCAAGAGATCTCATGCCACATGCTTCATTGATCAGGATCACCTTGGCCCACTATTTGACGCAATCGAGTCAAAAAGAGAAGGCCCGTGCTGAATTGAATGAGGTCTTGAAGCGGTACCCTGAGCATCCTGAAGCACTGGCGGCATTGGGTGATCTTTGATAGTGACGTTATCAGCGGAGGTGTGAATACGGAAAGACTCCTGATGTTGGTGGATCAATCTTTCATGGAAAGACAGGCTGCGCCATAGGCACCCGCATATTCCCCCAGGGTTGCTTTCAGGATTTTCACCGGTGTGTCCTGCACAATCCACTCGACTTGATTAAGTGCCTCCTGCAGAGGCTGGAACAAGGCTTCATCTGATTCAGCAATGCCACCCCCGATCAGGATGGATTCCGGGTCCAGCACGTTGATGAGAGACGTCAACCCAGTGGCGAGGTACTGGATGGATTGATGCCAGATGCCCTTCGCAAAAGCATCTCCCTGCTGGGCGGCTTTAACCAGATGGTGAGTGGATTCAAATCGCCCCTGACTCCGTTCCTTGATGGAATAATTACCCATGGCCCATTCAAGGCTGCCAGGAGTGCGGCAGATATCAGGCGGGCCGTCTATTTTGAGGCTGATGTGGCCAAGGTGACCGGCGCGTCCGAGGTGACCTTTCAGAAGATGACCATCCACCATGGCAGCCCCGCCGACGCCAGTGCCGAGCGTGATCATGATGACATTCGTCATCCCTTTTGCCACTCCCTGCCAGACTTCTCCCATGAGAGCGGCCTGCGCGTCATTGATGACTTTGACTGGATACTGGCTGTTCAATATTTCCGTCCAGTCCAAGCCTTCCAGCCCTTGCAAGCGTCCAGGCATGTGACTGATGGAACGTTGATTTTTCGCCACAAGCCCTGGAGCCGATAAACCAATCCGCACATCCTTAATTTCGAATTCACTCAAAATCTTTTGCGTGATGGACTCAATACACCGGCACCAATCGAGAGCTTGGTTCGAATCAAAGTCTTGGGTTTGCTTGGACAGCAACTCGCCTTTATCGGAAAAGGCCACACATTTAATGCGTGTGCCCCCCAAATCAATGCCGATGACCGGATTCATGATTCAGAAGGTGCTGAAAGTTGGTGTTCCCATTCGAGATAGCGCTTCCATAACACGCGAAAAGCGCTGGCGAATTCCTCAGGATTGGATGTCAGCCATTGATTCACATGATCCCTTGAAAACCACTCACCACATTCGATTTCTTCGGGGTGCAATTTGAATGGACCGTCATACGTGACCCTGTAAATCCAGACAAACTCCCATCCCGTATCCTTCGAAGCATCTATTTTGAAAAGTTTTTCAAAAGGGCGATCAGGTCGCCATCCCAGTTCTTCCTCGGTTTCTCTCATCGCGCAGATATCGTAAGATTCACCCGAATCCAGGTGGCCGGAAGCGGATGAATCCCAAGTGCCCGGGAAACAATCTTTCAGCATGGATCTTTTTTGCAGGAAGAGCGATCCATCTGAATGAAAGACCAAGACATGAATGGCTCGGTGAAGTAAGTCCTGCTGGTGAACGACACTGCGGGGTTTTTGGTCAATCACTTCATCCCGATTGTTTACGACATCAAAAATTTCTTCCATGGAGTCAGGCATGATCAAGTGTTACAGAATTATTTGCAGGCTGTATTTCATTTCCGAAAGTTTATTTTAACATAACTTTTTGAAACTGGTAAATTTTCTTCGGCCCTCAAGTTTTCTAATTTCAAAAATCGTGTAACCGTGAAACCACTGCTGATGGGGGGAAACTTAACCAGACTGCATCAATACCGGTTCAAGACCCAATTTCCAAATTCACACTCGTATGCTTGAGTATGCGAGTCACGACTCATCTCTTCTGAGGATCATCATGCGCCAACTATACTGCTATTGCTCGCTGAAAAATTATCGGAAGACAAGTGACTGGCCTTTGCTGGCACCTGTGTTCCTCACAGAAATTTGGGTGGTAACAGATTTGACAGCAACATCCCCATATGATCTTTCGGTGCAAGACTGGGGAGAGATACTGCCATTCACCGGCGCTGGGAAACTTTGATGTCCCAGCAGAGCTTGGGGTTGCCTTGTGCTATCCTTTGATCTGATTCAGAAGGCAGATTCCACTCTCATTTGACCGCGCGAGGCAACTCAATATCCTGAAGTCCCAGAGCCTTTGAGGCTATTGTAGAGCTGGGTTACAGCAAGCAGCTGAGAAGTTATGTGTGAGGGAGTGGTAGGCTGGCAGGGGCTCGAACCCTGGACAAACGGCTTAAAAGGCCGCTGCTCTACCAACTGAGCTACCAGCCCTCTCCCTCAAATCTGCTTCAATCAGCAAGAGGTTTCCTTCCATTGAAAGGAGGACGAACATTAGACATTGTTTATGGACCATGCAAGTGTTTTTCCCCGTTTTTTTGAGGCCAACACAAAGTGAGCCATCCACTCATGAGTGCCAGCCCTCCGACGGGTGTGATAGCGCCCAGTTTGGTGATGCCTGTGAGGCAAAGTGCATACAGGCTTCCGGAGAAAATAACGATGCCTGTCAGAAACAGATATATGGTCCATTTGGGGGGTGCTTCCATACGAGATAGCACCAGTAATCCGATTGCATGAATCAGATGGTAGAAGACCGCCGTTTCCCAAGTATCCACCCTGTCGGATGCGGTCAATGTTTCATTCAAAGCGTGAGCACCGAATGCTCCCAGCAAGACACCGAAACAAGCAAGAGCGGATGCAATTTGTTGAACCTTGATGGCTTTCATGTTGTTACAAAAGACCTGCGGCAAGCTTACCGGCAAGGGCGTACTAGTAACTCCTGAACGACTGCACGAGGTGGTAGATCGATGGCAAGCTTGGCGCATGCTGCGACATCTTCGGGACGCAGCATGCTTGCCTTGTGCTCAGCTGTAGGTTCGCTGGGGCGTAATTTCAGAATGGGCGTATCAATTTCACCGGGAAGGACTCCGCAGGCACGGATACCATTTTTGTTCTCCTCGGCATTGATCGCTTGCGTCAGTCCTCGTAAACCAAATTTGGAGACGGTATAGGCCGCACCTGCCAGAGGCATTCCCCAAAGTGCGGCATCCGAAACAATATTTACGATGGTGCCTGACTTGGCTTTGCGCATTGAAGGGAGAACTGCCTGAATGGCGTAGTAGGATCCGTGCAGGTTGGTGTTGATCAAGTCATGATAATCCTTTAGGGACAGCACGTCCAGGGTGCGCTCAGGAGTATTCGTTCCCGCTGAATTAACCAATACCTCCGTTAAGCCAAACTTATCTTCTGCCTTTCGGACCAGTTCGTTGACGAATGATTCATCCGCGACACTGCCGATAATAGTTTGGCAGTTGGTATCGCCTGCCTCAGCCAGGCCTACAGTCTCCTTCAGTGTTTTTTCAGTTCGCCCGGTCAAGGTCAGGTTCCAGCCTGCCTCGGATAACTGGATCGCGATGTGGCGTCCCACTCCAGTACCGGCTCCAGTGATGATGGCGTTCTTTGACATAAATGATTGGAAATTTTTTGGATAAACCTGTTATTCAGAGGTGGCCCCTGGACTTGTCGAGGGTAAGAGCGATTTGACATTATTGAAAAGGCTCTTTGCTTTTTTGACGGTCTCTGCAGCCTGGCTGTTTCCAGTGCTCAAGGCTCCTTTTAAAGTTTCTGAAAAACCTGCAATACCCTGGCCTGCTCCTTTTTCAAGGACACTGGCTAAAACTGTTTTCATGATTTCCTTGGCCAATTCGGCGCCTGTCAAACCGGCCCCTTCTTTGCCAAGGTTCTTCAGCACAATATCAGGTAGTGTAAATTCGACGCCTTTCCCGCCTAGAGCGGTAAGTCCCAGTTTTACTTTGGCCTGCAGAATCTGGAAATCGTCTATCTGGAATCTCGCCTCATCAGAATCCTCCGGAGTCTCCGGAATGTTCTTTTGAATGGCCTCCATGATTTTGTCGAGATTGCTGCTGGAAAGCGTCCTTTCGTAGGTGATGCCGGGTTGTTCCAATTTAAGTTTGCGAATGACAATTTTCTTGGCCATCAAGCTGCCAGGCTCCAACGCGAGAGTCGCATTTTTGACTGTGATTGCAGATTCTGACTTGAACCCATCAGGATTGGCGATTTGCAGGCCAGACAGGGAGCCTGCTCCCGACAGCATCGCCAATGAGGCATCCTGCAAGGTGACGGGTACGCCTGTCAGACTGGTGCCCCCTTTTTCAATACCCGACTTGACGAGTGAGTTCATACTCTTGTCGATGGCAAAAAAAGCAACGATTGCCATAAGGATCAGTAAAATCACGATTCGTTTTATCCACTTGAACATAACTTACGCCTCAATATGGTTACGCTTTTTCAAACTGCCAAGTGAATTCACAAGACTTATTGAAAGGCAAATCAAACCCTCAGATAAATCCGTTTACGATGCAGGAACCATACGAGAAGGAAACTCATCGCAGTCACCGTGGCTAATACAAGTGCTTCCGCATAACCACCGAGGGATGCCTTGATTGGTCCCCCTACGAATCTGTTCGCCAGCCCATTGAGATCAACGATGTTGTGGGCAAGATAGATGGTGATGGGATTCATCCCAATCCAGACAAAAGGCCAGCACCAGTGGTGAAATCCCACTCCATCGATCACGAAATAGAAGGTTCCCAGCGCGAGGAAACTGAAACCGCCAGCGACCAAAACAAAAGAGGAAGTCCAAATGTTTTTGATAATCGGAAACTGGAAGCTCCAAGCGTAGCCCAGGGCAAGACAAATGAGACCAAGTCCCATCAAGAAGCCTGTTTTCTGAAATGCAGAACCCTCCTTGCGGTAAAGGATCATTCCGGCGAACACCCCTAGCAGGCAGGATCCAATGGCCGGTAGCGTGCTCAAAAGTCCTTCGGGATCATGATCCCCGTTCCACTTGAATAAAGGCAGATACATTTTGTCCACATGATCAGCCAGGTTTTTGCCCTCCTCAAAATTCCCAGCTCCTACGCCCGGTACAGGAATGAAAGTCATCATAGCCCAATAACCTACCAACAAAACCACCAAAGCTGTCACTCTTCCCTTGAGGCCAGTCATGCAAAAGATAATTGCTGCAAACAAATAGCACAGTGCGATTCGCTGCAATACCCCCAGTAGTCGTATGTTTTCTACTCCATCTGAAAATCCTCCGTAATAAAAAATGCCAATTGTATACAGAATGAGTGAGCGGATGAACACCTTGCGAAGGGTGTAGGCTTTCCCTCTTTCCTCAATCGTGCGTGTCAGGCTGAAGACCATGGAGACACCTGCCAGGAATACAAATAATGGGAAAATACAGTCATAAAATGCAAAACCCTCCCATGATTTGTGAGTGAGTTGATCCGCCAGCAATTTTGTCCATCCTGCATCATGAGACTTGCCCAATGCGTGTACGACTTCTTCCGCACCCACGATCCAAAACATGTCGAACCCACGCAAGGCATCCAGGCTTGTTAAACGTTGGCTTTTCTCCTTTTTTTCAGTCGCGTTTTCTTTGCTCATCTTACTTGGGGTCCTGATTAATTTGTTATTCTGGATCGAGGTTATATCTTGAAATACGGGGTATCATTTCATTGGGCAAGTTTATTCATGCAAGCCTTTGGAAATGGTGATAGCGGGTTGAACTAGGATTCCTGCTTGATCCACATCATGTTCTCACCTGATCATAGGGTCCAATGAACCAAGGTTATCCCGCCAGAAACAAAGAAAGCATATCCGGCCTGATTGAGCGTGTAACGTATTTCAATGAGGAATCTGGATTTGTTGTCTTGCGCGTAAAAATCAAGGGACGGCGTGATTTATTGACGGTGGTTGGTCAATCGATTTCTGCCAATGCGGGTGAATGGGTCAAAGCGGAAGGCGTTTGGGCGCGTGATCGAGAACATGGGCTGCAGTTCAAGGCGGAGAGACTCGTTTGCACCCCTCCCACGAACATTGAAGGGATTGAGAAATATCTGGCAAGTGGAATGATCAAGGGGATAGGGCCGGTTTATGCCAAAAAAATGGTGACCAGATATGGAGAGAAGATTTTTGATATCATTGAAACCGCCTCTGCCAAATTGGAATCCATTGACGGAATTGGTCCGGGCAGAAGACGCAAGATCAAGGACGCCTGGCAGGAGCAAAAGGTCGTTCGCAAAATTATGGTTTTCCTCCATTCCAATGGAGTCAGTACCAGTCGCGCAGTTCGCATTTACAAGACATACGGCGAAGAGGCGATAGAAAAGGTTCAGAACAACCCTTACATTCTGGCGCGTGATATCCGCGGGATTGGATTCAAGAGTGCCGATCATATTGCCCAAAAGCTGGGGATTCCTGAGGATTCTCTTCATCGGGCGCAGGCGGGCTTGAATCATATGCTAACCGAGGCCTCGGGCAATGGGCATTGTGGTTTGCCTGAAGATCTCTTGATCAGACAAACCACGGAACTTCTGGCGGTGGATGAATCGATACCAAGGAATGCTCTTGCTCAGGCTCTTCATGCAGGTGACGTCGTTCGTGATGCGGTTGGAGAACATGACTTAATCTTTCTGCCTGCATTGAAAAAAGCGGAGGAATACATTGCCCGCCGAATCCTTGATTTATCGGGGCAGCCTTCCTCCTATCCGGACATTGATTTCAACAGGGCCATCACTTGGGTTCAGGAAAGCAACAAGCTGCAACTTGCTGCTTCGCAAACAGAGGCCATCCGTTGTGCTCTTGAGAACCGTGTTGTGATTATTACTGGGGGGCCTGGCGTGGGTAAGACAACCATCATCCAATCGATCCTTAAAATACTTCATGCCAAATGTGTGACATTTGCCCTTTGTGCGCCAACAGGTCGAGCCGCGAAACGTTTATCCGAATCTACCGGTCACGAAGCCAGAACCATACATCGTTTGCTGGAGGTGAATCCCCGCAACGGTCAATTCAAGCACGATGAAGAATCTCCTCTCGAAGAAAAGTTGCTGGTGGTTGATGAGTGTTCCATGGTCGATATTCCTTTGATGCATCACCTTCTGAAGGCGCTACCTGAGGATGGACATTTATTACTGGTAGGGGATGTGGATCAATTGCCGTCCGTGGGTCCCGGTTCCGTGTTGAAAGATTTCATTCAATCCGGATGCCTTTCTGTTGTGCGGTTGCAGGAAATATTTCGGCAGGCAGCGGGTAGCAGGATCATCACGAATGCACATCGAATCAATCAGGGGCAGATGCCAATGATGGAAGAGGATGCCTTACTCAGTGATTTTTATTTTATTGATCGAGAGGAACCGGAACGTGCGGCGGCAACGCTTTTGCAAATGGTTCGCGATCGGATTCCTTCCAAATTTCAGGTACACCCCATTCTGGATATCCAAGTCCTGTGCCCGATGAATCGGGGAAGCCTTGGCGTGCGCGAGATGAATCTGACTTTGCAGAATGCCTTGAATCCGCTGAGACATGGTGATGTGGTTGCCGAGAAATTTGGGTGGCAATTTCGTGCGAGGGACAAGGTTATTCAAACGGAAAATAATTATGATAAGGAAGTGTTCAACGGTGACATCGGACAGATCAGTTCCATTGATCCCATTGAAAAAGAAATCAAGGTTCAGTTTGAACAGCGAAAAGTGATTTATGATTTCGGTGAACTGGACGAACTGTCTCTGGCCTACGCAATAACGATTCACAAATCTCAGGGGTCTGAATTTCCTGTTGTCGTCATGCCTGTGGCTACCCAGCAATACATGCTCCTGCAGCGTAATCTGGTTTATACAGGGGTGACTCGGGGGAGAAAACTCGTTGTGATCGTCGGTCAGAAAAAAGCGCTGGGAATGGCAGTGAATAACTCGAAAAATGCGTCCAGATATTCTGGTTTGCTGCACAGGCTGCGAGCCGGAAGTTAAGGGCGGGAAGGCCGTTTTATCTCTGCCGCTTGACGCAGGATGCGGTGTTATCTATATTCTTGTAATGGCTCTAAAAATTACAATTCAATATTGTAGCGTTTGAAACTACGAACCCAAAGCCGTCGGTCTGGCGGAAAAGCTCTTGAAATTCAAACAGGATATCGCTTCCCTGACATTGATCCCTGAAGGCGGAGGTTTGTTTGAAGTCATTGTGGACGGAAACTTGATTTACAGCAAAAAAGCCACCGGGCAATTTCCTGATCCTGAGTTCATTGTTCAGCAAGTGAGGGGTATGCGACACTAGTCAGGCTGTTCCCACTTGCAGCCTAAGTTCGTTCAGTTGATGGGGAGATCCAATCTCGCCCAATGGAAACCTTCCCCTGCCATTTTCCATCGCAGCCAACCATGCATGCGTTTGGGTTTGACTGATGCATAAGCGGCCCTTCTGAGTGACAACTTCCAGCCGTGTTCGGTTTGTTCCAATGTCTGGGGCTCGTCAGATGTGATCTGTTCGGTGATATCAAAAAAGTAAACATCCTCCAGCTCTCCGGATTGCGGGAAATTTTTCCACTGAAGATCGAATCTGTTCGAGGAGATATCCAGATTGGCTTTGAATACGTCCGTTTGTGCCTTTGGCGGGAATTTGGAGGCCGCGTTTTTTATATGCTTGAACCATTCTGTCTTGCGCTTGCTCAATGGCCTGTCATCAATGCCCAATCTGAGATCTAAATTCACGCCTCTTCCTGGTAGGCAAGTTCGAGCGCACATCATCCAGTTGACAAAGGCTTTTATTTCCAGAGGTTCATTGAATACTGCATCTGCGGCTGAACTAAGTTGAACAAGCAAAAGGCATGTGCCCTCATATCCGTAGACATCAAGTCTTCCCATCTTAACAATCTGAGGTGTTTCCCACTGGATAGGGCCGGCCGTTATCCCTTTCGGTAATGTCCATTCAATGAGTGTTGGCATACCAGCGTCACCACCGTTTTGCCAATAAGTGTGCCAGGCAGGGTCGTGCTTTAATTCCAAAGCCACCCACCAGCTTTCGCCAGTATTTATATGTGACCGGTCACTTAATAATCTGGCTTCCACATATCGATCACGCTGTGGAAGCGATGACCCCGAAATCTCCGAACCTTCGCTCAAGGCTGGAATCATTCCTGAAAGAACACAGAATGCGAACGAAGACAAAATCCATTTTCTAAAGATGACGCGTAACTTAATCATGTCAGTCGAAATCGGAGCAACTCATAAAATAGCCACATTTGCTGCAGACAAGTTTGCATTTGTGATTGTGCAGTTCATTTCCGCATCTTGCACAATAGCGCCAATATTCACCATCAAGCTCAGTATCAGGGGTAGGTGCTTGTTCTGGATTTTCAGGGGCTGAATCTGACATGCAATGTACGGGTGTTATCACCTTTGCAAAAGCTGGGTCACGCGATGATGTCCCTTACGACATTACCATAGACATCAGTAAGTCGGTAATCGCGTCCTGCATGCCTGAAGGTCAACTGCTCATGATCAAGCCCCATCAAGTGAAGAACAGTCGCATGAAGGTCGTGCATGTGTACTTTGTTTTCCACAGCCTGATACCCATATTCGTCCGTCGCACCATAACTGAAACCCGGTTTGACCCCGCCCCCAGCCATCCAGACAGTAAAACCGAATGGATTGTGATCGCGTCCGTTGTTGTTTTGAGAAAAAGGAGTGCGACCAAATTCTCCGCCCCACCAGACCAGTGTGTCTTCAAGCAAACCTCGTGATTTCAGATCAGTCAGTAAACCCGAAATAGGCTTATCCACAGCAAGTGCGTGTTGTTCATGGCGAGGCAGATTGGAGTGCTGATCCCACTTTGGATTCCCGCCGTCATTATCGCTGTAATTGACCTGAATATAGCGAACTCCCGATTCTGCCATCTTTCTGGCCAGCAAACATTGGCGCCCGTATTGATCGGTTTCTTTTTCTCCAATACCGTAAATTTTTTGTGTTGCATCAGATTCAGTATTCAAGTCCATCAATTCCGGTGCGGTCATCTGCATGCGGTAAGCGAGTTCAAAGGCATTGAGGTTTGCATTCATTGCATCGCTTGATGGACTTTGACTAAGCTGCGTCTCGTTTAGTTTTTGGAGGAGTCGGAATCGCTGCAATTGCTCGGACTGGCTCAATCTTGGATTGATGATATCCTTAATGCCTGCTTCCTGGACTGCTTGCTCCGCTTTTCCGATAGGTGTGCCCTGGTGGATGGCTGGGAGGAAACCATTGCCATAATTTTGGGGGCCTCCCATGCGCGCTGTTGGGCAAATTGTCACGAAGGAAGGCATGTTGGCATTTTCTGTTCCCAAACCGTAGCTGATCCAGCTTCCTACCGAAGGTCGAACGGTATTTACGGAACCTGTATGGAGAAAAAGCGTCGAAGGCCCATGTGCCACCNCTTCGGTATGCATACTGTGAATGAAACAAAGGTCATCCACATGCTTTGCCGTTTCCGGAAACAAACCAGAGACTTGCTTGCCAGTTTGCCCGTAGTTCTGAAATTCCCAGAGGGGTTTCATCATCACCTGTTTGGTTGCTTTACGGAAATTATTAAACCGATAGCCCATGATGTCTACTTCCTTCATGTGACTTGCCTCCAGATGAGGTTTAAAGTCGAAGGAATCCACATGACTTGGACCTCCTTGCATGAACAGAAAGATGATCCGTTTGGCACGTGCCGGAATGTAAGATGGCAAGGCGGCAAGAGGGTTTTGTGGTGACGAGTTTCCTGCCGTTGATCGGTTGTTTATCCCGGCAAGAGCCAATGAACCAAAACCACATGCAGCACGTTTCAGCAAGGCACGACGTGATTGCAGGCTCTGCCAAACGGAATGGTTCCCTTTAATAGGATTGGCTTCTGAATTCATGATGTATGTATCTCTTTAAACTATATCTGTATCCAAAGGTCGAGAATGAATTCTTATCCAATTCGAATGTCGAGAGGCTCGATTCAGGAGGCTTGAACCCGTGGTAGAATGATTCCAGATCCAATTCTGGTTTTCATCCTCATCAAAGGGTTGTAAACGAAAACAACTTTCCCAATCCTTCTGCTCCCAGAGCGCAGGCTCCCGCGTTTTGACAGCAAGGAGACGCAGAGGGGTGGCGTTGTCCAGGGCAAAAGAAAATGACCTTACCGTCATCCATTCAAGCCAAGCTTTTTCACGAAGCTCCTCTTGTTATGAGGTAAGGCGATCTTGAAACCTTGCTTATTGCCGGTCTATGATTTGTCCTCGTGGGTGTGGTTTTGTTTCAAAAAATCCAGAAAACTGAGCACTTAAAGGTTGTTTGCCATGAAAATGACAGCATTTGATGAGTTGAATCTGACAAAAATGATATTTGGAGTTCTGAAGCAGAGAATACCAAGTGGTTGTTGGGGGACTATCTTCTCTTTGAGGTTTTTGGCTTTCCCCTTGTTGTGTTTTGGCTGGCAAAAAGTTCGTCGTTCAGCAAATGCATGCGTTTTTAAAGTCTCGGTAGCTTCTCAAGTAGCCTTTTTTTGCGTGTCACTTCTCTTAATATGTCGTGATGCGAAATTGGCTCGACGCAGTGCAGTCATTTGCCTGAGCCTGCTGTTTGCAGGTGGGGCTGGATGTGTCTCAGCTCATGGCAAAGAAGAAACCAAATTGGATCGACCTCAGGCAGAAACGCAGCTGCCCCAGAATTTCAGATCCTTTGGCAATGAAATATACGCAGGTGCTGAGCCGGATGGTCTTTCGGATTTTGATGCATTGAAGCAACGAGGTGTTGCGACCATCGTGAGTGTTGATGGTGCAAAGCCCAATCTTCAGCTTGCTCGCATATTCGGCATGAACTACGTCCACATTCCGATTGGATATGATGGTGTCCATGAAGATCAATCTCGTTCGTTGGTAAGAGTAGCGCGTGAGGCAAAACGTCCGATTTATGTTCATTGCCATCATGGACGGCATCGAGGCCCGACTGCCGCAGCTTTGATCTGTCTTGAGGAGGGTGCTGTGACTGTCAACCGGGCTCTGTCACTCATGAACAAGTCAGGGACCAGTAAGGATTATGTAGGTCTGCGGGAAAGCATATCAGCATTCGAATCGCCCTCGGCTGATGTTCAACTTCCTGCATTATTCGAAACATATCCCTTGGATGACCTTGTTTCGACCATGGCAAAAATGGATCGTATTCTAGATAATTTGAAGCAATCAGAAGCTATTGGGTGGCAGACGCCGCAACATGATCCTGATCAAAACCCGGCCCAAATGGCTTTACTGATGCGGGAATGGTTTCATGAACTTGCGCGCAACCCTCAGGAAGGACAAACCGCCGGGATGCTTGAACAATTGCATTATGCGGAGAAGATCTCACGCGATTTGGAAAATGCTCTCAAGGTCGGGGACTCCGATGCCATAACCAGCTCATTTGGGGAATTGAAGCAATCATGTTCTCAATGTCATTCGAGTTATCGTGACCAGTGACGTTGATCTCAAGAGGTTGCGATACTTCTGCGACCCACGCTATCCAAGTTGTCGCTTTTCAGCTCCATGAGCGATCCTCCCAGTCAATCTGGTAGACTGAACTCCAATTTCCGGGCTGTTGTTGCTGTAATGAAGTGCAAGTGATGCCAACTGATCTTAACCGTTTGACTTGGTATCCGGCAGGGCTTAGGGTGAATTCGTAATGGTCGTGTCAGGAGTCAATCTAGTTGCCACTGAAAAAGATGTGGTTGAATCAAGGGCCTCGGGAGTCGGGTGGCACTCTCTCCTCAGACCTCTGGAACCTTTTTTGAGTGCCGTCAGTCACCAGCTTCGACTTCAGGTAGCGGCATTTGAGCCAGAAATCGCTTCCTTCGCCGAGTATGCGTTAACGAATCAAGGTAAACAACTTCGTCCGGCTCTGGTAGGATGCGCTGGTGATGCCGGGTCAGGCTTTTCAGACGATCTCGTCAAAGCTGCGGTTATCATCGAAATGGTTCATCTTGCTACACTAGTGCATGATGACATCATGGACGGCGCTGACATGCGTCGAAATCGTCCCACTCTGTGTGCTCATTCCGGCAATGAGATTTCCGTCTTGCTGGGAGATTGCCTCTTCGCTCGCGCCCTTGAACTCGCCTCCGAATTCCCAACAACCGAAGTATGCGCTCTTGTTTCAAGAGCGACCCGCAATGTGTGTTCTGGTGAAATCCTGCAAACCCTTCGTTACAAAAAGTCCCTTCACAACCGCGAGGATTACCTCAAGACCCTCGAACTCAAGACCGCAGAATTATTCGCACTAAGCTGTGAATTAGGGGGTATGATTGGTGGTTTGAATCGTCGTTCTCAGCTGCAATTGAAACAATTCGGTGTTTCCATGGGTATTGCCTATCAGATTTACGACGACTGTCTCGACATTTTTGGCAATGAAGCGCAAGTGGGCAAGTCTCTTGGCACAGATCTTGTAACCGGTAAGATGACACTTCCGGCGCTCATCATGCTGGAACAAATACCTAAATCTGAAAAAAACGAAATTATTTCCAAACTTTTTCAGTGGGATGGTGGTCAAATGAACTGGTTGAAGGATTTGTTAAAGCAGGCGCAGTCCCTTGAGGGGTGTGTTGATGTGATGCAAGGTTATGTCGATAAGTCAAATACAGCACTGATTGATTTGGAGCAAGATGGTCACGGCATCGCCTTGAAGAAGGTGATTTCTTATCTCTCACAGCAAATATCCTTATTGACCTACTAGAAACTGAGGTTAAAAACTGAAAACGTTGCACAGCCAAAACCCCATGCAGGCGACGATACCCAAGGAAACGCCCGTCAGCAGCCAGCAGATCTGGGCAGAATATGAGGACGCTGATTTGGTCAAGGCTTCCCAGAATGGAACGTTGGCGGCTTTTGATGAATTGATCCAGCGATACCAACAGAGGGTCTACGCGACCGTTTATCACATGACCTCCAGCCACGAGGACGCGGATGACCTGACTCAGGAAAGTTTTATCAAGGCGTACAACGCTCTCAAGCGGTTCAAGGGTGAATCTTCTTTTTACACCTGGATTTACCGTATCGCGGTCAACCGTACAATCAATTTCCTCAAGCAGCGCAAGCGCAAGTCGTATCACATGAGTTTGAATGACATGGATATGCAGGTTGAAAATCATGCAGATCTGCTGATGTTCATCTCGGACAACACGCCCAGGCGCGATGTGCGGCTGAATGAGTTGCAGGAGAAAATGAACGAAGCGATGCAGAAACTTTCCGAAACGCACCGGTTAACAGTGACACTGCATGATGTCCAGGGAATGTCTCATGATGAAATCGGTAAGATCATGGATTGTAACACAGGCACTGTCAGATCACGGCTCTTTTACGCCCGACAACAATTACAGGCGCTCCTGTCCGAATACCTCAGCTAGAATTTTCACCATGAATGAACACTCTGCCCCACATCAAAAAGTTAAAAGGCTAATCGCCTTAAAAAAATTTGAGACGCCTCCTCCCGGCCATCATGATCTGCTGGCTTCCAAGATAATTTCCAGATTAGAGGTGGAACAGTTGCGTGCGCGTGACCCCTGGCATCGTCGATGGGTGCAGTCCTTGAATTTCAATCCGATACTTACGACTGCCTACACCGCTGCGATCATGGCATTGTTTGCCTTTGGCTGGCATCATGGGGAACATTTTGAATCCGACGGCCCGGTCAAATCGTATGGCAGTGCAGACTTGCGGATGGG
The DNA here is from genome assembly GCA_000383715.1 of Verrucomicrobia bacterium SCGC AAA164-E04. Taxonomy (GTDB): domain Bacteria; phylum Verrucomicrobiota; class Verrucomicrobiia; order Limisphaerales; family AAA164-E04; genus AAA164-E04. Next base: position 226,039 of record KB911838.1, read on the forward strand.
GCTTATGGGGCTTTCCGCTGATGAGAGCAACCCCAAGTTGAATCATCTACTTGGGATGGCAGACTTTACCTTGGAAATGTCTCCCAGAAAGAGCTACTCCAGCATCCAACCGGTTGTTCACATTCCAGGAAGCCTTGTTCCGTGGTTACGAGAGTCATCCGCTATTCAGGCGGGGGATTCCTTATGGAACGTCACCCCCTGATCTTCGTCCCTCAAGAAGTTAACCAATCTGCTGCCTTCTGGCACATGATCTTAGTTGCCGATCCATCAAAGACATGGTCGGCACCTTCGATTTTGAACAATTCCACAGGGTCGCTTGCATGAGTCAGGACATCCTGGGAATCTTTCAAAGGCACGACATCATCCTCAACACCATGAATCAATAACCATGGAACCTGCACTTGGGAGGCCTGGGGGGTTACTGTATTGATTTCAGCCATGTCGTTCATATAAATGGATGACAAGGGGCAGTCTTGATTCTCCCACATAACTCCCTCGTCAGGGTTTTCATTGCCGAATTCTCTTTCAGCAAACGCTTGTGTATGCACCATGCCAGCCAGAGAAATGAGCCTTTTGATACGTGGATCATTGGCTGTTTTTAATACCCCTACTGCACCTCCCATGCTGTGCCCTGCGTAGCTGATTTCAAATCCATTCAAGGCATCCAAAATACATCCAAGATCTTCAATTTCTTTTGAAATGCAGCAATCTGTGAACTTACCTTCGGAAGTCCCGTTGCCCGAAAAGGAAAACCTGAGCGCATGTATTCCTTTTTCTGCCACAGCGTTGGCTAATGCGACAATCAAAGGCCGATCTTTGTTTCCTGTGACGCCATGCCCAATCACAAGCAGCTGGTTCGTTTCTTTTTCCGCTTCATGAAGGGTGTAATCCAGTTTCTCCCCTTGATGATTCATTATTTCGTGTATCGTGATGCTCATGAGGCGCCCAACATAAAAGAAAAAGGACGCCATGTGAAGGCGTCCCTGGTTTTAAAAAGAAATGATTTTCGGTGCTACTCCTTCACATGGATGGTGATTTTCTCGGAGATCACGGGTTTGTCATGCGGAATGTGAAGATAATCGCCCAGGATCAGCTGTAAGGTGTGTTTGCCGGGCTTGAGCTTGAGTATCGTTTCCGTCTGCCCTTTGCCGAAATGGATCACCTTGTCACTGGCAGGTAACGGGATATTGAAATCAGGGGCTTTATCAAGATCCAGAAGAAGGTGATGATGACCTGTGTTTTCCAGCTTAACGCCAGCAGGTGCTACACCCATACCGGACAAGCCAAATTGTACTTTTACAGTGGTTCCGACGACTTCACCATTGGCCGGTGAAATGATGTAAGAGCGGGCACCTTCCGGAGCTTTTGATTTTGGAAGTGCGTTTTGTGCGACGCCTACCAACGTGACGAGTGACAATGCTAAAGCGAATACGATTTTTTTCATGGTTGTTTGATAAGTCCTGCAATTGTTAACGTTGTCCCAACTATTCTGATCTTAGATCATGTGCAGTCCCAAACTGTACACGGTCACGAGTGTTGAGCGTTTCAGGCTAATTTGACGCACTGTAGTAGTATCAGCAAGTTAAAATTCTTTAGCACTTATGTCCGAAAAAAACATAATTTATTTTGATCTGGAAACCCAGAAATCCGCGGCCGAAGTAGGAGGGTGGGACAAGATTCGTGATATGCGGATGAGTATTGGTGTGACTTACAGCACGGCCAGAGGGTCTTATGAGATTTATGGAGAAGATCGTGTGAACGATCTTATTGACGAAATCATGAAAGCTGACCTAGTGGTTGGATTTAATCATATCCGTTTTGATTACGAGGTGCTGCATGGCTACACCATCCTTGATCTATCTCAGGCCCCGAGTCTGGATCTGATGCTTGATTTACAAAAAGTGCTGGGTCATCGCATCTCTCTGGATGCAGTTGCCACGGCAACCCTGGGAAGCGAAAAAACCGCAGAAGGATTGCAGGCGATCGAGTGGTTCAAGCAAAAAGAGTTTTTGAAAATTGCCGAATACTGCTGCTTTGATGTCAAGATCACCAAATTAGTTCATGAATATGGCAGTGCTTGCAAACAGGTGTTCTATAATAATAAATTTGGAACCAAAATGTCAGTGGAAGTTGACTGGTGATTCTTGATGGGAAGCCAGAGTGCCCATCAACCAAACCACGCGATACCTTTAGTCTCGAATACTTTGCCCTGGCATTCATTTGTCTGATGCACATTCTTAAGCATCGACTCCAATGCGCTGCTTAAGTCAATATATCCAACATATGTTAACATTGGACTGGCTGGCGGATCTTCATGCCACACACCGCAAGGCATTTCAGGCGAAGGTCAATGAGTTTGATATTGGCGGGCGTGATTTTCATTTTGACAGGCGCCCTTGTATCATGGGTGTCATTAATCTCTCCAAAGATTCCTGGTATCGCGAAAGCGTTTGCTTCAACACTGATCAGGCGCTGAGGCGCGCGGATTTACTCCTTGCTCAAGGTGCTGATGTGATCGATCTCGGTGCAGAATCTACTCTTGCACAGGCCTCTTTGGTTGGAGTTGAAAGTCAATGGAAAAGTCTGGAGCCCATTGTTGAGAAAATCGTCGACAATGGAGGGATTGTTTCACTGGAGACATACCATCTCGATTTGGTGAAACGTGCCCTTGAAAGCGGAGTTCAAGTCATCAACCTAACCGGCCACACAAATTCCAAAGACGTGTATCGACTGTGTGCACAGCATCAAGCAGCTGTGATTATTTGCTACGTTCAGGGGGCGAATGTTCGTTCTGTAGAATCGCTTGAATTCGGAAGCGACCCCATTCTTGAGATGGGGGATTGGTTCAAAGTGGAAATCGATCGTGCACTTGAGGCGGGGGTCAAGCGTATTTTCCTTGATCCTGGTTTAGGTTTTTATTATCGCAACATGGAGGATGGGGCATCACGCGTGAAGCACCAGATGAAAACGTTTCTGAACACGTTTCGTTTGCGTGAGCTTGGCTGGCCGGTTTGTCATGCCCTTCCTCATTCCTTTGAAACCTTTGGCGAGGAAGTCCGCACCGCGGAATCGTTTTTTGCCATTCTTGCCCTGCTGGGTAAGACAGATTTACTGCGCACACACGAAGTTTCCAAGGTGAAGGCTGTCATTGATACCTTGCAGCAGTTTTAGCAGGTCGTCTGCAGCCATCACTCCAGCAGTGATTCGATTTCATCCCAGCTCAATCCGTCCATGCCATCGATCTTGCCTGATTCCAGCATGGCGCTGAGCTGAGTCTGCTTTCGTTGCTGCAGTGCCAAAATCTTTTCTTCAATCGTGTCCCGTGCAACGAGTTTGTAACTGGTGACAGTCTGGGTTTGACCAATGCGGTGAGCGCGTGCGGTTGCCTGAGCTTCGATGGCCGGATTCCACCAGGGATCAAAATGAACGACTGTATCCGCACCCGTCAGATTGAGTCCCGTGCCCCCGGCTTTCAAGCTGATAAGAAAGACCGGGATTTGTGAATTCTGAAAACGTTGCACCACTTTGCCGCGCTGTGTCGTCCCTCCGTCCAGATAACAGTAATCGACTTCACGTGCTTCCAGGGTCTCCCGCAGGATGGAGAGCATTTTAACAAACTGGCTGAAAACCAGAATGCGATGTCCGCCATCAAGTGCTTCGTCGAGGAGTTCCGTGAAGAGATCCAGTTTGGATGAGGGCTCTTTGAGCTTATCTTTCTCAATATCCAGCAGGCGAGCATCACAACAAATCTGGCGCATCCTCAATATGGAACTCAATACCATCATGCGAGCTTTTCCCGAGGCTTGTTTTTGACCGGCAATTTCCAGAAGCTTGGCTCGTCCACTTTCCATGACTTGCTGATAAATGCTCCGCTGCTCTTTGCTTAAATCACAATAGGTTACTTGTTCAATGCGCTCAGGCAGGTCCGGTCTCACCTCGGTCTTGGTTCGACGCAGGAGAAATGGCCCTATCCTTCGTTTTAACCGGTCCAGCACGGGAACGGTGTTTTGTTGCGTGATGGGGGTCTCGTAACGGTCTTTGAAATCCCTGGCTGAACCCAGGTATCCAGGCATGAGGAAATCGAAAATCGACCAGAGGTCCATGACCGAGTTTTCCATGGGGGTCCCCGTGAGGACCAGACGGTGATTGGCTTTGATGGATTTGACCGATTGGGCATTCTGCGTGGCTCGATTTTTAATGTGCTGAGCTTCGTCGAGAATAACCGCTTCAAACACATGCTGACGATATTGATCTGCATCACGACGTATCAACGCATAGCTTGTGATCACAAGGTCGTGGCTACCGATCTCCTTGAAGTGTTTGGCTCGGTGAGATCCTTCCAATGGAAGTGTTCTCAAACCAGGGGTCCATCGAGTCGCTTCCTCCATCCAATTAAAGACAAGACTTGAGGGGCAGATTACCAGAACCGGTGGCGTGGTGATCCCTTGTTTCTTTCTCCAGTTGATCCATGTCAGAATCTGGAGTGTTTTACCTAATCCCATTTCATCGGCAAGGATTCCAGCGAATTTTCGCTGGAACAAATCCTGCATCCAGGCCACGCCATGCCATTGATAAGGGCGCAGTTTGTCTGCCAGCTCTGGTAGACTGCTTTTGAAGCTTTTGATCAGATCCACGGAGGAAACCGTCGGATGCCTTTCGGAACCCTGACTCCGCTGAACCTTCCAATCACTTTTTTCGAAGGTTTCTTCAAGAAAAGCGGATTGCGATTTGCGTGCTCGATACTGTCCGCGTTGCTGTTGTGGATTGCAATCGATCAATACTTCGTCGAATTCTTCCATGGCGCCCGTATCGAGTACGAGGAATTTCCCATCGGGTTTTTTTCGATACGATTTGCCTGATCTCAGCAGTCTTGAAATTTCATCCTGTGGCAGCATGTCTCCTGCACTTGTCGAATATTTGACACTGAAATCAAACCAATCACCCGAGGATTGATGGATGCGGACTTCAGGTTGTACGGTCTCGATATTTCGTTGATAACTGCCGTCCAAACGTTCGTCCATTTCAACTTCCCAATCTTTTTGAAGTCGCTGATAAGGGCCGCATAAAAATGTCAGGACGGGATCCTGACCCGTTAATCGCCAGCGTTCACCTTTTTCGTCTGGTTCGAATCCTGCACGTCTCAGTTCGTCCAGCGCCTCTTGCTCTGCTGCTGGATTCTTCAGCACATATCGCATGGGATGACTGGGATCTGGAGCACAGAATTGATGGGGCGATGCTTCTTTTGAAAGAAAGAACGACTGTGTTCCATAGGTAGCCTGGATCTTTGCATCGAGGCGGGCAAGGCCTCCTTCCATGCAGAGGCGGAATGCGGGCTGACCGCTGGTAATCTGAAAATCATCGAGTGAAAAATTCATTTCAATCGAATTTTCATCGGTGGGCATTTGATCCAGTTGATGCAAGAAAAACGGCACCTGGATGCGTTCGATCTTCATGGGCGCCTGCAGTGCGCTCATCATGGTTGGCGGGATTCCAATGGGCTGGAATTGTCCGTTCATCCAAACATAACCTGGCTGTCCTGAGAACATGCCTTCGGGAGCGCTCTGACTTTGAACAGAGACCGTGAGTGCTCCGCTTGGCTCAAGGGTGATCCTCAATGGCGGTATCCAGGCTTTTTGGGTAATGGGGACTGTCTTTGATCTGCCCAGAGACAAACGATCTGTCCCCGAAAGGAGTTCCAGGCATTCACAGAAATGCTCACTTTTCAGGTGGATCAGGGGTGTTGGTTTATCCACCCCGTGCTTTTGGAGGAATCGCAGGATGTACTGGTTGCGCTCTTCGATATGGTATGGCTTTGTCCTGTCCAGGGAATTGAGGGGTTTGAAGGCTCCCCCCTCGGAGCCTTCCATCATCATCGAAATCGATTCTGTATGAAACTGGCTGACTGCATTCGGTGCCAGGATAAACCTCAGGTCAAGCGTTGCATTGGCAGAATGGTCATGGATAAACCAGGGCTGGCTGGTAGGGGCTTTGGCTTGGAGCTTTGCAGGTTCGTTAATGACGGGGAGGGTAACTGGGCTTCCGGATCCTCGTGATGAGGAGTGAATGGATTCGGGGTGCAGTGTTGCCAGTGCGATTGCTACGGAATGTGCGCATAAAGTCCCAAACTGTCTGGACTGTCGGCAGCTGCAGAAATTTTCAATATCGATTTCTGATTCGAAGATCAGTCCTGCCTTGTATTCGATCGAACCCGTGTGCACCAACCCCATTGCTTTTGGAGCCTTCCAGTTAGCTGATCGAACGGCACCTGATTGAATGTATTGCCTGGCCGATTTCATGGCCTCCCAGCCTGCTGCCTTGGCCAGCATCGGTTCTGTTATTTCCTGTAATCCCATTTTTGTTTCCCAATTGACCTTAAGGCTCACCCAAGGCCTGAGACAAGCATGCTTCTTTTTCGTCTTCCAGAACGGATTGATCATGCAGTTCATTTTGGTTGGTTCGCCTGACTTGATTTTGAAATGGATGGTGGGTTCTTGAATCAAATTATCTTGCAGTTATTGGTCTTCATTCGTAGGTTTAAATCATTGTTTAAAAACTATTTATGAACAAGAAAAAGTCATACACCTGTTCTGGTTTTAGTGCGTTCACTCTCATTGAATTGTTGGTTGTTATCGCCATTATCGCCGTGCTGGCTGGTATGCTTCTTCCGGCTTTGTCAAAGGCCAAGGCGAAGGCGAAAGCCATCAAGTGCGTTGGAAACCTCAAGCAGATCAGTCTGTCTAATTATATGTATATCAGTGATACAGGTAAACCGGTTCACTACGAATCATGGCCCTACCTCTGGATTTCCCAGCTTCAGGAAAAGTATGCAGCGATCAAGGATGTCAGGTTTTGTCCGTCCGCGCCCGAACGTTCTGATGTGGCTTTGAAGAGGGATAGTGCCGGTTTTGGCACTATCAATCGAGCTTGGTTGGTGGATGGTGGAGGAACGAACAAGTGGCAGGGGAGTTATGCCTTGAATGGATATTTTTACACCAAAAGCCCTTATGGTAATGAGAGGAACATGTTCAAAGTAGAGGCGGATGTCAGGGCCCCCTCGTCAACCCCATACTTTGCGGACTCGGTCTGGGTGGATGCGTGGCCGGTTGAGACGGATCGTCCAGCTCGAAACCTTTACAATGGAGATAAATTTCAAGGTGCAATGGTGCGCTTTACGATTCCGCGCCATGCGGCTGGCCGTGAGGCTGCCGTCACTAATTTCAATCCCAAAGATGCATTGCCCGGTGGTGTCAATGTGGCGTTTGCTGACAACCATGTGGAGCTGGTGCGCCTGGAGAATCTCTGGAATCTGACTTGGCATAAGAATTGGAAAGCTCCTGCGGTGCGCCCCGGAAGATGATACCCTCTTGTTTTTAGTGAAAAGTATTGCTATGTTCTGTTTTGACGGAAGGTTTGATTTATCAGTGTTCCGTCAATGACGCAGGTCTAAACATCATTTACGAAAACTATGGCATACGAACTACCTAAATTAGCTTACGCTTCCGATGCGCTTGAGCCGCATATCGACAGTCAGACCATGGAAATTCACCATGGTAAGCATCACAATACTTACATCACCAAACTGAACGCTGCTCTTGAGGGACAGGACGCACTCTCCTCAAAGGATATTTGGAGTTTGATCTCGAATCTTGGAGACATACCCGAAGCCATCCGTGGCGCGGTGCGCAACAATGGCGGAGGGCATGCAAATCATTCATTATTCTGGTCCATCATGGGGCCCAACGGGGGAGGAGAACCAGCCGGTGCCCTCGGTGAGGCCATTCAGTCTGCGTTTGGAAGTTTTGACGCGTTCAAGGAAAAATTCGAGGCAGCCGGTGCCACACGCTTCGGCAGTGGATGGGCATGGTTGATCGTGAATAATCAAGGTCAACTTGAAGTGGTTTCTACTCCGAATCAGGACAACCCAGTCATGGATGGTTCTGGCAAGCCCGTCATCGGTTGTGATGTCTGGGAACACGCCTATTACTTGAGGTATCAAAATCGCCGTCCTGATTACATGAAGGCTTGGTGGAATGCAGTGGACTGGAATGCTGCTGCTGTCAACTACGAAGCTGCGAAGGCTTGATTTTTCACTTATTGACTCACATGCCTCGGTGGATTCGTTTCACCGAGGTCTTTTTGTGTCGGCTAACTTACTTTCATTCATCGTCCTTGATTAGAAAGCGGAGGTTAATCAGATGTCTGTAGAAAGCGGATCAGGTCGCGCAATTCAGATGGAGTCATGAGTTCCTCCAATCCCTCAGGCATCAAAGAAAGCCCACCTGAGCGAAAGTGACGCAGATTAGATCGTGCGACCTCCCGGCGCATTCCTTGAGCCGATAATAAGGTCACCGATTCGGGAGTTTCAGACTGAACGATACCACTCAAAAATTCACCGTCTTTTGTCTCAGCCTCGTATGCAACAAAGCTTGGGTTGATTGCCATATTTGGATCTAGAATATTGAAGGCCAGATCTTCGACACTACGATGGGACATATCGGTAAGATTGGGGCCAACTTCTACTCCCAGGTTGCCTGATTGATGGCATTGTGCGCAATGCTCGATGAACAGCTGCCTCCCCTTGGTCAAATTTCCTTTTGCGGGCAATCTGGTCAGCCACTTATCCAACAAAATTTTTCGATTGCTGTACTCCTCGTCGCCAAACAGGGAAGTGGCTTTTTCTTTTACTTCCTTTGAGCTATATTTTCTCAATAAACGCCGTTGCTCCAAATCGAGATTCAACTCGCCGAGTGCGATTTGTCCATTTTCAATGGCATTCATCAAAGGGAGGTGAAATTCTTTTCTTCGCAGAAGCGTTTGAATGATGAGAGGTCTTAATCCAGGTCCGATCTCCCGCCATTGACTCAGGATTCCTTGAGCTACTTCTTTTTCCGAATATCGACCTAGTTGGCTGATTACCGCTTTTTGTATTTTATTCGGCTCGAGTCCGTTCAGCAATTCCAATAATGCCTGCCCAACTTCATGAAATGTTCCAAGCCCGAGCAATGCGATCGCTTCAGTTCGAACCGACAAAGGTTTGGTATTGTCTTTTGCCGTGATCAACGAAGATTTCAGTGTATTTTTGAATCCTGGTAATTCGTTCAAGCCAAGTGCTTTGCTCAATTTCCAGACAGATCGTTTGACTGAAATGTCCGACTCATCTGCAAGGTTTTCCAGTGGGGTTTTGAGTATTTTTCGGATGTCTTTGTCAAGCGATGCGCGGATGGCCCCCATTTGAGCTCCATCCAATAGCGCCATTAGCGCATTGGATGGAGTGAATCTTTGTCCTGTATCTATGGATGATAATAAATGAGCAAAACTGGCGATGTTTTGCTCATCCAGTCGAGCTGTGGTCAGGTAGGCTACTTCGTTGATACAATCATTCCAATAGTCATGACCTGCATTATCATCAGGGTAGGCTTGCCACAACTTGTAAAGCAGCCGAGTCGGATTTTTCCTGAGGGAAGTATACACCGCCCGTCTAGACCACTTGTATTGAATGTCTGTGATTAAAATCTGAATCAATGCGGCCTCATTGTCAGGATGAGGATGACACCCAAGGATGAGTGCAATGTGAAACCTTACTTCAGCGTCCGGATCCTGCGCCATTGATTGAACCACAGGCCAGGCTTGATTCCACCATTCCGGATGTTTTTCGAGGATTTTCAAGGATTGCACTCTCACTTCTGGATGCTGATCATTAAGGCCAAGTTGAACATCCTCGATATGGGTCATTCCGAGTCCATTCATGCACCACAAAGCGTGAATTTTTGATGTAATGCTTCCAGATGCGATGGCTTCCTTGAAGGAAGAACGGTTTGTTGTAGCTTGTCGTTCAACAATCAAACGGTGAGCAGTGCCTCTTACCCAGTCATTCTCATGGCCCAGGTGTGCTACCAACTCTTCGTGAGTAGCCGAAGCTAGATTGGTGTTTTCATATGAAGTCTCATCCACGCTGGCAACGCGATAAATGCGACCACGATCTGCCCCTTCTCTGATTCGGTAATTTCCCATGATTTGCTCAGGGATGTAATCGGGATGCTCAATGACGCCTCGCTGCATATCCATCAAATAGAGATGGCCATCGGGTCCTGTTTCCAAGCCAACAGGCCGAAAGGCGAGGTCACGGCTGGCAATAAACTCGTGGGACTGTTCTTCAGGCGCTCGACGCGCTTCAAGGATGGGGCCCTTGGGATACATCACATCCCGATGCACAAGATTACCGACCACGTCACAGACCAAAACACCGCCAACCAGAGATCCGTGAGTAAAAGTGCCCGGGATTAATCCCATTCCACCGGATGAACTGAAATACCCTGCTTGCTCTGGATGATTGACTCGGGTTTGAGCTGTTGAGATCGGATAAATACGAGCCATACCTCCATGATCTGAAATGCTGCTTGTCGCTTTGATGGAGGGGAATCCTCGGAACCGCTCCATGGCCTTGACCGGCAAGATCCGTTGTAAAATATGATTGATGTTATGCGGAGTGAAGCTGCGTCCGAAACGATCGAAGATCAGGCCAAATCCACCACCCGTATGGTAGGTGCGACTGACCCGCCCCGTCAGAGGATTCCAGGCAAAATCAGCATTTCTCAAAGCCAGAGGATCGGCAGCGCTTTGCGGTGAGTAGATGATTCCGTTGTTCCCGCCATTCACGCCATGGAGCCTTCCATCCAACCCCCAGCGAAGACCGCTTAAATTGCTGTCCGTTACACCTTGATTAAACCCTGTCAATAAAGTCTGCCTGACATCCGCAATGTGGTCGCCGTCCGTATCCCGCAAAAAAATCAAATCTCCTGCAGCGACGATCACGCCGTCTTTATAAGGGGCAATGGATGTCGGAAAACTCAGGCGTTCAGCATAGAGATGGCTTGCGGATACATTCCCGGAAGCATCGAATGTTAATTTTCTGATGGTTCCACCTGGGGATCCAGAAGGTCCTTTGCCGTAGGGGTAGTCGCGCATTTCGACTACATACATGTTTCCAGAGGCGTCAAAACAAAGAGCGACTGGGTCAACGACATCCGGCTCAGCCGCGATCAGTTCGATGCGTATGGACGGGTGGTGTCTAAACGCCCCCGTTTCGGTGAATGCCATTGAATCGCTTGCCTGAACAGGCAAAACGCAGGCTGCAGCCAGGTAAAAGCTCAGAAGATTCCAAAAATGCTTTGCCATAGTGAATATGTCTGGGTGAAAGGATTGATCCATCACACGTCCGATGAGCGGCATCATCGACGGGCTTTGAAATCGAACCATGCATGAGCATGAGCTTTTGCTCAAGACGAAAGCCATTGACGTTTCCATTTACCGAGGTCGGCCAAACCGAGGCATACACCTGCCATGACGAAGATCATGGCTACCCAAAAATGGATCTGTACGGATTCATTCAGAAATACCCTACCGCATAAAACAGTGGTCAATGGGATGAGATTTACAAAAAGCATGACTCTGCTCGTGGGCCATTTCTTCAATGCATTCGTCCAAAAAGCAAAGGCAAAAACACCTGCACCAATGATCGAATAAATCTGTGTTGCCCACAGTTTCGGTTCCATTGCGATGCTTGCGTTCATCTGATCGTATATGGCAAATGGTAGTAACCAGACAAAAGTGCGAATGAAATTGTGTCCATTGAGCTGGGCGCTGGATAATTGATTGCCAAAACTGCGGCAGACCCTGCTGTAAAATGTCCACAATACCGCTGCGAGCAATCCCAGTCCATTGCCCAACCACCCCACTTCCTGACTCGCAGAGGATTGAAAAAGGATCGCTACTCCAAACAAGGTCAAGACTGCTGCAATGAAACGTTTGATCAGTTCAGCGCGCTCTACCAATCTGATTTCCCAAAGCAATGCCCACATGGGTGAAGTGGCGAAGAGTAAACCCATATTCGCGGCGGTACTGAATTTGAGAGCCCAAATAAAACTTAAAATATAGACGGTAAAACTCAGGCTCCCTTTGAACCAAAGGGCTTTTTTCAGTGATGGACTCAAAGGTTTTGGGGAACCGAACCAGCGCGTCTTATGTGCAAGAAAAAGCAGTAATGCGCCTGAAATCAGAAAGCGTGTGCAGCTGGTCCAGATGGGGGGCCATGTATCGACAAGGTATTTCGTAGCGACGTTATTTCCTCCCCAGAGAAATACCGCCACGATCAATCCCGTTACTACTGCTGCCGAATTGTCACGCACGCAGAGAGTAAGGGGGACGCATCGTCGAGTGACAACTAGAAATAGCGCCTGAGGTTCCTCGCTGAGAGGTTGTTGAGATCGAGAAGTGTCAGGAAATCGATGGTGCCAAACGCCTTGTCCAAGGCGGGTGGTCCACAAATTTGAGCGCCAACGGTCAGATAAGCTCGCAGCAATTTGGGTATCTCAGGTTGCGTTTCCGGTTGCTCCCCGAATGGGCAGGCATACCTGGGGAGTGGATTGGTGCGCAGGTGTGGTAACGTAAGGAATCGTTCCTTCAGCATGCGAAAAACCTCAAGGCCTGCGTCTGGATCTTGGGACGTGAGTGAACTGCAGCCTATGAAATATCGAAGATCATAGTTCCTGGCGTAGCGAGCAATGCCTTTCCATAACAGGCTCAGGCTGGCAAGGTTTCGATGAGATTTATGGATACAGGCCCGGCCTAATTCTAACATCTCATGACGCATGGGTTCGAAAGGTGAGAAGTCAAATTCCTGCTCGCTGTAATAGCCAAGACCCTTTTTTGCCTTGATCCCTGATTGAAGCCGGTAAGTTCCAACAATACGGCCGCTCGCCCTGTCCTCAACAATTAAATGATCGCAGATGGTGTCAAAGGGATCCTCGTCTCTGCCTGTGGTAAATGCTTCATCCAAGCCCTCTTCCAGCTCCAGATTGAATACCTGAAACCGGAGCATTTGGGCTTTTTCAATATCCTCCGGAGTTTGCGCGAGGCGGCAGCAGTAATGGGATGCCACTAACTCTTGAAACCAATGTGCGGTTAGCTTCATCCTTCAATCGATCAGTATCATCTCTTGTGAATGGATCATGATCATAAATTATGGCCGGCTGGATAATGAATTTATATTTATTTGATCTTTAAGGATGTATTTGTCCAGCTTTGTTTGAACGAATTCTGGCTTTTTGTGTTAATTTCAATTTCATCATGTCAGTTTAAATTGGCAAGGCGTTGAGGACATATAGGAGTCACCTTGTATGGCAATCCCGCAAAATGATCATGTCATAGTCAACAAGGATAATGAAGTTTGCGATCTGCTGAATAATGAAGATGCCAAGAACATCAGTTTAGCTTCGTTCATGAATGAAGGTAACAAGCTGTGGTTTCAATACTCTGTGATTGCTTTCAGAGCTTTGCGTATTCTGAAATACTTTCTCTTCTGCTGTTCTGGACGGCTTTCGATGATGTCGAACGCGTTTTCCTGCGTAACCCCATGGTCAACAACCTCCCAATCTTTGAGGTTTTCGGAAACTTCCAGCAAAAAATTTTCTCCAGGAACGCTTGGTAATCGCAGATGAATACTTCCGTCTTTCATGATTTTTGTATCCTCACGCTCAGGGGGGGTATCCATGATCACGGCTTTGGCGGTGTTTGCGTGACCGATGGCATAGGTCAGGATTGATGGAACCAGTGATAAAACGATGGTTTCTCTTCCTTCCCTCATATCATCAGCGATGGGGTTCAGAATCACCTTGCCCCATCGCTGACCAGGCTCAATCACCATTGAGCCTCCCAGTTCTTCGTAATCAATGCCGTTTGCCGCACTTCCTGATGTCTGGTAGCTGACTTTTAATGCCGTATCCGTTCTGCCGGTGCGACGAATACTAAAGGTTGCCGTATCAGATGGTGCGCTTGCAATGTCAGTTGTTTCTGTGGCAAGCGCATCTTTGGTAAAGAGGGTGAGTTCAGGGAGGTCTTCATCGCCGATAACGATTACCTTGACTGGGCGGGAAAAGACCGACGCCCCTTCATTGTCTGTGACCGCCAGTGTGATCTCATGGGTTCCCGGGCTTGCCTCTTTCCATTGGTAATTGAAATGCTGGCGTTGGCCTGACTCTGGAGCGACGATGAAATTCATGGTTCCTTCATGCACCACCTCTTCATTTACCAGAAACTGAAAGCTGCTGATCCATCCGTCCTTGTCGATTGCTTCACCTGTGATTGAAAGGGTTGCCGGTGCTTGGAATTTTTTATTTTTGCCAGGCGTAATGATGCCTGATTTTGGCAATAAATTAATGCTGTGGTCGTTTTCAAACACCTTGAGTTTTGAGGTGTTCTTTTTTCCCACCTGATAACAGGAGGGTGGCGGTGGGAAGATGGCGATGCATACAATATCTTCCAATGTCAATATCACCTCTTCGACTCCTTCTACTTCCTCATCTTCCAAAGCCTGGACCGTTACTTTCACACTTTCCTGACCTTGAGCAATGGTGGCTGTTCCATTCAGCCGAACGTAATCTTTCCCATTCACCGCTGACCCGCTCAAGTGATAATAGACCTCCAGAGGGTGTGAGAGATCTCCATCGCGTGTAATGAGGAAGGAACCTCTGTCCGCTTTGTCATCTCTGGATGTTTCGAACGCTTCCCTGTCCGAAGTTTCAACCTGCACGACGGTCAACCGGTGCTCGTCACTGCCAGTTTCCTTTCGTGGTTGCATGACGACAGCATCGTGCCTGCTTTGCTTGCCCTTTTCATCGATGGATTCTGTGGGCGAATTATGGTTTTTCTGGTGTTCTTCAGATTTCTTCTCAGGCGATATCTGATTGACGATGGGAGGATCTGTTGGGGACTTCTGAGCCGATGCTGTCATACCTAACGAGCCGATCAGCATGACAGTTGCAAGATTTCTCGACAACGGGTTACTTTTTTTCATAATCAACATCTTCCTCATCATTTCCAGAAAATCTTGCAATTGTCATGCCATCTCAGAAATTAAAAAATAGGATCCATCGTCCTGGCCCTTCATCATTCTGGCTTTGTTACATCGGAATATTTTTCATTGTCTTGTCAATTGCCGCAAAGGATGAAGTATTTCGCGTGGCTTGTGTCGGGGATAGTATCACGCAAGGGGCACGGGTTGATGCAGACACACAATCTTATCCGGTTCGACTTGCTGAGATCCTTGGTGCCCCTTATGAAATTCGTAATTTTGGTGTCGGGGGCGCCACGATGCTACGCAGTGGAAAACCGACGGTCTGGTCTAAGCTGGAGGCGATCAAGGCGTTTGAGCCACATCATATTATCATAGCTCTGGGTACAAACGACACCGTTGAGGGGCATCGACGGAATTGGTCGCGCATCGACCGATTTGAGCCCGATTGCAAGGACTTGCTTGATGAGTTGCTCGGAATGCCATCACACCCGACGATCTGTCTGGCAGGCCCCACTTCCATGGTGCTGGAGACTCCCGGATTAAGCGAGCAACGTCAAATCAATCTGCGGGAGCGAAAACCCAGACTTCAACAGCTCCGCGGCATCCTCAACAACCTGGTCGAAGTCACGGCAAACGATCGAGTGCATTTTCTGGATCTTGCTTCGGTTTTTGAGAGGCGCCCTGAATTAATGACGCATAGTGACGGTGTGCATCCTAATATATACGGATACAAGGAATTAGCTCTGGTCGTCGCACGCTTGATCGAGTCAAAGCATGGAAAGAGCAAGGACATCAAAAAAGACCGATGGCAAGGATTTGAGCGCCAGCATTTCAAGGTTCAGGGTAGATCCGCTTGGATCGTTGTTCCTCTGAAAGCCGCTGAGGGGCGCCCCTGGATTTGGAGGGCTCGTTTTCCCGGTTTTCATGCTGAAATGGATCAACAACTCGTCGGGCATGGTTTTCACGTTGGATATGTCGATGTTGCGGGGTTTTTTGGTGCATCGGATGCCATGGAAAAAGGCGATGCGTTTTATCATTTCGTGACTCAGCGATATCAGCTGTCTCGTCAGCCGGTCATGGAAGGCGTGAGTCGGGGTGGTTTGTTTGTTTATCACTGGGCAATGCGTCACCCGGAATGGGTAAGCGCAATTTATTGCGACACACCGGTTTGTGATCCGAGAAGCTGGCCGGGAGGGCAGGGGAAAGGAATGGGGTCAGTGCGAGACTGGGATCGTTTCATGAAGGTCAATGGGCTTACGCCAGAGACTTCGCATGCATACAGGGCTCCCATATTCAAAAATTACGGTCTGCTTGTTCGTTATCAAATCCCCATCATGCATGTCATTTCCGAAAACGACAGGATTGTTCCTCCCGAGGAAAATACCCTCAAATTGAAGACTTATCTGTTCAATAGGGGACATTCCATGGAATTGATACGTGTGAAAAAAGGCACCTCCGTTTCTCATGGTCACCACTTTACTCATCCGGAACCCGATCGAGTGGTTCGGTTTATTCGCCGACATGCAAAATAAGTGAAGAGATTGCGTTTTTCCCGCATGAGAGCTTGAGTTCAAGTTGTGACGATTCAGGGCAATCGATGCATTGCGTTCTTTTCATTTGTGAGTAAACTGGCTCCATGAATTTTCTCTGGTCTGGTCTCTCTGTTTTTCTCTTGGTGATTTCCATGGTAATTACCGGGTGTAAGCCTGATACAGCAGTCAATATCGACGAAGAACGCGAGGCCTATCACATGGACGCCAAGAGCAAGCTGTTCGCGGAGGAATTTGAAGCGGCTGTTGTGGGTTTTGAAAAGGCGTTGGAAGTGAATCCGAATAATGCCTCTGCGCATTTTGAGTTGGGCTTGATCAACTATTTGCACCTCAAGGACTATGTGCCGGCCATCTATCATTTTCAAAAGCTGCTGGAAATGAGGCCCAATCACATGATGGCTGTCCAGATCAAGGACCATCTCGAACGCTGCAAGATGGATTTTGCCTCCACGGTCACCCTTGGTCCATTAAACCAGAATACGGAAACAAGGCTTAAGAACCTTGTTGAAACCAAAGAAGAGTTGGAGACCCAAATAAAAAATCTCGAGGGGCAGCTGGCCCAAATGAGACAGGTGCTCTCAGCTCAATCGGAAGCACTCAATCGAAACCGTCAGAATGCGCGGCCCGACGCATTGGCGAGCGGCAACAAGAATCTCAAATCCAACGAGACAGCCCAAATATCCAATCTGGGAAGCAAAGCGAAAACCAATCCTTCCGCCATCCAGAATGCAAGTGTGTCCACGCCCAAATTTCGTAAGCATGTGATTCGCTCCAAGGACACTTTTTACAATCTCGCCAAACATTACCGCGTTGATTTCAAATCCATTCAATCAGCGAACCCGGGTGTGAACTCTATCAAGCTTCAAATAGGGCAGGTTGTCAATGTTCCCTACCCGACCAAAACAGCCTCTAGATGAAGTTTGTCTGGCTCATTTTGACTGGGCTTTTCTGTTTGTGCATGAACGTTTTGCTATGGCGTTCTGAATACGGCGGAGGCTCGCAAGGCAATCCCTTACCTGTCAGTAAAGTGGTTGCCAAGATGCTCGATACTCCGGACCCCTCTGAGCTCGATATCTTTTATCAGGGAAAACCAGTTGGGCATTGCCGTTGGGTGGTGACTCAACTAGGGCGAGATGATCCTGAGGTAAGCGCCTTGGATGCTTCCGAAAAGGGGGGGGAAGTAGATCTCGAAGCTGCCGAAATGTCTGGATTGATACAAGATATCCAATCCTATAACGTTAACGTAGACGGTTATATCCAGGCGGAAGGTGATCCGCGCCGTGTGCGTTTCATGATGAATATTCGATTGAGCAGGGAATGGGAATGGATCAGATTTGATGGGAAAATAGGAATAAAAAACCAGTGGTTGCACCTTCATTCGGACAGAAAAAAGGAGGTATTTGTTCTGGAAATTGAGCAGGAAGAGACTCAATGGGAAACGCAAATAACTTTTGACCAGTTTCAGAACCCTCAAACACTTGCAGGGCAATTGCTAAAAGAAAATCCGCTTATTGCGATCACTTTGACTCCATTGATGGGATTATTGGATTCCATGTACCAACCGGGTTCTGCTAGTAGTTTGCAGGCAAGTGATTGGGCCAAAAGCTGGAAGGCTTTTTCAGATTGGATGACTGTTGCCCATGCTCGCATGCGCATTTACCGTCTCGAATCAGGTCAAGGCAACAGAAATAAGCTAATAATCACTTTGAATCGAGCTGGAGAAATTGTTTCGATCAACGCACCTCAGAAAATATCGTTGCGAAACGAAAGTGTGTTTGGGCTTTGAGTTGCTGTGGATACCACGACCGTAATCAGTAGAAAACGTCCTGCTTCACTGCGGTCACCTCAGTTAAAGAGTTTTCAATAACTTGTGCGTGGTGAATGTATCCAAGGAGAACATTTGGCCTGCGTTTTTTGCTTGAACCTGACCAAGCAGTTCGCTTAGTTTTGCATAGTTACTCTTAAACTGCAACTAACACAACCGTAGCAATACCTATGGAAAATATGAATAGACGTAAAATGAAGTGGTCGGCCCTAGCTGTCGGCGCTGTATTCGCACTCTCCGCGCAAGCTGGAGAGAAAACATGGGATTTCGAAACTGATCCTTTCGACGATTTCGAGTATATTGAGTCAACTCAATTGGACTATATCTGGGGCGGACAGGGATTCGATGACTGGGGTGCCGAAGGTAACCCAGCTGGATTCTTCTCAATCACAGAAGCAACCGGTGGTACAAGTACCATTGCTGTTCTTCCTGATATTGACAACGGAGACTTCGTCAAATCTTTCAACATGAAGATGGATCTCCGCATGGGTAACGGCACAACGGACCGTCCTGCGGATGGTATCAGTATCAACTTTGCACGTTCAAGCGATCCAATGCTTGCTGATGTGCAGGGTGGAAGTGCTGTCCCGGGCAATGCTGCCACTGGCGGTGCTGCTGAAACTGGAACACAAACGGGTGTTGCAGTTTCTTTTGATACCTGGGCTGGTAACTCCTTGCCTGATGGACCCGACATTGAAGGTATCATCGTCCGCGTTGATAACAAAACTGTAGGACGCTTTGCGATGCCTACTCGTCACGGTGCAGCCGACGACATCACCAGTCTTCAGACTGGACCTATCGGTGGAAGCGATGCAGCTCCTGACGCTGAGCGTGGTGATCCAACCATCCTTGACTGGGTGGCATTGGAAGTCGATGTGGACGAATTGGGTAACCTGAACGTGACCTACAAGGGTAACAAACTTGTTGACAACTTCTCTTCAGGTTTCTTCCCAAGTCCTGGTCAAATCATCCTGATGGGCCGCACCGGTGGTGCAAACGAAGCTCATCACGTTGATAACCTGACCTTGACAACTGCGCTGGCTGAGAGCTGGTTGGTTGCCGGGTTGGACGGAACTGCGAACGGTTTCACCTTCTCTTTCCGCGACGTCGGAAACAGTCAAGTCGATCCTGACTCTATCGTCATTCTTCTTGATGGTGTTGATGTTTCCGCTGATCTCACAAAATCCAAGGATGGCGAATTCACACACACAACATACGTTGGTGAAACAATGTTCGCATCTGGATCAGAGCACACCGTTGACGTGACTGCCTCTGGCAACGACGGCCGTAGTGCAAATGTGACAGCTTCGTTCACAGCTCAGTCATACTCCATGATTCCTGCTGATCTAGCTCTTGAGGGCGTAGACACCGGAACCAAAGGTTTCCTCTTATTCATCAAACAAAATGACGGTGGCCTTGGTAACGATACTCAAACTCGCCTTGACCACTTGGCAGACGACAGCGAGAACGTTGCTGATGACTTCCAGTCTGATGATTACACCTGGACCGTTGACTTGATCAACTTCGATCAGGACGGAGTCCCACAAGGTGAATTCCGCGATTCCGGCAACGGAGACTCAATGGATGTTCCTGATGATTACATTCCTGGTATTCCTGGATTCACTGACAGCACGGACAACATCACTGGTTTCATCCAGACCGTTGCTCGTATCCCTGAAGCCGGTTTCTACACATTCGGATTCAATTCTGATGATGGTTTCTTGACCACTGTTGGTAATGACTCTGCTTCTCAGATTCCCGTTGGCGAATTCAGCGGTGGTCGTGGTGCTAGCACAACCGAATACACTGTTTACTTCGAAGCAGCTGGTGATTACGCCATGCAAAGCTTGTGGTACGAAGGTGGCGGTGGTGCTAACTTCGAATGGTTCACCATTACTCCTAACAAGGCACTGTTGAACGACACTGCCAATGGTGGTATCCAAACTTATGCTACCTTGCCTAACGTCCCAGCACGTGTCACTTCTGCTAGTCCCGGTAACGGAGTTGAAGGCGTCACTCCTAACAGCAATGTTGTTGTGACCATCGAAGACGCTGCATCCAAAGTGGACGCAGGATCAGTCAGTTTGTCACTCAGCTCCGGTGAAACTGGCGCTGCAAGCAAATCGGGTGGTGTAACCACCGTGACTATTGATCGTGACGGCGCTCTCTGGAGTCCTGCACAGGAAATCACTGCTAGTTTGAGCTACACCGCTGGTGGTAATGAGCGCACTGTTGAATGGACATTCACTGCTCAAGATTATCCTACGCTCAGCAAAGGCAGAACCGATGTTGGATCTGGTAGCGATTCCGGTTTTGAGTTCCGTATCTTCCAGACAGCCACGAGCCGTGGTAACAGCACTGCTGATGCAGAAGCTCAACTAGCTGGAACATGGGCAGACGGTGAAGAAAACGTTGCTGACCCTGCTGGTAGCGAAACTTCTGATGGTCCTGGTGTCCTTTTCAATGTCGACCTGATCAACATGGATCAAGATGGCCTTGCTCAAGGTGTGTTCCGCGACAGCGGTGATGGATCATCCACAGACCGTGTCGACGATCCAATTCCAGGTATTCCTGGATTGACTGACAGCACAGACGCTATGTCTGCTGAAATCTTGGCCTACATCGAGTTCCCGTCAGCTGGTTACTACCAGATGATCTTCAACTCAGATGATGGCTTCCGTGTCACCGAAACTCACGGTGCTGGCGATGCAGCAGGTATGGAACTTGGTGTGTTCAACGGTGGTCGTGGTGCTTCTGATTCACGATTCGGATTCGCAGTCATCGAAGCGGGTGTCTACCCAATTCGTGCCATCTGGTACGAAGGTGGCGGTGGCGCTAACCTCGAGTGGTCCACTACTGATGGAGCAAGCCGTTGGTTGATCAATGATTCCGACAGCAACGCACTGAAAGCATTCCGTTCACGCTCAGGAACCCCAACAGATGTTGCGCTTCCAAGCACTGGCGGTTCAATTGCTTCTGTTGGCTTGAGCGAAGGTAATGTTGTCATCGAATACAGCGGAACTCTGAAGAGTTCTGAAAGTGTCACAGGACCTTTCAATGCTGTAGGTGGTGCATCATCTCCTTACTCTGTTGAGCCTACCAAAGCTGCTGAGTTCTACATTGCTGAGTAAGCATTACTCTCAATAGTATTTACATCTTAATCACGGCCGGGCATTCATTTGCCCGGCCTTTTTTATTCTATAAATGGTTTGAAGTTATGCAAACGAATCAATGGAAAATGGAATACAAGACATAGAGGAAATTGCTTGTATGAAAAGTCAGGGCTACTGTTCGTTTGATGGAGTTTGGATTCGTTGTTTTGCCTTGGAGCGTTTGAAAATATTGCGCTCGGATGAGTGCTGTTGGTTTTGATTTTTTATGGTCACAAAAAACCACCATTAACAAATGTCCTTTCATATTTATTTTACGATTCGAGTAACTACCTGAATACCTCATGTAGCTTGGATTTGAGTTTCTTTGGTAGGGAGCTGATGTTAGTCTTTAGAACGATCATGGAAAAAAAGACATTTTCACCTGAAGCTTCGCCTAAAGCCATTGGACCCTATAATCATGCTACAAGAATAGGGGATTTGCTTTTTACTGCAGGCCAGATTCCACTTGACCCCATGACAAATCAGATTGTTGTTGATGATATTGTCGTACAGACCACGCGCGTGTTGGAAAATTTGCGTATCCTGTTAGAGAGTGAAGGGCTTGATTTAGCCCATGTAGTCAAGACGACCATTTTCATGATCGATCTCTCAGAGTTTGCCAAGTTGAATAAAATTTATGCTGACTTTTTTACGCATGATTATCCTTCAAGATCAACCGTTCAGGTTGCGGCGCTTCCGATGGGCGCCCGGGTCGAAATTGAAGCTATTGCTCACTATTAAACCATGGCGGATTGGGCTTACTTAATGATTGGACTACTGGTCGGTGGGTTGACTGGCTGGTTGCTTTCGTATTGGTTCACTGCCTCGCGTCAGAACCAGGTCGCACTTCGACTTGAAAACGAGTTACGCAGTCAGCTTGAGCAACAGGAGACGGTCATAAAGGCACTTCGAGAGGAACTCGAAGCCCAACGATCTGCCAGATCAACCGCTGAGGCTCGATTGGAATCTGCCGAGAAATATCAATCGGATCAACTGCGATTGTATGAACAGAATTTTCAGCGAATGAGGGAAGAACACGCAAAGGCGCTTCGAGAACTCAAGGACTCGTTTAAGGTGCTGAGTATCGATGCGCTGAAAGAATCACATCCTGCCTTTCTCCAACTGGCCAAAGAGTCTTTTGCAACCTTTCAGGAGACGGCCAAAGGAGATTTGTCCAAGCGGCAAGAGGCAGTGGCTGGCTTGATTAAACCACTTGAGGAGCAGTTAAAGATTTATCGCCAACAACTCACGAAAAGCGAACAAGACCGCTCCAAAACTTTTGGGGAACTCAAAAACCACCTGGAAATATTAACAAATCAAAGCCAGAGCCTATCCCAGGAAACACTGCAACTCAGACGCATATTAAGTTCCAATCAAGCGCGTGGACGATGGGGTGAGGAGACCCTGAGACGGGTTGTCGAAGCTGCGGGTATGAGCGCCCATTGTGATTTTGTGGAGCAGGTTCAATCGGGAGATTCCAAGCCGGACATGATCGTTAGTTTACCCGGTGACAGAATGATTGTTGTAGATGCTAAGGTACCTGATCTGGAATTTGTGGATCAGATAGATGAAGCTGATCCGGCCAAAAGGTCTGAAGTGCTTTCAAATCATGTTACCAAATTAAAATTAACCATTCGGGAATTAGCACGTCGGGACTACCCCGGTCAATTTCCCAATGCATTGGATTATGTCGTTTTGTTTTTGCCTGCAGAATCGTTGTTCAGTGCTGCTTTGGAGGCTGATCAAGACCTTATTGTATGGGCGGCAGAACGTAAAATCCTCATAGCGACACCGGCCTCACTCATTGCGTTGCTTAGATCAGTCAGTGTGAGTTGGAAGCAACATGCCCAGACAGAAAATGCTCAAGCTATCGCTTCAGCTGCTGAGGAACTTTACAAACGTATTGCTGTCTTTGTTGAACATTTGGAAAAGATACGAACTGGGCTTGACACTGCTTCGGGAGCTTACAACAAAGCAGTCGGTAGTTATGAGAGATCCATTCGTCCCAGCGGTGAACGCATGCTCAAACTTTCACGTCATACCGAGATAGAAATGAAAGACTTACCACCTTCCACTCAAGTGCTGAGAGATGCTCCACAGAATGAAATAACATGATGAATGCCTGGGATCAAAGATTTGGAGGTATTGAACGTTTATGCGGGAAAAGCGCTTCTCAGAAAATTCGCGATGCACACGTATGCATTATTGGGATTGGTGGTGTAGGTTCCTGGACGGCGGAATCACTTGCCCGCACAGGAATAGGGAAGTTAACACTGGTGGATATGGATGAGGTTTGCGTGACCAACGTCAATCGGCAGGTGCACGCTTTGGATGGGGAAGTGGGGCAATTGAAAGTCGAATCCATGGCTCGGCGAATCCGTTTGATTTCACCGGATTGCATCGTGCAGCCGCAATCCGTGTTTTTCACTCAAGCGACCTCAAATGCAATATTTGATGAGCGCTATGACGTAGTGGTAGATGCTATTGATCGATTGAATGCCAAGTGTCTTTTGTTGAACATGGCTAAGCAAGCCGGTTTACCCATTGTCAGCACAGGCGCTGCCGGGGGGCGAATGGATCCTTTTCAAATTGTAACTGCGGACCTGA
This sequence comes from Verrucomicrobia bacterium SCGC AAA164-E04, assembly GCA_000383715.1. Classification (GTDB taxonomy): domain Bacteria; phylum Verrucomicrobiota; class Verrucomicrobiia; order Limisphaerales; family AAA164-E04; genus AAA164-E04. Next base: position 250,024 of record KB911838.1, read on the forward strand.
GTCAGGTGCATCATGATCGATTGCTTCAGAAAGTACGGAAGCAACTGAGAACCGAATACGCCTTTCCAAGAGGTAAGAAATTTGGCATACCCTGTGTCTTCTCCCCTGAACCTGCCCGAGGTCCCTGGGATCTGGAGGATGCTTGTGAAGCTGATTTAAAATCGGATCGTCCAGGGTACCTGGGATGTGCTGAGGGTTATGGGAGCGTGACCCACGTAACTGGCAGCTTTGGTTTTTCAGCTGCAGGACTTGCGATCAAGCTGTTGCTTTCTTCATGACTATTTGCTCCTCAGGGCTCATATCAGCAGTCGGATTAAACTTTCGGGGTGGAGGTTTTGATACGTGTGAAAGTTTTTGTCTGCAAGAAACCTTGGTAATGGTCTTTATTCGGCGCTCGTCTAAACAACCCTTTACGGAACTTCGAATAGTTGGACACTGGTAGCAACCGATTCCAATGTGTGCACCGCTGATCTTTTATGTAGCAAGCTTCTTTGCATCATGAAAATGCATACCGTTGGAATAGCTTTTTCCGTATGATGGATTTCTTAAAAAGGTTCCAGAATAAGCTGGCCGAAATCGGGTATAGTATCGGAAGTGTTTTATCCGTATTTTCGATCAGGAAAACTTAATCATGCTCCATTATTTTTGAATTATGCCAAACCCATGGACAGGTAAGGGGAATCCTTACACACGCAAGGAAGTTATTGAACGCCTTCATGAAACCGTCAAGGAAGGGAATGCCATCATTGCTGCTGGTGCGGGGACCGGGATCTCTGCCAAGTTTATTGAGAGAGGTGGGGGTGATTTGATCATCATTTATAATTCCGGACGCTTTCGCATGATGGGCCATGGTTCCACCAGTGGGCTCATGGCTTATGGGGATGCCAATGCGGTGGCCATGGAGATTGGGGAGTTTGAAGTATTGCCTGTGGTGGAAGAGGTGCCAGTGATCTGCGGGGTGCATGCGACCGATCCACGTCGTCGGATGTGGCATTGGTTGCTTCAGGTCAAAGACATGGGTTTCTCAGGGGTGAATAATTTTCCGACGCATACTATTGTCGATGGGCAATTTCGAGGTGTACTTGAGGAAACGGGCATGAGTGTGAAGAAAGAGTTTGAAATGGTGGCGCTCGCCCGTCGGATGGATTTGTTTTCCATCGTCTATGTGGCCACACCAGAGGAGGCGGTCGAAATGGCTCAAGCTGGAGCCGATGCCATTATCGTGCATGTGGGAACCACGGTGGGAGGCTCGATTGGGGTTTCAAGCGCGGTTGTGAACTGGGATTTTGCCATTCAACGAACTCGAGAAATCATTCAAGCGGTGCGCACCGTCCGCAAGGATGTTCTCTTTCTGGCGCATGGTGGTCCCATCAATACCCCAGACGATGTTGACAGGATTCTTCAGCACACCGACGTACTTGGTTTTGTGGGGGCCAGCTCATTGGAACGGATGGCGGTAGAGGAGTCATTGACTCAACTGACGCGCAAATTTAAAGCATTGAAATCACCCGCAGCTGAAAATTTTCATTTCGATGAATCAGACTGAATGAATGAATAAGGTTCTGATCTAATAACGGATTATCCCACTTATCATGGCAACCATTGCAGTTCTTGGAACTCTCGATACCAAAGGAGTTGAACATACTTTCATCGCGGATGAGATCAGGCGTCGAGGGCATGACGCCTTGCTGATTGATGTTGGTACGGGATTTCCAGCCAGTATTGATCACGACATCAAACGAGAGGTCGTGGCTTCTGCTGCGGGTCTGGATATGGCATCCATTTCCTCCAGTAAAGACCGAGGTAAATGTGTTGCGGCCATGGTGAAGGCAGCTCCGGTCTTTCTTGAACAACTGCACAAGGAAGGGCGTATCAAGGGCGTCATTTCACTGGGGGGCGGGGGGGGAACTGCGATTGCAACGGCAGCCATGCGAGCTCTGCCCATTGGTTTTCCAAAGTTGATGATATCCACATTGGCCAGTGGATACACTGCTCACTACGTCGGTTCCAAGGATATTGTGATGATGCCTAGCATTGTGGATGTTGCTGGTTTGAACAAAATTTCCAGAACTCTTTTTTCGCAGGGTGCAGCTGCTATTTGCGGCATGGTGGATATTCAGATCAGTTCAGTCGAGGACAAGCCGATCATCGTTGCCAGCATGTTCGGTAACACTACCGAGTGCGTAGGAACCGCCAAGCAAGTACTTGAAAAGTGCGGTTATGAGGTGCTCGTTTTTCATTCCACTGGCACCGGGGGACGTTGCATGGAATCATTGATTGAAAGCGGGATGGTTGCAGGAGTGCTCGATATTACTGCAACCGAATGGGCAGATGAGTTAGTGGGCGGTGTTTTGGCGGCGGGACCGCATCGTCATGAAGCGGCAGGCAAAGCGGGCGTGCCGACGATTATCGTCCCGGGGTGTTTGGACATGGTTAATTTTGGTGAGCCGGATACCGTACCTGCAAAATTTGCTGAGAGGAGTTTTTATCACCATAACCCGCAAGTCACTCTCATGCGCACGAACCCGGAAGAGTGCCGTGAACTCGGACGTATCCTCGCAGGAAAAATCAATGATTACACAGCGCCGGTGACCGTGCTGCTTCCGTTAAAAGCATTGAGTGTGATCAGCGCTGCGGGTAACCCTTTTCATGATGTTGATGCAGATCAAGCTCTATTCGATGCCATCCGCATGCATTTGCGGAAAGAGATCAAAGTTGTCGAGATGGATGCAGAAATCAATGACTCGGCGTTCGCACGACTCTGTGCCAAATCGCTGCAGGATTTGATGGTGAAAACTTGAGGCAGGTTCCATTCTTTCATGCAGTCGGGCTACTTTGCTCACCACCATTCCCAATCGATATCGGGTTTGATATGAACCCAGTCGAGGAATTCTTCCGGCCAATGGACGATTTCCACATGTCCGTCAGCGAAGGTCATGTTGTAACGAGTCTGACCTTTGAAATTGTGCCAGATACTTCGTTTATCGGTGACACCTCTGTTCCCGTGCCAATGCCAATCCCCCTGGATAATTTTGGTGGTCGGTTTGAGGGCTACTTCACTTCCTTTAATGGGGGTGGCTTCTGGATCGCCTTGTTTATAGGAAGAAAGTCCCAGTACACGTTTGACACGAAAGGCATTCCACCAGGCACCCCGATAACTGTTCCCAAGTGAAAAGAAGACGTTGTTAACTTTCTGTAACGAATCACCTTTGTCAGCAGGACAGCGGAAAACCTGAGTGGTTGCATAAGGGTTGAGCGGACGCTCCTCCGCCGGAATATCTCCCCTGACCACGTTGTTACCGCGATTCGTGCCGGTGATGCCTCCAACTGATGCAATGCCTGGGGTGAGTGGATACCAATCGTCGTTGTCGTCCACATACATCATGTAGGCGAGTGAGATCTGGTGCTGATTACTGGCGCAGCTCGCCTTGTGAGCCTGTTTTTTCGCATTGGACAGGGCGGGTAAAAGCATGCCTGCAAGGATGGCAATGATCGCGATCACAACGAGCAATTCGATCAGCGTGAATCCACTCATCGAAGGTGAGGATCGAGATTTCATCCAGAAACATTATCAGTTGATGGATCAATGAACAGTCAATAAACAGAGGCTTCAATCAATCGTTATCAGCGTCAGCGACAGATGTGAATCAAATGATCCTTCATGCAGACATGGCTTCTATTGTCTTGATGGAAGTCTGATATGATCATGCAAAGCAATCGATTGATTTCCCGCCCCTCCCATTGACATCGATTGTGAATCCTTGATCTGACCGGGGCTACTCATTGTTCTTTCAATCAAAAGATATTTTCATTCCTGCGAGAACATGCCTTTGGTATGCACGTTTCGTTTTTCGAGTCAAGGGTCTGTCAGGGGACGAGTCATTCTGAATGTGCCATCGTCATATTTTGATTCATAGGTGGCCTTGAAATGTCCGTCAGAAATCGTTCCCTCGTAATGATACATGCCACCTGCCAGTTTTCCCAAATCAGCTTGTCCACTCAATGAGTATCCTTTGTCGGATGGATTGGAATTTACTTCGACGGCATATGCAAAGCCCAGGAATTTCAGATATTTCGCATGATACCAGGTCGTATAAGTGCCGTCTTCGTTCTCGGTGAGGAGACAGCGAAGCCGCCCATGATGTCCGTTGGAATCACTGATCCATTCACCCTCCCATGCGCCTTCGATCATGGATGGTGGATAGCCTGGATTTGTTGTTGCCTCCTGTCTCCACGCGCGATGAAATCCTGAGCATCCCGTGCCCAGTGCGATAATCCATCCGGTCAGGACCCAATGCATGATTTTCTTCATTGATGCATGATTCATAGAAAATATGGGATTCAGACGTTTGAGAACTTTCTTCAGATGACTGACAAGATCAAAAGTTAAACTTCTACCAATCAATGGTCAACGGATTAGCGATCCAACAACACCAAGACCCTTTTTAGATGCAATATTGGGTAATGGAAAAAACTTGGGTTAAATGGATATACGATATGAGTGTTATTTTGCGGTGCTGAAATCACTTTTTTTGTTTCATAAATGATTCAGAGTTACTGGGCTCTTTCTGTTTTTTGAAGTCAATTTATCTGACTCATTGGATTTTATTGGCATGGAACTCTTGGAGGTGGAATTAAAAGTCTTTCACCGTAACGGAGAAATCAGGCTCGACTGTCGCGGTTATCTTATAATGCCCGTTCGCTTCGAAATAGCCACTCGGTTCGCTTGAAAAATGTTTGCCATCGGCATCAAATTCAAGCTTCAGGGATGATTCACCCGTAGGTTGGATTGTAGCATGGCGTTTACCCTCAGGTGGAATCGAGCCCAAAGGCTGAGTGAACCCGCTACCACTGGCAACGACATTATCCAGCTTTGCTTTGGAGTCGTTGATCACGGTAAGTTTTGCCCCTCGCTTGCAAGCAATGGCTGAAAAAAGCATGCAAAGTAAAAACGTGATAGTCAGTCTTTGTTTCATAAATAAATATTGAAATATCAAATAATAGCGAAGATCTAGTTTTTAAAGGCGAAATAAGATCAGCACGAGTCCCAAGATAAATTGAAATTGAAAAAAAAACAACTTCCTTGCGTCCAATCTGTTTGAGTCCGCCGACCCAGTTAAATCAGATCCGTTGATTCAAACATGTCCCAGATTTCCAACAAACCTGCATGGCTCCGGGGGGCTCATGGATCCAAATTTCAGTTTCGCTCCTCAGGTTTCATAAAGTTGATCGTTTTCCTGATTCTCTACAGTGATTCCAAAAACCGCAGCAAGTTGCTCAGATCAAGGTCAGAGAGGTCTTCCCTGATCATGTGACGATGTTCTTCAAAGACGCTCCGCAGGGACTTGGCCCGGCCGTCATGAAGCCATTGTGTTCTTTGTGATACCCCCAACAGGGAGGGGGGATTGAAATGTGTATGGCCGACTTCATCCGTGAGCCCTACGTCGTAGGATTCGGGATCGGTAAAATGCGGAGGGGAGTGGCATTCATCACAACGCATTTTTTCGAAAATACTCATGCCCTTTGCTCGCTCTAGCTCGGTGAGCGACTTGCGCAGTGCAGGGGCGGGAGCGAGTGTTTTCATAAAGGCATGCAAGGCTTCAGTCTTTTCTCGAGTGCTGACTTCACCCATGGTTGTTTCGATCGATTCGTGAATCGAATGCATGAGATCATTGCGCTCTCCCAGCCAGCTCCACGGAGCAGTGTCGACGACACCCAGAAGCGAGAGCACTTTCTTTGGAGCTCCGAAACCTCCATCCGCGGCATTGTCGTTCAGCCTTCCATTTGCATGACCCTCTGTATGACAACTATGGCAACTGAACCAACCGTGAAAAGACTGGTGCGCGTCGTAAAACAGCCGCTCCCCTCTGGCAATCTGGTTCATCTGCTTGCGAGGGCCCAACCTGATGATTCCTGTCGTTCTGGGTTTTGGTGCAAGATGGATGATTGTAACGGAGTCGGACAAGCTGTTCGCAACAAAAGCGCGCCTGTGTGCCGGGTCATAAGCGATGGCGCAAGGACGCCTCCCGACGCCTAATCGAGCGCTTGTGGTAGAATCCTCATACAATATTGCGACTTCACCGACGCCAGCCAATGCGACCAAAAGCTCTCCATGATCCGTCCACAAAACAGCTTCAGGATCCCCTGCAGCATTTCCGGGGCGTTCCAATTGCCCCATGGGCTGGACGGCATTCTGATGCGTGAATCGGACGGCTAAATCGTTCAACGGAAATCCACTGATCTTGTTTTCCATCAAGAACCCCCACTGAATATCCCCGCGCAATGTAGTGGCATCGGGGTGCAGGAGCTGATGCGCCATCCAAAGGGTATTTTGATCCGGGCTCAAGGCAAGGTCTCGGATGTTGTGAACAGGGCTCTTGAGGGTGTTTTGGATACGACCTGTCTGGAGATTCAGTATGCACATTTTACCGGCGAAGGCAGAAGTGATGACCCATGTTTTTAAATCAGGCAAGATGATCTGATTCCAGGGAGCAAAGGGAAGTTGTACTTCACTTTTCAATGTGTATTGGCTTGAAGAACGCGTCCCATGGGCATCGCTTCGTTCAAGTATGGAAACCCTGTGATTCCAGTGATGCAGGACATAGAGGTATTTTCCATGATGCGAACTAGTGATATCCACGGCATGGTCGGGAAGGTCCACAGTAGAAATGTCTGGGGCTGTGGTGGAGGAGGTTCCTTCAAAAAGAAAGGCTCGCCCGGGCTTGTATTGAAGCGCAACAAGTCTGGAAGTGCCGGGAATGAGATGTAAGTCGCAAAGCGGTCCCTCGCTTTGAAAAACAAGTTTCACAGATTTCGAATCCGGATCCAGACTTAGTATATTGCGCCCATGCTGGGTAACGGCCCACAGCGATTGATCATCAGGCACCCATGCCAAACTCACGGGTTTGTCAAAGTCCTGTTCCTTTGAGGAGGTGGCCATGATTGGGCCAACGCCTAATATCATGATAAAGAAAAGACTCTGGAACAGAAAAGAAACTTTTCTTTGTGGGGCGCGAACGGATGAAGAACTGAAACACATGACCCTTTCATTTTGTGCAGTTTTACCAAAGGGTCAAATTCGAAATTCAGTTGAAAGGTCGATAAATGAGGTAGCCTCGCAAGGACAATACTCATGACAAAGCCTGAAGTGAATTCTTCATTGAGACTTTTAAAAAGGAACTTTTGCAAGGGGGCGTATTTGAATCCCATGAAGATGCTCGCATCGTACTGTTTGAATACACCGATGAATATGATAACATCCAACGGAAACATTCCTTAATTGGCTACCAATCACCTGTCCAGTTCGAAAGAAATAATTAACTAAATTGTCAACTCAAAGGCACAAAATACGTTGCAATACATATATATAAACGCAAAAGATAAAATTGGATAGTGAGAAACGTTTAGGGTATTGCGGAGTTCCCATCTCGGATCCAAGATCACGATAAACATTTCTCAAGGTCTTCTTAGGTTCCTCAGACATGAATCCCCCCTTTAATTTGTGCGCCATATGTGTGCGTTATTCTTCTTGAAGAAGGTTGTTGCGTTAAACTCTCGCCTCACTTCGAGAAGAAGTTTGCAGATTAACGCTTAAAAGCTTTTGTCGAATACCATTAGCGATCGTCCAAAAGTGGCACCACCAGGTGCCATGGTTATTGAAGAAATGATGGTCGGGATTGTTTTCCCGAACCTGCACCGAAAGACTCCAGTTACTCATTGTTTTCCTCCCTCTGTTTATGGTTGCCACCGTATTTCGCTTGAATGGCAAGTGAAATACGGTGGAAGGAGGTACCCAAATACACAGTATCAATAAAGAGGGTTCTCGTACCAGACAACCCCCAAATTTTCACGTTCTTCACATGTCATGACATCGAGATCTCCATCCATGTCCAGATCCAGCAATTCGATGCGATCGAACTTGATGCCATGTGGTCCTGCGATGTCATGAAAAGTGGGCTTTGTTTTGCTTCCATTCCTTGAGGATGTTGGTGTGAACCAAGCCATGCCGGATTTCCCTCCTTCAGCCCCTTCGCAATTCACGACGAGATCCGTGTGGCCATCCATGTTCAGGTCTCCATGGCGCACTGCTTTGGATCGACTCATCCAATCGGGCATTTGAAAGATTTCCTGTTCCCACGTTTCGCTGAAAGGATGACCGGACTTCAGTTGCCAGATGATATTGGGTTTCACGGCTGCCCAGACAGTCATATTGGATTCCTGCGTCGGTTGCGAATAATCGATGAACAACACTTCACTACCCGTGGGGCCGACACGGTGTTCCTTCCATGTCAGAGGTCGCTTTCCCTGAACATTGTCATGCGGATTTTCCAGAAGCACCACACCGCTTTTGGACTTCCTTCGATCCGAAATGAGGATGTCCTGGTCTCCATCATGGTCAGCATCGAATGCCATGATACTCATGATCCAGCCCGCTTCGTAAAGTGGGTGCCATTGCCAATCCTCCAATACACGACCTTCACGGGGAGCTTCCAGCCATCCTACCGATGCCTTTTCCCCCTTGGATCCCACGATCAGATCGATCGACCTATTGTTGTCAATCCGTGCCGGTTGGCAGAACATCCACATGGACTCTTTCCTCAGACTCGGAATGGCTTCGGTTTCCCATTTCGATGCATTCAGATAATCATGTTTGTTCTTTGGCGCCCAGTGCACAAAAACCGATCTTGTTTTTCCTTCGCAGGCACTCACGACATCCATGATGCCATCCCGGTCCATGTCGGCGAAGACAGCATCCTCTGGGGATTTGACTTGTCCCACGGTGACAGATGGCCAGGGCGAATGCACCTCGTCTTTGCCGGGGTTCAGATAAATACGGACCAGCCCCCCTTCCTCCCATCCCGTTGCGATATCCATCAAACCGTCCCCATTGACGTCCTTGAGGCGTACTCCGTCTGCACCCTTCGAAGTATCGTCGATCGTGTGACGGTTCCATTCCGCGTTGAGCCCATGCCATAACGAGAGTGAGGCAAGCAAGAAGATCAGACGGATGGAAAGAGCTAAATTGTGTGTCATGGGAAATCGCTCAGGGCCTCACGGCTGTTCCGTCCCTTCTCCTGACGGGCGTCCAATATCCGGGGTGATCCGGGTAGGGATATTTTGCTGCCGCTTTTTCGTTGATGTCGATTCCAAATCCGGGCGCGTCGTTGACGTGCATGTAGCCCTTTTTCATGGTGGGTGCACCGGGGAAAACTTCGCGCATGGCCTCATTGAAGTGCACACTTTCCTGAATACCGAAGTTATGGATGTTCATGTCCAGATGCGCATTGGCGGCATGACCCACCGGTGACAAGTCACCGGGACCATGCCAGGCAGTGCGCACTCCGAACCATTCTCCCAAAGTGGCGAGTTTTCGGGCTGGAGTGAAACCACCGACTTGTGTGATATGAACGCGAATAAAATCAATCAGTCGATCCGTGATGAGGTCAACCCATTCATGAGGATTATTGAAAAGTTCACCCATGGCAATGGGGACACTGGTTTGGGCGCGCAGGTTTTTGAAATAACCGTTTTGCTCAGGTGCCAATGGATCTTCGATGAAAAAGGGGCGGTATTGCTCGAGTTCCTTGAGCAGACCAATCGCTTCAATGGGTTCAATGCGTTCATGAACATCGTGCAGCAATTCAATCGCCTCTCCACATGTCGATCGGATATGTTCGAACATTTTGGGCGTGGCGCGCAGGTAAGGCAACGAATCCATGTGTCCATCCGAATCCAACCCAAAACCTCCCTTCTTATAATGCGGTTCCGTGGAGAGGTGCGTCGAGCCATATCCACCCAGTTGAATGCGGATATGCCGATAGCCTTCTTCCATCTTGGATTTGACACTGTCCTCCAATTCCTTGAAATCACGTCCGCTGGCATGCGAATAGCAATCCACCGCAAAGCGGGATCTGCCTCCCAGAAGCTGGTAAACGGGCATATTGGCTCGTTTGCCCTTGATATCCCACAGTGCCATGTCGAGCCCGCTCAGTGCGTTGTTCAAAACAGGCCCGTTTCGCCAGTAGGAGCTGGTATAGGCGTTCTGCCACATATCTTCAATGTCATCGACATCCCTGCCTCTTGCAAATTCATCCAGATACTCATTGACTGCCGTGACGACGGTCAGAGGCCGTTGGTTGTAGGTGCCGCAACCAAGTCCGTAGAGACCAGGTTCATTGGTTTCTACTTTGATGATGACCAGTCGAGCGCTCATTGGGCTTGTCGTGATGGCTCTTACTTTGGTGATTTTCAAGGGTTCGAGACCTTTGGAGGCGTTCTGAATCTGGTCGGCACAGGCATTGGGTGCCGAGGCATTAAAGCCAAGTGCTCCAAATGCGCCCATGCCCAAACCTTTCAATGCATTTCTTCTGTTCATGGCGATTTCTTGGGTTGGGTGAATCAATGAAACCTACCGAACATCATCAAGGAAATGAATAGAAAATGACTGACAAAGTTTGAGTTCTGCTTTTAATTGTAGGTCGTATGCCGAAAAGAACGGACATTCATTCAGTGTTGATCATTGGTGCAGGCCCCATTGTCATTGGGCAAGCCTGCGAATTTGACTATTCAGGCACTCAAGCCTGCAAAGCCTTGAAAGAGGAAGGGTTTCGTGTGGTGTTGCTGAATTCGAATCCAGCGACGATCATGACGGATCCCGAATTTGCGGATCGCACTTATATTGAACCCATCAACCCCGAAACAGTGGTTAAAATCATTGAGCTGGAGCAACAGATCATGAAAGACATGGGGGCGGAAGGAAAGTTAGTCATCCTTCCAACGCTTGGGGGGCAAACTGCTTTGAACCTGGCGATGGACATGCATCGAAGCGGCATGCTGGACAAGCTCGAGATCGAATTGATCGGTGCGCAGCCCGACGCCATTGAAAAAGGCGAGGACCGTCAGGCTTTCAAGGAGGCCATGCTGAAAATTGGACTGGATGTTGCCGTCAGTGGAGTCGCTCACAACTGGGAGGAATCCGAAGCGATCGCCAAAGATATTGGTAAATTCCCTCTCATCATCCGCCCCGCTTACACGCTGGGGGGATCAGGCGGCGGCATCGCCTACAACTGGGGCGAATATGAGACAATCTGCAAGCGAGGCTGTGAGTTATCTCCAGTCTCTGAAATCCTGATCGAGGAATCACTCCTTGGATGGAAGGAGTTCGAAATGGAAGTCATGCGGGATCATGCAGATAATTGCGTGATCATCTGTGGCATTGAGAACTTTGATCCCATGGGCGTGCACACGGGTGACTCCATTACGGTGGCGCCTACACAGACTTTAACGGACAAGGAATATCAGATCATGCGGGATGCTTCCTTTGCCGTGATCCGTGAGATCGGGGTGGAAACGGGTGGATCCAATATTCAGTTCGCGGTCAATCCAAAGAATGGTCGCTTGGTGGTCATTGAAATGAATCCTCGCGTTTCAAGATCCTCTGCTCTTGCTTCCAAGGCAACAGGTTTTCCCATCGCCAAAATTGCGGCCAAACTGGCTGTTGGTTACACCCTCGACGAAATCAGAAATGATATCACGCGTGTAACGCCGGCGAGTTTCGAGCCAACTATTGATTACGTCGTTACCAAGATACCTCGATTTACATTCGAGAAATTTCCGCAAGCTGATCCGACGCTCACGACTCAGATGAAATCCGTTGGAGAAGCGATGGCGATTGGCCGAACATTCAAGGAGTCACTCCAAAAATGCTTGAGATCAATGGAAATTGGGCGTGCAGGTCTGGGGGGCGACGGCAAACCATGGCGCCTCGGAGAAAACACTTATGGAGATCTGGATATCCTGCCGCGTGAGGTCATCACGCAGAAGCTGAGTGTCCCCAACGCGGAACGTATCTTCTTCATCCGTCATGCTTACCGAGCAGGTTTTACCATGGAAGAAATCCACAAGCTCACGATGATCGATCCCTGGTTCCTGGTGCAGATTCGAGAAATTGTCGAAGTGGAGGAAGAGCTTGCCCAGATGGCTTGATTGCTGTCTGAATGATCCTTCAGACTTTTTACGGGTGCCAGATGGATTTCAGGTTCCAGGCCCTCGGTGAGCTGAATTTTGAATCACCTCCCTTGGGGAAATATTCTATCGAGATATTGTCAGGCGAGGGGAAGATGCGCTCGGACAGGACCGTTTCTCCATGGTTGCCAAAAACCCCGATAGAGAAATCATCCAGAAAAATCTGCATAAAAATGGGATCATCCCAAGCCATCAAAATGAAATATACTCCTTAAAAAAGTTGGAATCGCTTTTTCAAGGAGTAATGGTAATAATCCTCCAAACATTTTGTCATATCATGAAAAATAAAAATCCGTACATACTTCTGTTTTTGACGTTGTTTATCTGCCTTTCACAGGCTCAGGACAAGCGTCCCAATATTCTTTTTGTATTCACTGATGATCACGCCCCTCATGCCATTGGTGCCTACAATGGTTGGTTGAAATCGGTCAACCCCACGCCAAATATCGATCAGCTTGCATCTCAAGGGATGCTTTTTGAAAACAGCTTTTGTTCCAATTCCATCTGTGGTCCGAGTCGAGCCGTGATTCTGTCAGGCAAACACAGTCACAAGAACGGATTCATGAACAATGGGAACAGCTTCGACTGGAATCAGCAGATTTTCCCCAAGATCCTTCGCGGATCTGGCTATCAAACTGCTCTTTACGGCAAGAGTCACCTCAAGGGGCGTCCTCAAGGATTTGATGACTGGGCTGTGCTTCCAGGGCAAGGGCTTTATTACAATCCTGATATGATTTTTCCAAACGGACGCCGCCGTGTTGATGGGTATTGCACGGACGTTGTCACCGATCTTGCCGTTGATTGGCTCAAGGAAAAACGTGATGCCGATCGTCCGTTCGTAATGATGGTCCAGCACAAGGCCCCACATAGAAACTGGATGCCTGCTCTGCGTCATTTGAACTTGTATGATGACGTGAACATTCCAGAGCCTGCAACGCTCTTTGACCGATACGAGGATAACGCGCCTCCAGCACGTTTTCAGGAACTGGAAATCGATCGGCACATGGATCTCAATTATGACCTGTTTGTAGACCTGACTCCTGAGTTCAATCAACCCCCTTCGCAGAAACGGCAGGATCGGTCCGCCTGGCACAATATGAAGCGCATGTCTACCGAACAGCTTCGTCAATGGAGAGCCGCTTACGGTCCGAAGGATGCCGCTTTTCATGAGGCAGACCTGGAAGGCAAGGATCTCGTACGCTGGAAATTCCAGCGCTATGCAAAAAACTACCTTCGCTGTATCAAGGGAGTTGATGAAAGTATCGGGCGTCTGAGAGATACGTTGAAGGAGCTTGATCTGGACGAAAACACAATCGTGATCTACAGCTCCGATCAGGGGTTCTACATCGGAGATCACGGATGGTACGACAAGCGCTGGATGTATGAGGAATCACTGAAGATGCCATTCATTGCGTATTGGCCGGGAGTGACTCAGGCCGGTTCGCGGAATACCATGATGATCCAGAACCTGGATTACGGTCAGACCTTCCTGGATATGGCCGGAGCTACCATTCCCGAAGACATGCAGGGTGCCTCACTCGTTCCTCTGCTGCAGGGAAAAACTCCTGCGAACTGGCGCAAGAGCATATACTACCATTACTACGAATATCCGAGTGTTCACATGGTGCCGCGTCATTATGGCATAAGGACCGAGCGCTACAAATTAATGCACTTTTATCAATTCGGTGAGGAATGGGAACTCTATGATTTGGAAACCGATCCAGATGAGTTGACTAATATCTATGGTAGAAACGAGTATGCTCAGTTGAGCTTTGATTTGAAAAATCAGCTATCAGAATTGCAAAGACATTATGAAGACGACAGTGATATTTCCGAAAAGTCGGATGCGTGGAAGGCGGAAATGAGAGGCAGTAACTAAATTAAGCATCTCGAAATTTTTCAAAAAGCACCTGTTGTCATCCCTGGATGATTGCAGGTGTTTTTTTATCCGATTCCTCAATGAGTGGTTGCTTTGAAGGTTAAGCAAAAGATGATACTCCATTGAAGGGTGCACATCTTTGCGTAGCCTTCTGGTTTCGCTCGAACCTTTGATCTCAAGGCAGTCTTTAACACGGGTGTTCTTGCTGCTGAAAACTTAAATGTCTGTTGAAGGAAAAGTGATTGCAGTTACTCTTCAAAAAAAAATAAAATGAGAACGCTACTGTATTTATTTTGTTGCCTGCCTGGTTGGTTTGCAGTTGAACTCTCCGGCGCCTCCCTGTCATCGCCGGATGGCAATATTTCATTGAACTTCGAACTCAGGTCGCTGGGGGATCTGGATCATTGTCCTGTTTATGAAGTGTCCTACCGAGGTGAACGCATTGTGAAACCTTCTCGTCTTGGTCTGGTGTTTGCAGGTGCCGATGCGTTGACTCACGATCTAAGCGTTCAATCCACTCAGTTCACTGAACACAACGGTCTGTGGAAGCCGGTTTATGGTGAGCGCAGTCAGGTGCAGGATCACTACAATCAGTTAAAAGTGTCGCTTTCACGTAGAGATGCTGGTGGCGTTATTCTGGAATGCATCTTCCGGTGCTACGATCAGGGTGTCGCCTTTTGTTATCGACTCCCCCGACAGGGCACCAGCGGAGCTATTCACATTGACGAAGAGCTTACGGAATTTGCGTTTGAAAATAATCACGCTGCCTGGTGCGTGTACTCAGCTCAAGGCAAGTATGTCTTGAAAACGATAGACACCATGGGGCGTGGTGTGGAACGGCCATTGACCTTGAAGACGCAAGAGGGTCGTTACATCGCCATTGCTGAAGCGGGTTTGGTTGATTATGCGCGGATGAGATTACGTCAACATGAAACGCGCCCTCATGCCATCGTCAGTGACTTGAGTGGCGATGTGATCGTTTCTCTACCGGCTGTCAGCCCCTGGCGCGTGATCCTGCTGGGGCAAAGTCCGGGTGAATTGCTGGAGAACAATGATTTGATCTTGAACCTCAATACGCCGAACGCGATTGAGGATTGTTCCTGGATTCGCCCCGGTAAAGTCATCCGAGAGGTAACGTTGACCACGCAGGGAGGTAAGGCCTGCGTGGATTTCGCCGTGGAGCATCAACTTCAATATGTGGAGTTTGATGCTGGGTGGTATGGACCGGAAAACAGTGAAGCTTCCGATGCGCGGACAGTGACTTTGGATCCTGCGCGTTCACCAGGGCCACTGGATCTACCGGAAGTGATTCGTTATGCCAGGGAACGTGACATCGGTATTTTATTATATGTCAACCGCAGGGCCCTGGAACGACAGCTCGACGAGCTTTTACCTTTGTATCGAGATTGGGGTATCAAGGGATTGAAGTATGGTTTTGTGAGCGTCGGAACCCAGAAGGCGACCGCCTGGCTGCACGAAGCGATCCGGAAAGCTGCAGATCACCAGTTAATGGTGGACGTGCATGACGAATATCGACCCACCGGATACAGCCGCACCTATCCGAATTTCATGACTCAGGAAGGCATTGGTGGTGATGAAACCGCGCCCTCCAATGAGCAAACCTTGACCATACTGTTTACGCGGATGCTGGCCGGAGCAGGGGACAACACCCTTTGCTATTATGACGATCGAGTGATTCGAGACGCTTCGCATGCCTATCAGCTGGCCAAGGCCGTTTGTTTCTATAGTCCCTGGCAGTTTCTTTACTGGTATGACAGGCCTCCGGGATCGCCTCGACGCAAAGGCGGCGCCGGAGGGCAGAAGGGGGTGGTTGGTAATGAGCCGGAACTGGAATTTTATGATCATGTGCCGACTGTTTGGGATGATACCAAGGTCATGCATGGCGCGATTGGTGACTATGCGGTTTTGGCTCGAAGGAGTGGTGAAGATTGGTTTGTCGGTTGCATGAACAGCGGAGAGCCTCGGACCTTGTCCGTGCCGTTTCATTTTCTACCCGAGGGCAAAACCTATGTTGCTCATGTTTATTCCGATGACCCATCGGTCAAAACGAGAACACACGTGAGAATCGATCGTTACCGTGTGGATTCGAGAACCGTCTTTGAGACGTCAATGACGGCTCAAGGGGGGCAAGCCATCCGTCTTGTTCCTGCTAGACTAGAGGAGACTTATCCTTTCTACGGGCAATGAACAAAAGATTTCCTCATGCATTCTTTCAAGTAACTTCATTGCGCTCGAGACGTGGGATTTAAATTGCTTTCCACTTTCTCAGATCTCCTTCGCGTATGGTTTGGCCCTCTTTATCGAGCTTTTCCAGCAGAGGGATTGCGATGCGTCGAGGGATTTCCAGAACCTGGCGCAGTGAACTCACGGAGGAAGGGCCCTGAGTGGTCAGGTGGTTTTTAATTTTGCGAAGATAGTCCTCGTGCACCGATTGAAGGACCAGAAGGTCCGTCCCGATTTCAACGACTTTGTTCATCCTGATGAGGCATCGAATGGCGTCTCCCGCATCTTGAGATGTATCGTAGTGTTTTCGGGCTGGAGGTTCGTTGGGAGTCAGGGAGAGTTCCTTCAGGATCTGATCAGCGAGAGGTGCCAGTCGATCGGGCAGAGTCACACTGTGGCTCTGATGGCAGAGGCATTCTCCAGCTTGTTCAATCGCGTGTTCTTTTCCAAGGTCACGCAGCACCATGGGTAACAGATCCAGTGAAGGAAGCAATTTACCAAACTCCCTGCGCAGTGTTTCCAATGGAATTCCCGGCTTGTCGGGATGTGTTTGATGAAAAAGGATCACATGGTTGGCCATGACGGTGAGGTTGGTGTTCCACCATTGGGTATCCAGCAGCCAGTCACTTCGCTTGATGGCCTGTTTTGCTTTCACTAGCTTGGCCGCTTCTCTGGCCAATTGCTTGGCCGTCCATTGTCCCTTTGCAGCGAATGTGTCCAGTTGAATGCCATGATCTCTTGCGAGTCGTGCTCTCAGGTAGTCGTGAGCATCTCCTGAGCTTGAGGACAAATGGTTCAGGTATGTTTGCTGCTCCAGGTGACTCAGTTTTCGGTGGGAGCTGTCCGCATCCCAAATACGGCCTCCTCCCAGGGTTCCTTGCTGTGACCAATCGCGAAGTACGAATCGATCTCCCTCTACCGCAAACATGGGGCGCTCAAGCCGGATGCGGGCAGCTGTTCGGGTTCCAGGAGGCATGGGTTCATGATTTGGAAAATGAATCCTGCCTGGAATGTTGTCTGATCCGATATGCACTCGGATGCGAGTGCCGCTCTTGATGCAACCGTTTATTGGATTACCGGGTTTGTCGAAACGTGAGGTGCGCTCCATGATGGCATCCAGACAAGTTGTGTTCTCTCCCAAACCGTCAATGGTGACAACCTGTCCACGCCCCACGGATGTGTTTGTAAACGCGTGTTCTTTTCGCAGCGTGGTTCCGGGTAAATTGAGAGCTGTGCGCATGCCGGGTGCGGCTGCCTTCTGCTTCGCATGATGGTGCTGAATCGATCTGATTTTCGTTCGCAGATTTCCTGGTTGAACGCAAACGGATTGGTCGGTGGTGAAGGGAGCCCCGATCAGCGTGCCGGTAACCACGGTGCCCATGCCCTTGACTGAAAAACAGCGATCGACAGGCAGGCGTGGTTTGCCAAGATCAAGATGGGCAGGCTGCACTCTCAAGATGTCTGCCACAGCCTTTCCCAGTGCATCGAATCCTTCATGCGTTTTGGTAGAAGTGGCAATGATGGGCGCTTCCTCAAAACGTGTTACCTTCAGTTCCTCACGGATCATTTCCATGACAAAATCCGCCTCACCTTCCGCAAGGTCCGATTTTGTCATGACCACGATCAGGTTGGGCACAGCCAGGTATTCCAGGATTTGAAAATGTTCTTCCGTCTGTGGCATCCAGCCATCATCTGCTGCGACGACCAAAAGACCAAGATCTACCCCCCCGACCCCGGAAATCATATTTTTCACGAAATCTTCGTGACCGGGCACATCCACGATTCCCAGGTCATACTGGGTGGACGGGTTTTCTGGATCCCGCAACAACCATTGAGCAAATCCGAGATCAATCGTGATACCCCTTCGTTTTTCTTCGGGTAAGCGGTCGGGATCCTCCTGCGTCAATGTCTTGACCAGGGCGCTCTTGCCATGATCGACATGTCCGGCCGTGGCGACAATGAATGGAATGGATCGTTTGGCTTCGTTCATGCTTCTTTTGATGAACGAAGGACGAGTTTCTCTTCAATTTGTTGGATGCATGCGGAGATGGTTTCGTCCTGATCAGAAAAGATCGTGCGAAGATTCAATCGAAATGATCCTTGTTGCACATAGCCGATTACCGGTGGGTGGCATTCGCGGAATGATCTGGCAATGGTGTCCGGTTTGATACTCTGGATACTCACCTCAATGGCAATCGAAGCCATGCGTGTTCGAGGCATGGTGCCTCCACCTACCTCAGAATCTGTTTCAATGATGTTCAAGTCGACGGTCCTGCAGTTGGATGCTTTCAATATGGCGTCTGCGCGGTCTTTAAGGTTTTGTCTGGATTGGCTCAGCAATTCATAGGCAGGCAAGTCTGGAAGCTTGGGCGACTCGGGGTCGTTTTTGGATTCGAGATGTTTCTGCACAGTGAATTCCAAAGCACTCAGTACCATCTTATCTGGTCTCAAGGCACGGAAAAAAGGATTGGATTTCAAGCGTTCAATCCATGTTTCTTTCCCTACAATGATGCCTGCTTGAGGGCCTGCCATCAACTTATCTCCGCTGAAGCAAACCATGTCCGCTCCTTTTTGAACGATGGATTCCGGAGTGGGTTCTTCTTCTATCCCAAAATGAGATGCTGTGTGGATCAAAGCGCCGCTGCCCAAATCGACTGCAAATGGTATTTGCTGGCTTTTGGCTAATTCTGCCAAGTCCTTGATCGAAGCTGATTCGACAAATCCATCCATGTAAAAGTTGCTTTGATGGACCTTCAGTATGAGTGCTGTCTCGTCAGTGATTGATTTCTTGTAATCATTGATATGAGTGCGGTTGGTTGTTCCGATCTCTTTCAATTGTAGCCCAGCTGATTCAAGGATCTCCGGAATGCGGAATCCACCACCGATCTGGACAAGCTCACTTCTGGAAACCAGCACTTCGCGACGATCCTTTAATTTACAGGCACTTAGAATGAGGATCAATGCCGATGCACAATTGTTGACTACAGTTGCCGATTCAGAACAGGTCAGGACCGCCAGCGCTTTTTCGACTAGAGCGCCACGCTTGCCGCGTTTGCCAGTGTTGAGGTCCAGTTCCAGACTGTTATAGCCGATCAGACTTTGATTCACATGCACGCAGAGGTCCATGTGGAATGGGGCTCTTCCCATATTTGTATGTAGCACCACTCCAGTTGCGTTGATGACCGGTTGCAGATGGCCTTTTTCGATACGTTCAAGATGCGAACCTATGGCAGCTTCGATAAAGGCGGTATCGGGCAAAGAATGTTCTTGTTGCCAAACACGGAGAAGGTCCTGAATCAGTCTTTTTCGGAGTAAACGCGGAATAGGATACGAATCGGTTTTTCTTAACAGCGAATCGATGGATGGGGGTCTTCTTCTGTTGGAATCTGACTGGTTCATCTGGAAACCCATCACATCCGAAATTAGTTGTTTTGGCAATGCGTAAGAGGGAATTAACCTTCCTATGAGGGGTATCGAAACCAAGATTCAAAACATACACGAGGAATTATGGGTAGATTTTTGTCTGGTGCTTGAATTTCAGCGATTGTTTGGGTAGTTTTTAAAAGAATGTTAGATGACCGGCCATACATGCAGTCCCCATACCATGCCCAAACAAAGTTTTCGGCGGTCGTGATACTCATTGTCATCTGTGCAGGCGTCTTCCTGCTTCAAATTTTTACCCAGCCCAGTAGTTCATCTCTAGTGAACTCGGTATGGGGTCAGTATTTTTACCTCAGCCAAATCGGTGTATCCCGCGGGTTTCTTTGGCAATTGATCACTTTTCAGTTCATTCATGGAAGCCTTCTGCACTTACTGTTTAATTGTTGGGCATTGTATCTCTTTGGGCGAAGTATTGAAGAATCGCAGGGCAAAGCTGGTTTTTTCAGAGTCTATTTTTTGTCAGGAGTCGCAGGCGGACTTTTGCATGTCATCATCGCCTGGGGTCTGAACGGTAATTCGGTCCCAATGTTAATGGTCGGGGCCTCAGCCGGTGTGTATGGACTCATTGCGGTGTTTGCCCGCCTCTGGCCTGATACACCCCTAACAATGTTCCCTATCCCTATCACCATCAAGGTGAAACATCTGTTCTTCATTCTCCTGGCGATTGCGGGTTTGGGACTGATCTTATCGCGGGGTAGCGGGGTTTCTCATGCGGGTCATTTTGGCGGAGCCATCGCGGGTCTGTTATACGTCTATTTCGCAATTGAGGGTAAAAAGGTGTCTTTCGCAATGTCATCAAGGCCTTCCCTGAGCAAAGTGCGCCAAGTTCACCCAGTGAGTAAAGTCGGCAGCGTGCTCAAGCGCGTGTCGAGGTCCAATAAAAACTCCTCCTCACTTACCGAAGAGGAATTCATCACTCGGAAAGTCGATCCAATTCTTGAAAAGATTTCTGCTCACGGAATCCACAGCCTCACCGAGAGTGAGCGGAAAATACTCGAATCGGCTCGATCTCGCCTCAAAGGACGATTATAGAACTCCAAGATCATTCTATTTGTTCTCATTTACAAAGGTAGCTTTCTGAAGTGAGCATACTGAGAGCTCACAACAAACGAACCTTGAATCGAGGAGCACTGTCATGAATTTATTCCCTGTCTTAGGGCGTGAACTGCAGATCAGCGCCAGAAAACCGCTCACTCATCGATTAAGAGTGGTGATTGTATTTGTCTGCCTTGCGTTTTGTGGAAGGACACTCTTCCCCTCTTCCCGCATGGGAAACATGGGAGCAGGACAAGGAATCAATCTCTTTCTCACACTCACTGTCATTGCGGTTCTTTTCAGCGCATTTGCGGGTGTGTTTGTCTGCTCTGACAGTCTGAGCCGAGAAAAACGAGATGGCACGCTTGAATTATTGTTTCTCACCAATCTGCGACCAATCGACGTGGTGTTTGGAAAACTCTTTGCGCACGGATTGAATTTGTTTTACGGATTGCTTGCCTTCGTGCCCATCCTTGCGATGACTCTTCAAATGGGTGGGGTAAGTCTGGCCTTGGTGGGAAAAACGGTGCTTGTCCTCTTAAATTGTCTCTTCTTGTCGATCGCGGTTGGTATATTTGTTTCATCCATCAGCAAGGATGAGCGAAAAGCGCTCTGGGCCTCCATTGGCTTGTTATTCATCATCTATGTCGGTCCTTACATTTTGATTGAGTACGCGTCGCAGAACTTGGAATGGGGATTTGAGGCTTCTGCCCGCCTGTTATCCTTTATCTCTCCCCTGACGGCTATGAACCTTATCTTGGATGGCGGTTTTAATCGTCTTCCGACCTCCGGTTTGCGTGGATTGAACGCGGGTGGCATGGGTTTTTATATTGCCCTGTTGGTGCCCCACCTTCTTGGCTGGTTCCTTCTATATCGCTCAGGACGTTCTATTGCCAGGTTGGCTTCAGATAGCCCGCGCTCGACCTGGTTTGACGCTATTCGGGAGCGTTGGCACTACTTTCTGTTTGGGCGAGGAGAACAAAGGAGGGTTCATCGACAATGGTTGCTGGATCATCATCCGATGACGTGGATGGTCATGCGGGAAAAGTTGAAGCTGAAGTATGTCTGGACCTTCGTCGTCTCGGTTCTGTTCATCTGGGTGATGGGCTATATGTTCAATGGAGAAATCATGGCCGAACCCACCTTGCTGATCTCACTGGGAACGTTTGTTCATTTTTTCCTCAAAATATGGGTGGCCTCGGAGGCTGCTTCGGCCATTGCTGAGGATCGCAGAACAGGTGCTCTGGAATTGGTCGTCACGACTCCTCTGGGTGCTCATGGAATCGTTCATGGCATTTTCAAGGCCTCATTGCTTCAATTCTGGAAACCCGTCTTATTGTTAGTGGTGGCCGAGGTGCTTCTGGTCTGCACGATTGTGGCTCCTGGGCATGATCAGGACATGTCGCTGCTCCGTTTTCAATACCTGGCGGCCATCGGTATGCTGGTGGTAGACATGGTGTCGATTGGATGGGTTGCCATCTGGCATGCACTGAAAACGGGTAGTTCGCACAAAGCCATAGGGCGCTCGGTGGTATGGATGCTGGCTTTGCCCTGGGTAATTTACTTCTTCGGATTTCAAACATGGGACATGGTCTGGAAGCCTGCTGTGAGCCACATTAACTATTGGCTTCATGATGTGGTTTCACCCACTCAAGACCAGCGTAATGACATCAAGTTCCTTCACCAGTCAGGCCATATTGTCTTCTGGTGCCTGATTGGACTGGCTTGGAATTTCTGGTATGCCTGGCGCCGAACACGCCGCCGGGTGCTGAGCCGGTTTCAAACCATGGTTTCAGAATCGAGTCTTGAGGGGAAATCATGAAACAAGTGACTCCTTGCAAGACAGTGGCCAGAGTCATGCTTGCATTGGATAATGGTGGGCGATTTTTCAATTTGTTGACCGCGCTTGAGATGACGAAATTTCACAAAGCGAGGTTTCCAAAGCCGCTTGGATATCAGGGGGGGCAGATCAGTGCCTTGCTTTTTTCCAGTCAGTCATTGGAGGCTTATCTGCCAAGGATCAAGCCTCGCTCATTGATCATCCGACGGGGAAAATGCGCGATCGATTGCGGTATTCATCTGTCGGAAACATTCCAACCTCTCAATTCAGGCGGAGTTTTGAACTCAATCTGCCGTTGATTATCGAGGGATATCCTGCTTTTACGGTAAATCGCAACCAGGTCACGAGATGGGTGATGGTGCCCATAACGGCTAATAACACGACGGCAATGTTGATGATTCCGATCACTGAGCAATTTGATATCTACGAAGGTTTTTAACATGTGGACAAGACCCGGGCCGAGCGATGATCACCGTGCTTACCAAGGTCAGGGGAGGGCAGTAAAGCTGGAGGGGGATCCTGTGGCTTTTGCTCTTACTGTCAAGGAAATGGAAGTCAAACGACTTCCGGAAATCAAAGGTCATCCATGTCGAGGCAGGTTATCATGCTCGTAAGATAGACTGATTCATTTGTGGGGAATTTGAGCTGTTCTTCAAAACGTTCTCCAAATATCGCTTGCACCAAGGTGTTCAACTCATCAAATTGTCATCAACATGATGCAATTGAATAAGGAATCAGAAGAATCAAAACCAGTTGTTCCCAATAAAGTATTTGAATCCCTGTCGAAACAGCGGACGATCACCCTCTTTGGTGAAATCAATCAGGATTTAGCCGAAAAGGTGACGCAGGCCCTCCTGTTTCTGGACCACGAATCAAACGATCCCATC
Organism: Verrucomicrobia bacterium SCGC AAA164-E04; assembly: GCA_000383715.1. Taxonomy (GTDB): domain Bacteria; phylum Verrucomicrobiota; class Verrucomicrobiia; order Limisphaerales; family AAA164-E04; genus AAA164-E04. The sequence continues at coordinate 273,374 of KB911838.1, forward strand.
AAAGTGATCATCAATTCTCAGGGCGGACACGTCGAATCGGGGGACACGATCTTCGACATGATTCGTTTTGTGAAGTCCAGAGTTTATGTCATTGGCACGGGGTGGGTGGCCAGCGCAGGAGCTTTGATTTACGCTGCCCCCCCTAAGAAATATCGTTTGAGTCTGCCCAGCACTCGCTTCATGTTACATCAGCCAATGGGCGGCGTAGGTGGTTCAGCTTCCGATGCTGAAATCGAAGCACGCGAAATCATCAAAATGCGGGAAAGGCTGAACCAGACTTTCGCAGATCAGACCGGACAGCCTATTGAAAAAATAAAACAGGATAGTGACCGCAATTTCTGGATGGATCCCAAGGAAGCCATGGACTACGGATTGGTAGGCAAAGTCATCAAGACCATAGGTGACTTGCCTTGACCCATCGTTCAGCGGAGTCTTCTTTTGCAATGGTTGCCTGAATAAAAGTTTGCTATGACATGGATCTGGATCATTTTGGCATTCCTCGGATTGGTGCTTGTCTATGATTTATGTCAAAAGAAGCACGCCATTCTCAGAAACTTCCCGATCATTGGTCATTTTCGATACATCCTCGAGGCGATTGGGCCGGAATTAAGACAATATATTGTCACCGACAACGATGAGGAGCGGCCCTTCACCCGGGACCAGCGCCGTTGGATTTATGCGACATCCAAAAAACAGAACGAGTATTTTGGATTTGGTACTGATAATGATCTTGAACAAACACCCAATTATATTCTCATCAAGCATAGTTCGTTTCCTCTAAACCGCCCCATCAATTCGCCCGATTACCCGATTCCCTGTGCCAAGGTGCTGGGGCAGCATCGCAATCGGAGGAGGGCATTTCGAATGCCTTCTGTCGTGAATGCATCAGCCATGAGTTATGGCAGTCTGAGCGCAGCCGCTACAGAAGCAATCAACCGCGGTTGTGCATTGTCTGGCGCACTCCATAATACAGGGGAAGGCGGCGTTTCGAGGCACCATCAGCATGGTGCGGATTTAATTTGGCAGATTGGAACCGGCTATTTTGGGTGTCGAAATCGTGACGGGGGATTTGATCTTTCCGTTTTTCGCGACACTATTCAGAAATATCCGCAAATACGAGCCATTGAAATCAAGCTCAGTCAGGGGGCGAAAGCTGGTCTCGGAGGCATTGTGCCGGCTGAAAAAGTAACTAGTGAAATCGCGGCCATTCGTGGTATCGAACCTGGTAAATCCTGCTTCAGCCCTCCTTCTCACAGTGCCTTTTCGGATACTGATACGTTGCTTGACTATGCCGAATTACTGGCTGAAACCTCTGGCCTGCCTGTTGGTATCAAGTCGGCGGTTGGTCAGATGGAATTTTGGGAACAGCTTGCATTGAGGATGTCGACGGACTCCCGGGGCCTTGATTTTGTGACCATCGATGGAGGCGAAGGTGGCACGGGGGCAGCTCCTCTGGTGTTTTCTGATCATGTGGCATTGCCTTTCAAGCAGGCTTTCAGTCGAGTCTATCTCAAGTTCGCAGAGCAAAACCTCACTGACAAAGTGGTTTTCCTTGGTTCGGGTAAGTTGGGCTTTCCTGAATCGGCCATACTTGCCTTTGCTTTGGGCTGCGATGGGATTTCCGTCGGAAGAGAAGCCATGTTAGCCATCGGTTGTATTCAGGCTCAGCGTTGTCACACCGGGCATTGCCCTACTGGAGTAGCAACGCAGAATGCATGGCTTATGCATGGACTGGATCCAATGCAGAAATCCGCCCGTTTGGCCAATTATCTAAAGGTGCTGCGCAAGGAAATCATTCGAGTGTGTCATGCCGCAGGAGTAACCCATCCAACACTTATTGATTCGAGGCATGTTGAGCTCTCTGATGGCCAGTTGGGTGTTCGGACACTCGAGTCCATTTACGGATACTCTGCAGCTTTACGCCAGAGGGGGCCAGAATGGGCCGCATCCATCCAACAATTAATGGATGAGACACCTGTCAGGCATAAAGACTAATCAACCAGAGCCTTGGCCAAATTTATGAGTGATTCTATCCATGTGCAGCGTGCCGGAAACGTGTTCAGAACGGAACTGGAAGCTCTTGAGCATGTCGCCGGACTATTGGATAATGCTTTTCACCAAACGGTCGAATCCCTCGTGCAAACAATGGATTCCAGAGGTAAGGTGGTGATCATTGGTATTGGGAAATCAGGAAATATCGGGCGAAAAATTGCCGCTACCTTGACCAGCACGGGGACGACGAGTGTTTTGTTGGACAGCGTGGATGCACTGCACGGGGATCTTGGGGTTGTCAATGATGGTGATCTCCTTCTCATACTCAGCTATTCCGGGGAAACGGAAGAATTGCTGAACCTCTTACCTGCTCTGAAACGATTCAAAGTCAAACTGGTCGGTATGACGGGAATTCCCACCTCCACATTGGCGCGCTCGTGTGATCTGGTTCTGAACGTTGAAGTACCCAAGGAAGCTTGTCCTTTCAATCTGGCGCCGACTTCCAGCACAACTGCAATGCTCGTCATGGGGGATGCCCTGGCCATGGCCACACTGGAGGCTCGCGGTTTTCGCAAGGAAGACTTTGCGACTCGTCATCCTTCGGGAGCGATTGGTCGCGCCTTATTATTGAAAATCAAGGATGTGATGCGAACAGGCTCGCGTAATCCTGTGACCTCTTCGACCACATCGATCAAAGAGACACTTCTTGTGATGGGACAGGCCAAGGCGGGTTGTGTCAGTGTGGTGGATGCACTGGGTCAACTGGTTGGTATTTTTACTGATGGAGACCTTCGGCGTTACCTGGCGCGGGATTTACATCCATTGGAAGCGTTCATTGGTGAAGTCATGTCTGCCGACCCTATCACGATTCAGGAAGAATCATTGGCAGTCGAGGCGTTGAATCTGTTTGACCAAGAACCTATTGACGATCTGATCGTCGTCAACAAAGACGGTGCGCCTGTGGGACTGATCGATACTCAGGACCTGCCCAAAATGAAGCTGATGTGAGTGAATTTGGATGCTGTCATCCTCTTGCCAGACTACTTTATTTCTCGTTTCGAGTGTGGCTTGAATGATGGCTTCGGGACTATGTTGGACTCCTCCAAGATTTGCTCATCGTAAGGTTTCAAGGTTCCTATGGAAGGTCTTCTAATTCAAAAAATTTACCTTAAGTCGTTGTGCATGATATGTTAAAAATAAATTTTAGTGTGAGGTTTCATGTGGTTTCGTTGACGCTTGTCTTTTCTGGCAACAAATGGATTGCTGAGGAGTCAAGAAAGTTGAGGTATTCAAATGATTTTCATTTCAAATCTCTGTAACCACATAGGTCCCCTATGCGTCTACTTTCCCTTGTATGAACAATATTTTAAAGACAATGACATTTGTGGTCGCTCTGGCAGCAATCTCTCTCTCATCTAGCATAGATGTATCGGCCCAAGGCCGTGGTGAGCGAGGTGAGCGAGGTGAGCGTGGTGACCGCGGCGGTCGCGGGAATTTTGACTTTTCTGAAATGCGGGCCCGCATCATGGACTCAATCAAGGATCGTTTTGGTTTTTCCGACGCTGAGTTCAAAGCGATTCAACCTTTAATTGAGGACATTCAAGAGAAACAGCGTGAAGCCCGAACTGGTGGGCGCAGTTTTGCGGGGTTTGGCGGTTTTGGTGGACGAAGCGGACGTGGTGGTGACCGTGATGCTGGTAACCCTGAAATGAGTGCACTTCAAAAGGCGATCGAGTCCGGAAACAATATCGAAGCCAAGCTCAGTGCCTTCCGCAAAGCGCGTGCCAAGAAGGAGGCGGTTCTCAAGAAATCACAGGAAACATTGAAGTCCGTTTTGACGATCAAGCAAGAAGCGGTTGCAGTCACCATCGGTTTGATTCCTTGATGGATGACCAACCGCCAGAAATATTTCAAAAAGATACTCTATTAGGCTCGCCATGAATGAGTTGTTAAATCAAATGGTTGAGTCCCGGCAGCTCTCCGCTTCTGACGCCAAATGGCTTATGAAGCAAAAAGGCAGCGGGGCGGAGGGCTCCTATGAATCTGAGACTGAAATCCTCCAATGGCTGGCCGAGGAGTATTCGGTTTCTTTTTCTGACCTTGAGAACCTTGAAATCTCGAAGGAAGTTTTGGGTCTGTTCCCTGCCAGATTATTACTCAAGGAAGGCCTGCTCCCATTGAGTCGAGAAAACGGTTCGGTGGACATCGCCACCAGTCGACTCTTTGCCACCCAGGGCCTGGATACCTTGAAATCACTCACCGGACTCAAATTGAACCCGGTGCTGGCTCCTGCCGAAGCGATTCAAAGAGAAATCAAAAAACGCCTGGGGGTGGGGGCGGATACCATTGACTCATTGAAGGATGACAGTTCCTTTCAAGTTGTCGATGAGGAGAATTTCGAAGATAACGACCTGGAGAATGCGGCCGAAGATGCTTCGATCATCCGCTTCGTCAATCAGGTGCTCAGCGACGCCATTGATCTGCGAGCGACCGATATTCACCTGGAACCCTTCGAGGATGAATTACAGATTCGATACCGCATCGATGGCATCCTTCAGGAAGTCCCAGTTCCTGCGGAGATCAAGCGCTTTCAACCCGCCATCGTTTCTCGAGTCAAAATCTTGAGTCATCTGAATATTGCCGAGAAACGCCTGCCACAAGACGGCCGCATCAAGCTCAAGGTCAGGCAAGGAGAAGTCGACGTGCGTGTTTCCATCATTCCTATGCTGCACGGTGAAGCGGTGGTCATGCGTTTGTTGCGCCAGGATGGTTCCATTCCAAGCTTAAGCCAGATTGGCATGGCTGATCGCGAGCTGGGAATTTTCAGGGAAATCCTTGGTATTCCGCATGGTATTTTTCTGGTGACAGGGCCTACGGGCAGCGGCAAGACCACTACGCTCTACACCGCGTTGAACGAGATCAACGACATGGTGCGCAAGATCATCACGGTGGAAGACCCGGTCGAGTACCAGATCAAAGGCATCAATCAGATCCAGGTCTCTGAAAAATCAGGTCTCACCTTTGCCAAGGGCTTGCGAGCTATCCTGCGTCACGATCCTGATGTGGTGTTGATCGGTGAAATCCGCGATGAGGAAACCGCTCGCATAGCGATTCAGGCTTCCTTGACCGGTCACCTTGTCTTTTCCACCTTGCACACCAACGATGCTCCAAGTGCCATGACACGTATGATCGACATGGGGATCGAGCCCTATCTGGTTGCTAGTTCCCTGGAAGGAGTTCTGGCGCAGCGTTTGGTGCGGACTCTTTGTCATTCCTGCCGGATTGAAGATCACTCTGAGCGGGTCAAGGCACTGCGTGAAACCCTCAAGCTCAATCCTGAATCAACGATTTACAAGGCAGTGGGCTGTCGGGATTGCCGTCAGACGGGCTATCATGGACGCAGGGCTGTTTTTGAGATGCTGGGCATCAGCTATCCGATTCGACAGCGTATTCTGCAGAACTGTTCCAGCGGTGAACTCAAGGAGCTGGCGCGCAAGGAAGGCATGAGGACCTTGAGTCAGGATGGGTGGCGTCTTGTGGAAGACGGCATGACAACACCTGATGAAATCATGCGTGTGACCAAGGACGAAGAGTTGTCAACTTTCTAGGACCTCGTGGCTTTCTATCAATACAAAGCAATCAACGGCAATGGCACTGTTGCCAACGGTGACATCGAGGCTGGAGGACGTCAGGATGCCTTTCGCAAAATGGAGGCACTGGGTCTGAAGCCTATCAAGCTGATTGAAAAAGAAAGCAAATCAGCGGGCAAGCCATCCAGTGATGGATCCGTAATGCTCCCCTGGAAGTCCAGCAGGATTACTTTCAAAATGCTGGAGAACTTTACGCGCTTACTCTCCTCACTTCTTTCTGCAGGGGTTCCCTTGAGTCGAGCGTTGGTGATCCTTTACCGGGAGGCGGCCTCTCCGGCAGCAGGCGAGCGCTGGAAAGCCGTTCATGATCTGGTGGTGGATGGTATGTCACTGGCCAGTGCCATGGGGCGTTTTCCGGATACCTTTCCCAAAGTTTATGTCGCCATGGTAGAGGCCGGGGAGGCTGGTGGATTTCTCGATTTGGTGCTCAGTCAAATCGCTGACTTTCAGTCCAGAGACAAAGAACTCCGTGGTAAGGTGCTGTCCGCCATGATCTATCCGGTGGTACTGTTGTTTCTTGCCCTTGGCGTTCTTGTGTTCCTGATGGTATTTTTCATACCGCGCTTCAAGGTGTTGTTTGAAGGTTTTGATGCGGCACTGCCCTTATTAACCCAGGTCATTGTGACGACAAGCGAGTATTGTCAAAGCTACGGATTATTCATGCTGATCGGTCTTGGGATCATGGGGATCGGCATCCGTAACTGGCTGGCAACGGATCAGGGTCGCAGGAAATTTGAACAAAGCATGCTTAGTTTGCCAGTGATCGGCTCACTCAATGCCCAATTCGCCATGGCGCGATTTTGTCGGATGCTGGGCACTTTATTGAATGCAGGTGTGCCACTGATCCACGGATTAAACGTGGCACGGCGTTCCATCGGAAATCAAATCCTTGTTGATGCGGTAACCGATTCCATTGAGCGCGTCAAAAAGGGTGAAACCCTTGCCAGAAGCCTTTCGGATTGTCGCGTTTTGTTTCATGGTTCCATCCTTGAAATGATCTCGGTGGCTGAAGAAAGTGGCCGGCTCGATCAAGAGCTCATGCGCTTGGCTGCCACTACCGAGAAAGATCTGGATCAGCAATTGAAAACCGCTGTATCATTGATGGAACCCCTCATGCTGTTCTTGATTGCGGGCTTCATAGGTACCATTTTTATCGGAATGGTGATTCCTATCTTCACCATCCAGGATTACATTAAGTAACTCACTTGAATTACATTGAATTATGAAATTGAACATCGCACAAAAAGGAAATGTAAGGTCTCGACGTCAGCAGGGATTTACCTTGGTGGAAATGCTGCTGGTGCTGGTGATCCTTGCTGCATTGGCGGCTGTGGTCGTCCCTAAATTTGCCGGACGATCCCAACAGGCAAAAGAAACTTCAGCTCGAAGTCAGATCGCCAATCTGGAGATTGCTCTGGATATGTTCGAAACTGATAATGGATATTACCCAAGTGGCAATGACGGATTGAATGAATTGGTCAATCAACCAAACAATGCGACCAGCTGGCAGGGGCCCTACCTGAAAAAGGGAGTTCCTGTTGATCCATGGGGCAACAAGTATACTTATGAGTATCCAGGCAAACAAAATAACGGTGGATACGATATCATGTCGATGGGCCCTGATGGTCGCGTAGGAGGTTCGGATGACATCATCAACTGGGATGTCGGCAATGCGAACTAGGTAGCACGACTTTGCCTGATGGTCGGACTGTAGCGGTTTTGACCCATCTCCCTGCTTGCAGTTAAACCAGTTTCATCTCTGCATGATCATTCAACCGCCATACCTTTGCGCTTCAAGCGTAAGCGTGATGCCACTCCCCAGAAAGCGTTCTCTTCGAGGATTCACATTGGTCGAGCTCATCATGGTGATGGTTGTGCTTGCTGGGGTGATGGCCATTGCGGCCCCATCCCTGAACAAATTTTTTCGGAATTCCGCACTCAACGACGAGGCTCGAAGGATTGTTGGCTTAATTGAGATGGCTCGACATGAAGCTATCTCCACCGGGTACCCCATGCAGGTCTGGTTTGACCTGGAGAACCAATGGTTTGGCATGCGCGAGCTTTCTGGTATGGGTAACCAGCCAGATAATCCAACTGGCGGGAAAGTTCAAAGAGGGAAGTATGTCTACCAATTAAATACCCATCTGGAAATCGAACTGGATACATCCACCATGGTAAGTCAGGCATTTCCCAGCATCGTTTATTTTCCAGATGGACAGCTGGAAACGTCCAGTCTGTCCGGATTCTATCTGAAGAACAAGAAGCAGGAAAATCAGCGATTGCAGATCGTAAGGAGTCCCAGCTGGCTGCGTTACGAAATTAGAAAAAATGATGAAATGCTCCTTATCCAGAACGAAACTCTCTAGAGGAGCCCGATCTCAACAAGGTTTTACCTTTGCTGAGGTCCTCGCTGCGTTGGTCTTCATGGCAATCCTGCTCCCTGTGGTGATGCAGGGCCTGATGCTTGCCAACCGAGCCTCGGTGATTGCAGAACGAAAGCGCACAGCGGTTCACCTGGGGAACAGCCTTCTCACTGAACTGGTGGCTACTGACCAGTGGCAATATGCTGGCAGCAGTGGGAATTTCAGCCCGACTCATGAACAATACGAATGGCAACTGGTGCAGGCAGGCTGGCCTTTGGATGACATGGAGCAGTTGACTCTAATCGTTTCTTACCCTGTTCAGGGGCAACGGCATCAGATCAATCTTACCACACTCGTTGCGGACGATTCCCTGTGAAAATGAAAGTTTCTTTTTCAACGCGGAATGCGCGGATGACAATGGGGTTCACGCTGCTGGAAATCCTCGTGGCCAGCGTGGCATTTGCCATGATTGTGCTGGTGATCAAAGTCACTCTTCTGGAATCACTCGAACTACGTGAGCGGAGTCAGACGCGCATGGACAAACTCAATTCCCAGATGCGTGTCGTGGAAGTGATGGAAAAGGATTTAAGGCAGTGTTTGTTGACGGAAAGCATTTTCGCTTCCGAGTTCAGAGGGGACACTCTGGGCGGAGGCGTATCTCGCACAGATCAGTTGGAGTTCTACACCTTGTCGGGCATCACAATCACGAATCAACCTTGGGGGAGCCTTCAAAAGGTGCGCTATTATCTTGAACAACCCTTGAATGAAGGGAGAACAGAATTGTCCGAAGGCTTGTCCTTATACCGGGAAGTAACGAGAAATCTGAACCCTTCAGTGCCGGGTGTGATCCTGCCTCAGGCCATTGCGAATCGTGTGAGCTCACTCTCATTTCAATATTATGATGGCGAATATTGGCAGGAGAACTGGGATTCTACCGTGGATGAGACCAAGCTACCCGTCGCTGTGCGTGTCCGTATTGAATTCCTTCGCGATAAAACCCAATCCGAAAACCGATCCAGAAGTTCAAGCGAGGAAGCCTTGCCATCGGTGCAATCCACGATCGCATTGATGTCGATTCCCCAAATTGAGGAAGAAGAAGCGGACGGTGAATCCCCGGAAGATGATATTTAAACCCTGATTTCAATGGACTCGCCATGAATGCATCCCAGAAAATCCATTGCCCCTCCTGCGGTATAATCATTGTATTTTCCTCTGAACAGGAAGGTACGACTGATGCCTGTCCCAGTTGCAATGCACCCATTTGGCTTTCTCACCTTGCCAATGAGGGTGACTCAAGGAGCACAAGCAAATTCGAATCCATTGCCGGACAACAGTCGAAGCAGCAAAGCAACCGTTCCCATCCTGTCACCACCGCTTTACTCGCTCTTCTGCTCCTGTTTAACCTCTTGCTTGGCTTTCAAGTTGCTCAACTCAAGGCGCAAATCAAGAAAGGAATCCGACCCCCTCTGGGGTCACATTTGCAAGATATGGCTCAAATTATCCCCGGATCGTCCAGTTTAGTCAGGCAAGCCAATACTTATCGGCTCAACAACGCAACTCTCCCCGGTCAGGAATCGATCGACATCCTGCTGGAACTCCTTGAAATCCTTGATGAAGACATTCGGACAGAAATGACGGATTTACAAACGGGTGTTCTGACCCATTCTGAATCCATCAATGAATTGATGGAAGTAACCGGTCAGTTAACCACCTCAATGGAATCCACCTATGAAAACCTGTCCAACGTTTCCACCGGTCTGGAGCAGTTATCGACCAGATTGGCTGAAGTTCAGGATAATCAACAGGTATTGCAGAACATCTTGAACCAATCACGCTAGTGTTATCAGGCTAATGCGCTGAAACAGAGAATCATGACAACAAATAATGAGATGTAACCAAGGGCCTCGAAAGGCCGTCTGAACTAGAACGCATCCAAAGTGCTGACCAAAACAAGTTAAAGATCCATGGAAATACACAATCCATCCAGACATTCTTTCAGGCACCGAACTCAAGGTTCGGTGTTGATCATTGTCATGTGGGTTTCGTTGGGGCTGGTGAGTGTCACGCTGTATTTTGCCCATTCCATGTATTTTGAATTCAAGGCAGCCGGAAACGTTTACGAAGGTCACCAGGCTCAGCAGGCCATTGATGGAGCCCTCCGTTATGCCACTTACCTGCTGGCAAACCTGGAAGAGCCGGGAACCTTGCCTGAAGTGGATACTTATGTCGCGGAGCAGGCTTTGATTGGTGAAGCAACTTTCTGGTATATCGGCCGCGGTCAGGAAAGCAGTATTGCCGCTACTCCCGTATTCTCTCTGGTGGATGAAGGATCGAAATTGAATCTCAACCTGGCGACACAGGAAATGCTCGAATACCTGCCTAATATGTCGGCTGATTTCGCTGCTGCCATTGTGGACTGGCGGGATGAAGACGATGAAGCTTCCGAAAATGGAGCCGAAGGAGACGCTTATGGTCGATTGAATCCGCCCAGGCAAATCAAGAATGCTCCCTTTGATACAGTCGATGAGCTCATGTTGGTATATGGTGCGGATCCGCTGCTTGTATATGGGGAAGATGCCAACTACAATGGTATACTCGACACCAATGAGAATGACGGTGACACTTCTCCCCCCGCTGATAACGCGAATGGATCTCTTGACTTTGGTTTGGTGGAATATGTGACTGTTTATGGTAAGGTCCCACAAGAAGATGAGGGGGAACAAAATAGTGACAATGCGAATGAGTCCGGGGAGGAAACTCTTCAGGTGAATGTCAATACAGCCAGCGAGGCAGTGCTTTCTGTTCTCCCTGGCATGGATACCTCCAAGGCTCAGCAACTGGTTTCCTATCGGGCTACGCAGGGACCGCTTGGCGCTGATATCGAATGGATCAATCAAGCTCTGGATGATGGAGACCTCACTCAGGCGCAGGAGTATTTCACGGGTGTGAGTTATCAGTACACCATTGATGTTGCCGCTGTGGGTAAAAATGGAAAAGGTTTTCGAAGAACTCAGTTTGTGGTGGACACAGCAGGAGAAGAGCCCGTAGTGATTTACCGCAAGGACCTCGACCGTCAAGGTTGGGCACTCGGTCAAAACCTTCGACAAGAACTTAATCAGTTTATGCAACAGCAACGTCAAAGATGATCGGTTTAAAACAAAATAAACCCGTATCCGTCCTGAGTCTGGATTGGCGCTACGACACGCTTCGTTTCGAATCTGTTCGGAGATCTACGAATGCATGTCAGTCCCGCAAAAAAGGTGAGTTGAATCTTCCTGAAGATCTCTTTTCGGTCGAACCTGAATTGATAGGGACACAGTTAAGAGAAAAACTCCATTCCTTGGATCTGCAGGGAAAGGCCTGTGTCTCCACACTGCCGGTTGGCTGGTTGTTTACTTTCCGGACCGAGGTTCCTGATTTAAATGGAGAGGATCTTGAATTCTTTTATGCAACACAGGCTGAGCGTGAATTCCCATTTCCGGTCGAAGATCTGCACATTGCCAGATCTGCCTTCCATTCACCGGAAGGTAAATCGTACGTTTTCATGGCAGCTATTCCAGTTCAACGATTGGCACATCTCAATAAGGTCCTCGAGTCAGCCAGGCTGAAGCCATTGAGCTGGTCTCTGCATTGGGCAGGCGAAGGGTTTCTGGATTCGCTGCCTGATGCAAATGCTCTTTGCCTGTCTCCCTCTTCTTCAGGTTTTGATCTGGTAGCTCTTTCGGGACAGAAATTGGCAATGGCACGATCATTGAACGAGACTTCCAATGCCCAGCAGATTGCCCGTGAGATCAAGATCAGTGCCGGAGAGTTACCTTCCGATTTACAATCGTCTCTGAAGTATTGTTATTATTTTCCGGAACAGGGGGCAGGAGGCGAGTTTGATCAGGCACTTCAGGACGTGGCTGATCGTCTTGGGCTCAAACCCTCCACCCTTTCCCAGCATCATAGCCCTGCCTTTGGTTTAGCTTCCGATTATCTGTTGGATCGAAGGAATCCTTTTGAATTCTTGCCACCTAAAGTCACTGCTTTTCAGGAGTGGAGTCAAAAAATTTCTACAGGTCGCAATAAATGGCTGGGCGGCGGTGCCGCGGCGGCGATTTTAATTATCAGTCTTCTCTTTTTCTGGCAAAGCCAGAAGCTTCAAGCTCTGGATGAAGAGTGGAAGGCCATGGAGATTCAAGTCGGTGAACTGGAGGAATTGCAGAATCGCATCCGACTTTATCGTCCCTGGTTTGACGCATCGATTCCAACATTGAAACTTATCCAGCACTTGGCCGAAGCTTTTCCCGAGCAAGGCGACGTGTGGGTCAAGGAGTTGGATATCCGTGAACCTTACATCGTTGTCTGTTCCGGTTTTGCGCGTAGCAACCGTGCCTGGCTTGTGATGTTGGAAAAACTTCGTAATTCCTCAGAAGTCAAGGACCTGGCCGTGCTTCAGGTCAGGGAAGACAAACAGCTTCAATTTTCATTTCAATACCGATGGGAGGAGTCCAAAGGCAATGAATAGTGTCAACCGAGAAAAATTATTACTGATAGCTGCCGCGGTTGCGGTAGTGGTCTTGTTTGGTGACAAGTTCGTGCTTGGGCCACTCCTCATGTCCTGGGATGATCGATCCATCAGGATTGAGGAACTTGAGAAAAAAGTAGTTCGAGGCCGGGCGCTCATGGAGCGTGAATCAGCGATTCGTCGTCGTTGGATGCAGATGTGGCAGTCAGGGATACCCAAAACAAAATCCGTCTCTGAGAATCAGGTTCTTGAGTCCGTGGACCGCTGGGCGAGTGACAGTCGCATCAGTTTCACCGCCATCAAACCCAACTGGCGAGAGTCTGATCAAGGCCATTTGATGCTCGAATGTCGAGCCAATGGCTATGGGGGGCTGGAGGAGATTGCGCGGTTCATTCACGCTCTGGAATCTGATTCGCTGGCCCTCAAGGTGGATACTCTGGAATTAACTCGGCGAGACGATCAGGGATCCAGTATTGGGATGAATGTGAATTTCAGCGGATTGTTATTACCGGAGGAACTGCGATGATTCAGCCTAGAAAGTATCTAAAATTCCTTGGTCAGCTTTCGTTGGCTTTGCTATGCCTCATCCAATGTAGCCTTTCCGGCGATGATGATCCATCAATCGGCGAAAGCGAGGACACCCAGAATGAAAATACAGTCCCTTCAAATGCTTTTGACCATTTTCAATTGATCCTGGATCGTAACATATTCGATCCGGAGCGGCGCCCTCAACGTGATCTCAAACGTGATCGAGAGCGCCGCCCAGAGCCGCCGCGTGAAGAATCCTTTAGCTTGATTGGTACGATGTCTTATGCGGATAAACAACTGGCTTTTTTCAATGCAAGTGATTCGGAATGGTCGGGTGGCATTCGGCTGGGAGAATCCCTTGCTGGGCATAAAGTAATCCGCGTGGATTATGATAAAGTGGTTTTACAATACGAGGGTGATACCATTGAATTGATGATGGGTGCCGGTCGATCCCGTCGGGGCGAGGAGTCCTGGCAGACCCAGAACACTTCTTCCGCATCCTATGCGCAGTCGTCTTCCAATCGAGACAGTTCCAGCGAAGACTCTGATGACGCACCTGATTCGGATGGACCTGATCTCTCTGAATTAGAGTCCAATGACATACTAAAGCAACTGATGGAACGCAGGAAACAGCAAATGGGACAATGACAAAGAATCTTATGAAATATCCAATTTTTCTCTTAATCTTCTGCTTGGTAGTCGGACTCCAGAACCAACAGGCAAATGCACAGAATGACGGATCCACCCCTGAGGTGCAGGCCGCAAGCACCGAGTCATCGGAACAAGTTCAAGAAGAGGGGCTTCGCATGAATTTTCGAAATGTACCACTTGAAATGGTGCTTGATTACATGAGTGAAGCCGCCGGATTTTCCATCATTGCTGAGACGGATATTTCCGGTGAAGTCAGCGTTTGGAATAACCGTCCGCTCAACAAGGAACAGGCCGTTTCCCTGTTGGACTCCATTTTGAACGAAAAAGGTTACGCGGCCATTCGGGTTGGCAACACTTTGAAGATTGTCTCCAGCGGTAATGCCGTAACAGAAAACATTCCGGTTCGGACTGGCAACGATCCGGCAGCCATTCCTCAGAGCGATCGCATGGTGACGCAGATCATTCCAGTCAGATACACCGGTGCAAAAGATCTCATTGAAAATCTGGAGCCGCTGCTTCCTGAAAATGCCAGCATGACTGCCAACGAAAGCAGTAATGCTGTCGTTTTGACAGGCACGGAGAATAATATACGGCGCGTCGCTGAAATTATTCGAGCTTTGGACACCAGCATTTCCGGGATCTCACAATTAAAAGTGTTTTCATTGAAATATTCAGATGCCACTGAATTGGCCGATGTGGTCAAAAGTCTCTTCGAAGCTCCTCAACGGTCTTCGAGCAGCCGCGGCAGCAGCGGTAGCCGCGCAGAAAGCTTTTTCTCCAGATTTCGGTCTGGCAGCCGAGGTGGTGGCGAGAGTAGCAGTAGCCGTGGGGAAAGCAGTGGCGGTGACAGCGAAGCACTTCAGGCTGCATCCCGAGTCATTGCTGTCGCCGATGAGCGCACCAATTCACTGGTCATCAGTGCGCCCGATGAATACATGGCGACCATCATGCAGCTTGTGGAGGAAATCGATACCAATGTCGATGACATCACAGAATTACAGGTTTTTGCTCTCAAATTTGCAGATGCCTACGAAATGTCTGAAATCTTGAAAGACTTGTTTGATGACAGCAATGAAGAGCAAACCAGTTCGAGAGGTGGCTTTAGGTTCGGCCGAGGAGGAGAAAGCAGTCGAGGCCGTTCCTCAAGCAGCAGCGATGAAAGTCCTCGCGTTCAGGCCATGACACGCGTGAGTGCTGTACCGGACGCAAGAACCAATTCTATCATTGTATCAGCCGCCTCCAATCTGATGAGTCAAATCGAGCGAATGATCCTCCAACTGGATTCTGATTCCTCCAAAAAGCAGAAAGTTTATGTCTACTCTCTCGATAACGCGGATGTCGATAATGTTGCCACTATTTTACGGGGCATGTTCGAATCTCAGAGCTCCACACTGAATAACCGCAACAATTCAAATCGCAGTGGGCAGAGCAACAACAATCCCTTGAGTAATCGAAGTGTCAATCAGCAGAACTTTGGCCTGGGTGGTGCCGCGGGCGTGACTAACCGCTGATAAATGAGCTGAAATAATTTCAAAAGATCACAGAATCGACATGAATTTCAATACCGATCCGAGCATAACAATGAATCATCAATCTCAATCGGATTTCCCTGGGACCCGTTCAGTAATGAGCTGGTGTATGCTTTTACTTTTCTTGAGTCTTTCACTGGGAGAGTTGAGTGCCCAAGTAGGCAGAGGCGGCGCCTTGGGCGGGCAGACGACCCGCCAGTATTTGAACAATACCCAGGTTGGCGATGCATTGATCGAGGTAGATCCGGAAACACGATCGGTGATCGTGGTCACAGATGAAGAGACCAGTCTTCAAATCGGGGACGTCCTCAAAACACTCGACCGTCCCAAGCCTCAGGTGCTCATCAAAGTGGTCTTCATGGAAGTGACGCACCGAGATGATCTGGACGTTGGTGTCGAAGGTGGTTGGACGAATGTTTCCGGTTCGACGACCAACATCGTGCAGTCGGTCTTTGGCATGGCAACGCAGGGTCAGGGGCAGGGAGGGATCTACCAACTGCTTGACAATGATTTCAATGTGACACTGAAAGCCATTGCTGAAGCCGGGAAACTGGAAGTGCTTTCTCGACCATCGATTCTTGCCCGCAACAACCAGGAAGCGATTATCACCGTGGGCCAGGAAGTACCTTTCATTGATAATGTGAACTTTCTTCAGGGTGGACAGCAGGTAAATACCGTTGTGTATCGGGACATTGGTATCATTTTGCGGGTGACGCCTTTCATTACCCAAGATGGAATGGTGGAAATGATCGTCGCCCCGGAAATCTCCACCATCAGTGACGAAACAGTGACCATTTCTGCTGGAGTAGAAGCTCCTGTTTTCGCCAAGCGTGCAGCCGAAACGGTTGTGGTGACGCCTCACGGCAAGACGGTCATCATTGGAGGCTTAATGGAGAAAAATAAAATTGAAAGTAAACGGAAAGTGCCGATTCTGGGTGATATTCCATTACTTGGCTGGGCGTTTCGACGGACAGTCAAAGAGGATACCAAGACGGAACTTTTGATCTTCCTGACTCCTTTTATCGTGCAGGACCCCCGGGAGCTGGATAAAATGACGGTCGCCGAATCCAAAAACTCTGAACTTGTCAGTAAAGCTTTTACCGAAGAAGAGTTGAATCAGTTCGTGGGTGAGGTTGAAGGTTTGAAGAAAGAGGAAGACAAGGAAGCTGACCAGAAAAAGAAAAAAGGTTGGTTTCGTCGTGGAAAATGACCCCTTGCATCTGCTTTATTCACGGAGCTGATGCGCAAGTTTTCATGATCTACCTGAGCTCTTGAGTGATACTTTGCTTGATCAAACCGATGTTGTGGTTTCTTCCTTGTGTGATTCGTAATCCTGTCACTTTCCCTGTGAGGCCTCGGTCAAAATTCACCTTGCTCCAATACCAGACCTGTGATGTGAACCGGTCTTTGGCGAATCGTTTGAGTGTGACAGGATCACGTCGTTGATGAATGGCCTTCAGGTTTTTCCCGCTCACTTCAAGGCGGTAATGGGTGAGCAGCTCAGGTGAATAATAAACACCGGTGTAATCATCGAGTTCGGATCGATTGAAATCTGAAGAGATCCCCTCCTTTGCGGAACCTGTCCAACCGGGAGATTGAATAGTCAAAGCGCGCGGCCAATCGTTGATGCCTGCAGTGCATGTTACTTTCAGTTTTTTCTCTGGATGAAAAAAAGTGTTCGGTGCATTGAATGTCAGTTCCACTCCTGTTCCGTCAGGAAGGCTTATCCAAGGTTGTGAGTTCCGGTTGAAGAGCCAGACTGAGGGTTCAGTTTGATCGGCTTCAGTATAGGGGCCGGACCATTTTTCCCATCCCTCATGTGACACTTCAGAATATTCAAACGTATGCGCGGAAGTTTTTCCAGAGTTTGAATCCTGGACAGGCGTCAGTTGGTTTCCGAGAACAAGCCTGGCTGTTTTGTAGGCGATGGAAGAGGTGTTCATGCCACTCCAATTGCTTAATACGACAACGCCGAGTTTGAATTCGGGAAAATACAAAAGATAGGTTCTGAAACCTGCCCAACCACCGCTATGCGAAATCCTTTTGGTGCCATGGTATTCACCTACTCCCAGCCCATAGGCATAACCCGTGGATGCACCTTGTTTCAAAGAGCCCGGTTGCATCGACTTTTCAATGATACCTGGCTGGGTGATTTCCGGGTGGTCAAAATGATGCACCCATTTCAAGAGGTCATGGACGGTCGAATAAAGCGAACTGGAGCCAAGGGCCATCAATTGATTCCCGACATTTTGAAAGGGTCCTTGTTTATTTCCTTGATAGGATCGAACTCGATGACGGACCAGTTTTCCAAGGTCGTCGCGAACATGGGAATCATGCATCTCCAGTGGGGTTAAAATGTTTTGCTGAACCCAGCTTGAAAAGGTGTTTCCTGTGATCGTTTCAACGCTTCGTGCCAGCAGGTTATATCCTGTGTTGGAATAGGTATACATTTCACCGGGAGAGAAACTCAGGTCCTTCTGACGACGGGTCAGTTTCAGAATATCATGAAAACTGATGACATCATCAAATCGACGTCCTTCCAGTATAAAAAGACCCGGCCAATCACGAACTCCGCTGGTATGATGCAATAAATGCCTCAGTCGAACGGGGGCAAATACATCGGGAAGTCCTGCGACATGCTTTTTGATAGGGTCTTCAAGGTTCAGTTTGTTTTCTGATTCCAGTATGGCAATGGCAAGTCCGGTAAACTGTTTTGAGACAGAGGCAACGTCGAACACAGAATTTGGAGTGATTGGAATCTTGTGTTCCAGGTCCGCCATTCCCCATCCTTTTGCGTAAAGAGTCCTGCCGTTCTTGATCACTCCCAAAGCCAGGCCTGGTGCATCGGGCCGGTCGTATGGCGCCAGTAATGAATCAACGGAATCTTCAAACGATTGTGCCCACAATAAGGGAGACTGAAGGATCACCCACGATGCGAAGCAGACGAAGATTCGAGCCTGAGGGGGACAGATTACCGAGGCAGGTTTCATGGAGATGGTGGTATCACTTGCGTGTCGGTTTGGTGCGTACGCCCTTGTAAGTCGCTACCATGAGTGTAAGCACGGTAATGGGAACCACAAAAACACTCATTACCCACGCAAGTGTTCGGAGGTGCTGGCTTCCCAGTCCATCCAGTATGAGGAAAGCCGTATAAACGAAAAAATAGAACAGGAACAGCCCCCCTTCCCAGCGTGAAATTTGTTTACCGGTAAAAAAAATGGGTAGACATGCGACGGCCACCGCCAGCATCACCAGCATATCAAATTCAAGTGCGCTTTTGGGGATGGCGATTCCATGAGGGGCAACCATACCCGTCAACCCGAGAACTCCCAGAAGATTAAACAGATTGCTGCCGATCACATTTCCGACCGCCATGTCCAGATGACCACTACGAATGGAAATGATCGAAGTGACTATTT
This sequence comes from Verrucomicrobia bacterium SCGC AAA164-E04, assembly GCA_000383715.1. Classification (GTDB taxonomy): domain Bacteria; phylum Verrucomicrobiota; class Verrucomicrobiia; order Limisphaerales; family AAA164-E04; genus AAA164-E04. Next base: position 292,016 of record KB911838.1, read on the forward strand.
CCGGCAATGAAGTACCTATGGCGACAATGGTCAATCCAATGATGAGTTCGCTTATTCCCAGAGCCGTGGCGACGGCGACTCCGCCGATCAACAGTCCGCGCGATCCCACTGAAAGTAAACCAAAGCCGAGTAAGATCACGATCAGGGATCTCAAAGGAATCCACGCAGCCGGTTTTCCTTCTTTTCGAGCATCGCCGTTTGAGCCGGGCTTTTGAGCTGGTTGTTCTTTTTTCCCTTTTTTGAATTGCCATACGGTATACCCGCAAAGAGATAAAAAAAGCCCCGCTCCATCCATCCGTGTCAGTACCCCATCCAATGAAAGCAGTAAAGTCATTGCTGACGCCAGGATCATGATGGGTACATCAAATCGTATGAGTTGATTGCAAGCCTTGAGTGGTGTCAATAAAGCGGCTACTCCAAGAACAAGCAGGATGTTGTAAATATTACTTCCAAGAATGTTGCCTACCGAAATTCCGGTATTGCCAGAGATTACTGAACGAATAGAGACAGCTAATTCCGGCGAGCTTGTTCCAAAGGCCACTACCGTCAACCCAATCACCAGAGGGGGGATCTTGACGAGATTGGCCAGATCCACCGCACCGCGCACAAGTAGTTCTCCGCCTGCAATCAAGGCGACCAATCCCAGAAAAATATACGTCAACGCTTCTATTGTCATCGTGTTCTATCCAATGATCCACTGCGAAACAAGGCTGCGAATGGATCACAGAATGATCAGGCAATTGAACATCGCTCCATCTTGCATGTCAAAAGATTGTGCCAATGATATTAGGATATTGAATTATAAACCATGAAACAAAGGGGTAACCGGCTCTGAATGTTAATCTGTTTTGCTTATGGATTACGGAGTGCTACTCGCTGAGATCTTCAGGGATCGTGGCTCGATCGTATGGGGTTTCCTTCATACCCATAAACCGTCTCATGTGTGAGCTGGTCATGCGATCTTGAGAATCAGGGTTTCAAGACGATTTTGCCGCTAAGGACTCCTGTTCCTTTCACGGTATTATCAGCTTGGAGTCTATGAGCTTCAGCCGTCTCCGATAGAGGAAGAATACGGTCAATGCGTGCCTTCAGTTTACCTTCCTGCATCCATTGATTGATATCTTCAGCGCACTTGGATTGGGCGGATGCGCTTGCCCCAAACATGACAAAACCATGTAAGCGACATTGCTTGACATAAAAAGGTCCTACTGGAAAGTTTGGACGAGCCTCACGCCCGGCCATCAAAATCATGCACCCTCTGGGGGCCATGGCTGATACTGCCAAATCGAAGTCGGGCTCTCTCAATGTTTCCCACCAGACCGACACACCCTCTGGTGCGAGTTTTTTTAATTCGTTCTCGAGGCATTGCTCTCTATAAAGGATGACTTCATCTGCTCCGATTGTTCGGCACGCCTCGGCTTTTGCGCTATTGCCTGCCGTGGTAATCACATGAGCTCCGGCGATTTTTGCCATTTGCACCACCATGGATCCGACTCCACCACTACCCCCGGGCACGAATAAGGTTTGTCCTGGTTGTAATTGAGCTTCCGCAAATAACCCCAGGTGTGCCGTGATACCTACGAGAGAGATTGACGCGATGTCTTCCGATGAAACCGAGTCAGGAGTTGGATAAGCCCATTGCTCATCAATGACGATTTGTTCGGCAAACGTTCCCTGTCGGCCCAGCAGTCCTTGATTGCTTCCCCAGACTCGGTCGCCGAGCTTGAATTGGGAATTGCCCTCACCGCACTGTATCACCTTACCGGCAAAATCACATCCGAGGATGAAGGGTAGAGGCTTTTCCATGGGGATTTTCCCAGAACGGATGTAGGTGTCGATGGGGTTGACAGAAACGGCCTCCACTTCGATTAAGAGTTGCCCTCTTGAGGGGCTTGGGTTGGGCAGGTTCTCATATTGAATAACATCGGGTTCCCCTGTCTCCTGAATGAATGCTGCTTTCATGAATGAATGAAGAAATGTCTAGCGTAACTACAGTTTACTGCAGGTCTGTATTGCCTGTTAAATCACTGTCATCCCAACCACGCCGGCTGTGATATCGCCACCAATCCTGTTCATCGGTTTTTCTGCGTTCGAGTTCCGCATGGGTGTCTGCGAAAACGAGATTCAAGGCATCCTTATGGGCAGATCTCATTGGGTTCCAATAAGGCATTTCCCAGATAAGGACAGCCCTCGAAGGCGAGACAACGGTGGCCGTGCGTCGGCCGCTGACCGGGCGATCTGTCTCATAGGATGCATTGTCTTTTTTTAGGTAGATATGATTCCATACATAAGTTACATGATCATTATCTGCCAAAAAATCGTTCAGTCTTGCCACATCCGGATCTTTGGCTTTCAAACCGGATGGACAGGCCCAGATGCCTTTTCCCGGATGATGATGACCGTGACCGCTTTCCCCTTCCTCCATGTGGTTTGTCAGGTTGTTTCTGGAGAGATATGGCTCAAGGAGTTCAGGGAGCCATTTGGTTGCACCTTTCTGCACAAAAGATTCCCCCCAGGACCTGCCCCAGTTTTTGGCCAGCGGAAACCTTTCATCGAAATCCCCGGCATACATCGCAATGGCCAGCCCCATTTGTTTTTCGTTATTCAGGCAATAGATCTGGTTGGCTTTTTGTTTGGCTTTTCCAAGGGCAGGCAGGAGCATGCCCGCGAGGATGGCTATGATAGCGATGACAACCAGTAGTTCGATCAGGGTAAATCCCCCGGGTGCATGCTTGTATTTTGAAAAACGATTACTCTTCATTTTCATGATCCATGGAAAGTTTGATTGCTGCTTGATATTATCATATGAGCATTTCGATTCAATCTGGAATTCGTTTCACTGGAAGTTCCTGTTTTCATTTTCAGATCAGGCCCGCCCCCAGTGATTCGATAACTCTCATTCAAGTGTTCTGATGTACTCTACGAGAGAGTTTATTTGGGACTCATTGAGTACGCCTTCATAGGTCGGCATGCCAATGTCAGATTCAGCATACGCCTTGAGCACTTTTACCGAAGGTTGAAGGATGGATTCGCGCAAATAATCCGCATCTGCCAATGCATCCTTGCCTTTTGCAAAGGATCGACTACTGCCAGCGAGCCCGGCCAGAGTAGGCCCCACTCGACCTTCCGTGCTGCCATCATTCGAATGGCACGCCATGCAGCCCATCGTTTCGTACAGCTCTTTTCCAAGGGCTGCAGAGATCTCCTGAGTGTCAGCTGGTCCTGATGGAATGGAGGCAAGACTTGGTTCTTTGTCCATGGGGGCTTCAGAAAAACCAAGCGCCTTCCAGTTGGTTTCGGGTAAGTGGTTGAGGGTGAAATATGCAGAGCCCTCCAAGGACTCCTGAGATTGAGACTGGATGCGATAAACGAGCTCCACCTGCATGACTGTTTGAGGATCGGCAACAGCGACAAACACACCCCGGCGATCGTCAGTGAGGTAGGCCCCATACAGTCCCATCCATTCCGTCCCCGTTTTCTCGTCCAGTGTGTAATATCCCGAACCGTATTTTGCTGATCGCTGATAATTCCATCGTTGGACATTGTAGTGGGCTGGATTTTGTGCGGAACCCGCATCAAGCGGTTGGTCAAATTTGAGGAATAAACCTTCTTTCAGCCCTCTGGCCTGGACTGGATAGTTGGCAGGCTTGCCTGTCGGGCGCAGCCGTACAATGCCCGCCCATTCACTGGCATTGGATCCCCAGATCTTGAATCCTGTCAAATAAAGATGCTGGCTTTCGGGGTGTTGTATTGCTTTCAACATGGGAACATCAAATTTGAAAGGCAAGGGTACAACCGCTGCCTGCCTTGGTGAAGGCATCTGGTCCGTGAAGACACTCACCAACCTCGGCCGGTAGTGATCCAGGTAGACCATCTGACCACTCAAATTTCCCATGCCGGAATCGTCCAGCCAGATTTGGCCCGCACCGCTGTGAACAATGCGATGAGGAATCCAGACCAGTGGTTCTGTGATGTCTTTCGTGGGTGCCTGAACTTCGGCACTGGAGCGGAATCCATAATGCAAACCATCACGAAGCCAGTGCACCGGAGTGCTCGGTATCCAATGCCCTTGCTGGTCACTGGCCGTGAGCATATCCCATTTTTTTGAGTAACCGAGAAAAGGCTGTCTCAAGCCAATCGCCATTTCTTCGACTAATGTCCCATCCCTGGAAATGTGCAAGACTTTGCCATTGTCGATGCCCTGGTAAGTCAGCTGCTGACCACCTTTGGCGATGTAAAAGCTTCCATCGTTTGCCATTACCATATCCATGGCAAACTCGCGTGTCTCCGCAGATTGAGTGAACTCGCTGCAAAAGTTCCAATGTGATTCGTATTCGCCGTTACCATCATGGTCCATGAGCTGAATGATTCCATTACGAGTGAAAACAAACGGAACTCCTTCGCGTAGACAGATACTCATGGGCTCATGGAGTCCCGCCGCTACGCGCCGCCACTCAACTTGAGATGCATTTTTCTGATCCTGAGCCGCGGTCCAGACATCCCCGTCAAATGTCGTCATAAACAAAGTGCCATCCTGATGAAAAGCGATGGCTGAAGATCGGACCTTACGACCCCACGGGTTGTTTTCAGGGAGTGGGAGTTGTTCCTGGATGAAGCTGCCTTGAGTTGAATGAGGCTCCCATTGAGTCGTGATCGTTTCAGGCCATTGGAGTTTTGGTGCCGCCTTTTCTGGATACACGATCCATGATTGTTTATTTGTGAGATTTACGCTGGAAGTTTTCCCTACGAAGATCCTGACTCTGCTTTTGTGGTCAGCAGGAGCCAAGCGTGCCAGGAGCACATTTCCAGGATTGATGTATTCAAAGAGTACTTTGGATGCATCCGATCTCGCCCAGAAGTGGGTTGGAGAACCCTTTGCATTATCAGGAGTGGCGGTTCCTGAGGCTCTTTGACCGGGTGCGATCTGGATTTTCTGGCCTGGAAAAGATCCGATGACCAGCACCAAATCCTTTTCATGCGGTTCAATTTCAAGGAGTCGAGCCCAGTTGGCACCTGATTGCAGTTGATGCATTTGACTATGCTCCTGGATGAGAGTGTTGCCTATTTTGTAAGTCAACACAGGCCCCGAGGGAGCCTGACTTACACTGACCCACTGACCTGATTCTTTTGAGATGGGGCCGCGACCCAGGTCGCGTTGATCCGGCCCTTTGCTTCTCGGGTCGGCAAGCCAGATGGTTTCGCTGAAACCGCCGGGGTAAAGACCCGTTGCGGTCAATATGTTTCCTGTTGGAGCACAAAGTGCTGTCTGGCCACCGCTGTTCTTTTTGCCAACCTGAAAATAGGATTGGGTAGCCATGCTTCGGTAACTCAAAAAGTCTCCAGACCAGACCACACTCCAGCGAAGTAGATCTGTATCAAAACATCCATAGGCACCCATTCCCAGTCGAAACACCAGCCCCCGAATGGCCAGATTGTCCTTGATTGGAAATCCTTCGGCTTTTTGGGCATCAATGGTGCTGCCTATCCAGCCTGATCCGGGTTCGAGATAGTCTGCCGCTGCGTCCTGAGCCCTGAGAGCATGTGGCAGGCAAAGACAGGCGCACAGGTAAACAAGAGTAGCTACCCAGCGCGTGAGGTGGGGGTGAAGATGAGACTTTTTCATACTAAGTCCGGCTCAAAAATGTTTGCAGTTTTTGTAAAGCATGACTGCGATGGCTGATCCTGTTCTTGATGGTTGCACCCAGTTCAGCGAAGGTCTGATCAAAACCCATTGGACGAAACAGAGGGTCATATCCGAATCCCTGATCACCGCTGGATTCAAGCATCAAGTGACCTTCACATGAACCACTGAATGTCCATTGTCCGGAGGCAGTAGCTTTTGGGAATGAATGGATCAAAGCCAGCACACATCGGAATCTGCCGGTTCGTTCTTTCTCTGGTACTTCCTTGAGTAGTCGGATCAGTTTGGCATTGTTGGCTTCATCTGTCGCATTTCCAGAACATGCTGTTTCATCAGCGGCAAACCTGGCTGAGAATACTCCGGGTCTTCCGCCAAGCGCATCCACTTCCAGACCGGAATCATCAGCAAGGACGTAATATTGCTTGTTGTCCAGGCTCTGCGTTTTCAACCACGCTTCAAGTTGTGAGGCTTTTGCCAGTGCGTTCGCTTCAAATGTATCACCATCCTCGATAAGATCAGGTGGTGATGCCAGTGATTTCATGGAAAGGCAGCGAACCGAGTTCCCAAGCATTTCAGCAATTTCGGATACCTTGTGTTCATTACCGGTTGCAATATAAAGAATGCCTGGTTTCATTTTTTTTTGCTCTTCTTCTTCATCTTCTTGGTTTCTTGTTCTAAATCGATCATGGTTTTCACTTTTTTGAAATCCTCCTCAGCGACCATGTAACCCATGCAATTTTTTGCTCCGCATCCACAAAGTCTGGTCTGGAAATCCTCGAGGTCGTAACCATAATTATAGGTAAGCTCTTCGCCTTCTCCGATACTCTTGATTGCAATGATCCAAACGTGATCGTCTATAATATCACTTTCACAATTGGGATCGCAGCTATGATTGATATAGCGGGCGGTGTTCCAATCGACGCTCCCATCAATATCCAATTCATCATTCAGGGTAAATACATACTCATTAAGCCCATTCTCCAGCGCCTCGGCGGCTTGCTTCTTGGTTATCTGAGGTCCTACGTATTCGATGATACGTTTCTTCTTACTGATTTTGGTGCGTGCGTAGCCACCGTATCCGTGGATGCCCGATTTCTTTACCTTCACGAGCGGGTGATCATTGTGTTTGATTTTTGGCATGGTGCTTGACGGTCCCTGATATGCAGTGATCCTCAAAAGGCTATTGCATTAAAGGCATTGGGATCAATCTCTTTGACACAGGATTAGTCTTGACCAACCACATCTGCGATTCCAACCTTCAGCCAGTTCCTATGAATATGAAAACGTCAATAATCAGGTTACTCCTAACTTGTATGCTGGCTTCGCACTGGTGTACTCCACAAGTCTGGTCTCAGGAAGAAGCATCATCAGATCAAACCACGTCTTCATCGCAAACGCGCCGTCCCTCCATTGGAGAAGTGGTCCGACTTGATGAGCGAATCAATCAACTCATTCCACAGGATGCTACCATCGAATTGCTGGCCGAAGGGTTTGAATGGGCTGAAGGTCCTGTCTGGGATCGTAAAAGCAAGGCGATTCTGTTTTCCGATATCCCTAATAATGTGGTGAATAAATGGAATGAGAGTGAAGGTCTTTCGGTTTTTCTCAAGCCAAGCGGTTACACTGGAAAAAACCCCAGACTGGGCGAGATGGGATCGAATGGTCTCACGTTCGATTCGTCTGGCAAATTGGTTTTGGCCATGCACGGTGACAGGCAGATAGGACGGCTTAATTCCAAGGGACAAATCGATACGGTCGTTCAATTTTATAAATACCGTCGATTCAACAGCCCGAACGATCTTGTATACGATTCAAAAGGCAATCTGTATTTCACTGATCCTCCGTATGGATTGGAAAAAAACATGGATGATCCAGCGAAGGAGCTTTTATTTCAGGGTGTATACCTGCTGCGACGCAATGGCGACCTGGTCCTGTTGACCGATAAAATGACACGCCCCAATGGCATTGATTTATCGCCTGATGGAAAGACGCTTTATGTCGCCAACTCAGATCCGGAGCAGGCCCACTGGTTAGCTTTTGACGTGCTTGACGATGGCACCGTTGCCAATGAGCGTGGATTCTTCGATGCAACAAATATGGTAGGCGCTGCCAATCCCGGGTTGCCGGATGGCCTCAAGGTCGATGTTCACGGTGCGGTATGGGCGACTGGCCCTGGTGGTGTGCTTGTGTTTACGCCCAAGGGTGAGCACATTGGAACCATTCGCCCCGGTCCTGCAACTGCCAATTGTGGGTTTGGTAATGATGGTTCGACCCTTTACCTGACCAGTGACATGTATCTCTGTCGTATACAAACCTCGACCAGCGGTCAGGGATTTTAATTCCTGAACCCAAAAATCATTACATCCAAGGCGGAAGTTTTCTTCTGCCTTTTTTGATATATCATTATCTCATCAAATCCGTGCCGGGGGCATCGGGCCTGTGCATGTGGTAGCATTGAGGCATCTCAGGGTTCAAGCAACAGCCATCGAAGGCTCTAGATCCTGCGTATCTCTGCCTGACAACAGGTGTTTCTCCACGAAGCGTTTCCGGGCATGAATGTGGAGGAATTTGGAGAACCTCAACAAAATTCAATTGGGTAGTCGTGATGCAACAAGCGGTATGGCCCTGCGTAATCATGCCGAGTTTCAAGATGTTACTGTACTCCATACCAAACATCCGGCAGGTCATATCGAGATATTTCCGAACACATTCAAAATGTTTCATCGGTTTTCATTCGAATACGTACTTTACAGATTACTGTATGGGTGTTACGGTACACTAAATAGTGGGCAAAGTTGCCTCAACAGTAATTTAAAAAAGATCATGTGGAAGATAATGAGTGCAATGACAGGGATTCTAACCTTGGGCAGTTTTGTTCAAGGGGCTGAATTGAAGCCTGAATGGACATCCTTCAAACTGAGTGATCAAGGACAGATGGAGCTTAGTTTCAGCGCTCACTCTGGACAAACCTATGTCATCGAAGTCTCAGACGATTTGGCAGTTTGGCAGGTTGTATCGGATCCTATCGTGGCATCCGATGCAGCAACAGATTGGATTGCTCCTGAGGATGACGCTCCCCATCAGTTCTACCGATTGGCTCAATTTGACCGTAATGCGATGCGGGCACAATTTGACCGTAATCGACAACTCTGGAACGAGCAGGCCTTGAGCAGCTACCAATATGTTTTTAATTGGTCCTGCTTCTGCCTGCCCGAATACACTGCACCAGTCAACATCAAGGTAGAGCGTGGGGAGTGGACTGAAATTTCTCAGGTGCGCGATGGTGTGCCGGTGAGCGAGAAAGACTGGAAACGATATAAAACCATCGAAGAATTATTCGATATCATTGATGAAGCCTTCCTTCAGGACGCAAAGGAGATCAGTGTGGAATACGATCCTGATTTAGCTTATCCCACATCGGTTTTCATTGATTACGATGAGAGGATTGCCGATGAAGAGCGTGGATTCAATGTCAAATTAGAAACCCAGCCATCCATTCAATTGATGGCTCAAATTCCTGATGCCGCTGCATCTGATGCGTTTCGTTTACTGGAGGCCAATGTATCGGGCGATCTGCTGGAACTGGAGGTTGAATATGGGGGGGGATGTCGGGAACATTTATTTGAAATCATTGCCGACCCGAATGCATTTCTGGAATCAGACCCTGTTCAGGCAAATATCTACATGACGCATGAAAGCCACGATGATCTTTGTAGGGCACTTGTGCGTAAGAAACTCACTTTTTCGTTGCAGCCACTCAAACAAGCTTTTCAGCGCCTTTACCCTAAAAACGATTCCCTGATATTGAACATCTACAGATTCCGTTCAGATGCAGCTGAAACAGGCCTGACTGTGCCATTCAAGATTACCCAATAAGACTGAGTCAGTCTTGCTAAACCGATCAGGCAAAGCGCGATGTATCTATTTAGGCTACAAACCAGAGGTTTCTTCCTGGAATACACCCAAGATGCTTCAAATATCCTGCAATCGTTTCTCTGGCTCCAAAGGCGCCAACCGCAGCAAGCACGAAAAGTTCAGGCTCGTAAATACGACGGAGTTGTTCGGGGGAAATCACTTTGACTCCATGAATACACTGACCCATTTTCTTTGGAGACACGTCGATCGCGTAAGGAATTTCAAAGTCTTCTTTCAAGAGCCAGGTTAACCAGGGTTTGCCCGTTTGCCCCACTCCCCACAGAATGATTTTACGGATATCGCGCAAGGGCCCCTTTAACAAGTGGTGCTTTTTGCAACGATCGAAAGCTTCGCGCTTGTAACGAGTATCCCTTCGAGTGAGCCGGTTCGGGCGATCTCGCCAGTCAAGGATAAATGATTCGGTTTTTCCGGCTCTTGCTCCAATTTGTAGTGCACTTAACCATTGGTCGTAATCCTCTGGGAAATCACCTTGCCGGCATTTGTTTAGAAAGAATTCACGGCGGGCAAGGATGCTTGGATTGACCATTGGTAGTTCAATGAAACGATTTGCCAGAAGATCTTCGTGGGTTCTCAGACTATTCAGCCAGTCTTCATAACGGCGCATGCTTTGGACTGGATGTCCCTTAAGATCGACGATCCTCACAAGTCCACTGACAATGTCGCATCGGTTTCGCTCTGCAAATTCCCATTGCTTTTCAAGCCGGTGAGGATGTGAAAGATCGTCCGCATCCATTCTGGCAATCCATTGGGCTTGTGCCATTGAAGCTGCCTTATTGGCAGCGGCTACGACCCCCTGATGAGGAGTCCGGGTCAGCACCAGTCTTGGATCGCTGATGCTTTTTAGAGTCTCAAAAGTTCGATCCGTGGAACCATCATCCACGACCACGAGTTCCAGATCTTTAAAAGTTCCCTCAAGAATCGAACGGGCTGCTGCCAGGACAGTGGTGGCGGCATTGTAAGCTGGCAAAAGAACAGAGATGAGCGGCTTCTTTTGATTCACGAACGTAGGTCGATTTTCCTTCTGAAAGAAGCCCAGATTAAGTCAAGATCTCTCAGGAAGGCTTAGGAACATCTACACCCGGGAACAGTTCCTTGATTTTTTGCCTCAAGCGATCAGCATCCTGGGGTTGGAGCAAGCGTCGATGCACTCGTCGATCAACGCCATCCAACAGTTCCATCCAGTCATCAAATTCTGGTTTAAGGACAGGTTCCCAGTTGTCGTATCGTTTTTCACGATCAAAAAACCGCCAATTTCTGCCAATTTTCTTGGCATACGCCTGCCTCTTTCGACCGTCCTCGAAACTACTTTTCCAACTGATCTCACCTTTTGCCATATATCTCTTGAGCAGAGTGTAATCAAATAGTTTTAGATGTCGATGCATGACATTCCAAGCAAGTTTTTTCGAGTTCATTCCCGGCTGCGTTCATCTTCTTTTTGACAATCGCAGCGTCCCACGCCAGTTTCAACAACATGCTTGGTCTCAAAATATGGAAAATATCAACAGCTCCGCTTGCTTTTCTCCTCATCGCGTTCTCATCGGGTTGTACGCAGGAAACGCAGAACAAATTCAGTCGAGCCGTTCAAAACTGGACGGGCACCGATGGGGTATTGGAGGTTTATGCGGGGGAGAAGCTTGTGCATCGGTTTATCAAGATAGATAAACTCTCAACCGCCGCATCCACTCAGGGGAAATCGGTTTCACGTCCTTACCGGTATGGATATGGAGTGGCAGATCTTAATTTCAATTTCAAGGCTGATGGAGGAGAGAAAAAGGTTTATTTCGAGTTCAGTGATTACTCGACCCATTACATTTTCTTTCAAAATCCACATTAACCTCGGTCAATTCTTTCCTTCACATTTTCAGCTCTGACATTACAATTTCCTTTTCAATTTCTTTAATACTTAAAAACGAACGACTAAAATTTATGGGATCAGAACCGATTGACGCAAAACCAATGGAAGCCCCAGCCTTAACGCCCTTGACTTTGAAGAATCGCTTGGCCGGCAATCCGGGACAGGCACCCAAATACGCTGCTACCGTCAAGAACAATGCGGGTGATGATGTTATTCTCGGAGATCCCAAAGCCACTCGCGCTCTGGTAGCGCTCATGAATGTGCACGCCGTTAACGGAGGTGCAGCTTGTCACTGGGGAGGTCCTGCTGCATTGGCGGAAATCATGACTTCCATTCATGGATTGATGTTCTCAACGAATGATCGTCCGTGGTATGACGCCTATAATTTCGTCAATGATGCAGGGCACACGGAAAACGGGGTTTATGCCCTCCGCGCTAATTTGGGCTTTGATGGGTTGACATTTGAAGACCTGAGGGGATTTCGAAGTATCGAAAGTAAACTCACTGGTCACGGTGAGTCACATTTGAACCCCGAAGGTGTACTCCTCAGTAACGGACCTCTCAGCTCTGCGGTGGGGCAGTGTCAGGGACTTGCCATGGCTGACAAGACCGCCGGCAATGATCGTGTGACTGTATTGGTTCTTTCAGATGGTGCCTCCATGGAAGGTGAAGCCAAGGAGGCCTTTTCAGCGATCCCCGGTCTGGCCGCCAAAGGCAGGGTAAACCCTTTTGTCATGGTGCTCTCGGACAACCAGACCAAATTGTCGGGACGCATCCCGGCTGACTCTTTTGATATGGCTCCCTCTTTTGATGCCATGCAAATCCTGGGATGGAATGTAGTTGATGTCGAGCAGGGGCATGACTTGCAAACGGTTTACCAGGCGATTGATTCTGCTGTTGAATCCGCTCGAGCCGATTCCTCCAAACCTCTGCTCGTGCGGGTTAAAACTGTCAAGGGCTATGGTGTCAAGGCAACGGCTGAGAGCGCCAGCGGCGGTCACGGGTTTCCGCTGAAGGGTGGCGAAAAGATTCTTGATTTTGTGAATGAAATTTATGGCGGTGAAGCACCGGGTGAATTGGTAGTCTGGGCCAAAGAATTGCGAGCCAAATGGGAAGCGGATACCGCGGCCAAAGCCGCTGCATCGAGTGGGGCGCCAGCGGCCAAGAAAGGAAAGATCCAAGGTGGATTGGCTGAAGCTGCAATCCGGGCCGCCAAAGACGGGTATCCTGTTTACTCTGTATCATGTGATGTTCAAGGCTCTACTGGGATTGCTGCTTTTCAGGCGAATTTCCCTGATCGATTCGTCGAAGTGGGAATCGCTGAAGCAAACATGGTCAGTGTGGGAGCGGGCTACGCCAAGGCAGGTTATATTCCCATTGTAGACACCTTTGGTCAATTCGGTGTCACTAAGGGGAACCTGCCTTTGACCATGGCTGCTTTGTCGCAGGCGCCTGTGATTGCGATTTTTTCTCATGTTGGTTTTCAGGATGCCGCGGATGGAGCAAGTCATCAGGCAACTACCTATTTTGCCGCTGTCAGTGCCATTCCACACACCGTGGCGATTGCGCCTTCTTGTGCAGGCGAAGCAGATGCTTTGATGTATGAAGCGATCAAGCGTTATGCAGAGGATCGTAAGGCGGGTAGAGACGGTGAAAACTACATTTTCTTTGTGGGGCGGGAAAATTATCCCATCCATTGGATCGAAGGTGCCGAATACCCCTGGGGCAAGGCGCAGGTTATCAGGGAAGGATCGGATGTTGTTCTGGTTGGTTGTGGACCGCTACTCAGCAAAGCGGTTCAGGCAGGTGAGCTGCTTGCTGAAAAGGGCGTCAATGCCACGGTCATCAGTAATCCATTTATCAATCGAGTTGATCTGGAGACCATCGCCCCGCTCGTCAGCACAGCCAATGGGCGCGTGGTGACGATTGAAGACCATCAGGTTTCCTGTGGTATGGGTTCACAGCTCTCGCATGCTCTATCTCGCAACGGTATCTCTCATCGTGTTGTCAGTCTTGGGATCGAGGGCGAATTCGGGCAGTCTGCCTACATGGCGGAACACCTTTATCAACGCCACGGTCTGACGGCCGAAAAAATGGCTGAAGCGGCACAGGGGTTGCTCGTTTCTTGAACTTAAATTTGCTTCGTTAACAAAATAAACAATCTTCGATATGAAAAAATGGCATTATCTGGCCCTTGCGGGTCTTACCTTGGCGTTGGGAACCCAAGCAGCTGATCTGGCCTACCCTCCCGAATCAGCTTTTAAACGCATTGTCCTTGCTGAAAACCCGAAGAAAGACCCCAAGGGTATTGTGGATCCCATGGAGTTGTCGGTGGCCAGCGACGGGCGTGTTTTCTTTGCTGAACGACGCGGCTTTGTTAAATATCTGGATCCTGCGTCAGGTGAAGTGCACACGGTTGGTAAAGTAGAGGTGTTTACCGGTTTGGAGGACGGTCTGCTGGGAATGACTTTGGACCCGCACTTCGAAGACAATGGGTGGATTTATTTGTTTCATTCACATCCTGAGCTCGAAGAAAACCATGTCTCACGTTTTACGATCAAGGATGGCCACTTGGGCCTCGCCAGCATCAAAACACTTATTCGTATCAAGACCCAGCGACTACAATGTTGTCACTCGGGTGGTTCCTTGAACTTTGATGGTGATGGGAATCTTTATGCATCAGTCGGAGATAATACGAACCCTTTCGAATCAGACGGATTCAGCCCCAGTGACGAGCGAGCAGAGCGCTTCCCATGGGATGCTCAGAAATCCTCCTCCAACATGAATGACCTGCGTGGAAAGATCCTGCGTGTGCACCCTCTGGCGGATGGTACTGCTGAAATACCCGATGGGAACCTTTTCCCCAAGGATGGCAGCAAAGGGCGTCCTGAAATTTATGTCATGGGGAATCGGAATCCTTATCGCATCTCCATTGACCAACGAACGGGGTTTCTCTACTGGGGTGAAGTGGGTCCTGACGCCGGAAGCCTGAAGCCCGGCCGTGGCCCAGCCGGTTTTGATGAGATTAATCAGGCACGCCATGCCGGTTTTTTTGGCTGGCCTTACTTCATTGGGAACAATAAAGCCTATACGCGTTACGATTTTGAAAACAAGAAGCCATTGGAGCCCTGGGATCCTGACAAGCCACTCAACCTGTCGCCTAACAATACAGGTGGCAAAGAATTACCGCCTGCCCAACCTGCATTCATTTACTACCCGCATTCGCTTTCGGCCAGATTCCCTGCAGTGAACGCAGGCGGTGGACGAACCGCGATGGCAGGCCCTGTTTACTATCATGAGGACAGCCTTGAATCATCTCATAAGCTTCCTGCCGTCTTTGATCATCACCTGTTCATCTATGAATGGTCACGCAATTGGATCATTGCCGTGAAGCTCGGTGAGGATGAATCGATTGGGAACCCACGTAAAGATCTCCATCGTTTCCTGCCAGGCATGACATTCAAGCGTCCAATGGATATGGAACTTGGGCCTGACGGCTGTCTTTACGTCATTCAGTGGGGCACTCAGTGGGGTGATAACAGTGATACGCAGATCATTCGTATCGAATACCACGGTGACGCCTCCGCTGGTTAGGCGAGGAAACCTCATTATGGTGCAGGCTTTTGATCATTTGTTGGATGCAACGATTGAACATCTCGAGACTTTAAAGTCTGATGGGCAGTCCTCCGTTCTCATGGAGGATGGGTCCATGGAATTACTTAGAAAAATGGTTCATTCCGCCAAGCACAAGCCGAGAACCACCGTTGAGCAGAAGTTTAAACCAAGAAAAAACCCAATTCCTGAAACACGAAAATTGGACGCTACAGTTTCTGTGGCGCCATCCCAAGCCATCGAATTGGCACAGGAAGAAAAGGACCTGATTGGTTGCGTTGAGGATTGGCCTGATCTTGCCCCTGATCAAAAAGAGGTTGCGATGGCAAAACTCCGAAAACAAGCTGAGGAGTGCCAGCGTTGCAGCCATCTCGTGGAATCGAGAACGCAAGTGGTTTTTGGGGTTGGAAACGTGCATGCCGATTTGATGCTTGTCGGAGAAGCTCCTGGGATGGATGAGGATCGCGAAGGCAAGCCTTTTGTTGGTAAAGCAGGCCAGTTACTTACAAAAATCATCGATACGATGGGGCTTTCAAGGGATCGCATTTATATCGGCAATGTTCTCAAATGTCGTCCCGATACTCCAGGGCGCTCCTTTGGCAATCGCAAGCCGACCCCGATGGAAATGCAAACTTGCTGGCCTTACTTGATGGAGCAAATCAAAATCATTCGCCCTCGGGTTCTGGTTGCATTGGGGACAACGGCTGTGGACGGATTACTGGGGGAAAAGTCCCTCGGCATCACCCGACTGCGTGGCCGGTTTCAAGATTTTCGCGGTATACCTGTCATGCCGACTTACCACCCAGCTTACGTACTTCGCAATCCGGCCAAAGCCATTAAAAGGCAGGTCTGGGAGGACATGCTTCAAGTGATGGAACACTTGGGTATGACTGTTTCGGCTAAGCAGCGTCAGTTTTTTACCAAATAAGATTTAATCATTTTCATTTATTTCCATGAGTCGCGTTTCACCTCTTAAAATAAACCAGCTTACCAATCGCTGTTCCACCAAGGATCTTTCATTTCGCACGACCAAAGATCTCAAGCCTGTGCGTGATGTCATAGGGCAGGACCGTGCCGTTGAAGCTCTCAAGTTTGGAGTGGAAATTGGATCAGAGGGCTACAATCTTTTCGTGCTCGGACCCTCCGGTTACGGGCGCCACTCGGTTGTCCAAAATTATTTGAACCGTCTGGCAAAAACGAAACCGGTTCCCTCCGACTGGTGTTATGTCAACAACTTTGTCGACTCCTACAAACCCCTTCTGTTGAAACTCCCTTCTGGAACAGGGCGCAAATTGGCAGAGGACATGGATCGTTTAGTAGAGGATTTCCGTAACTCAGTTCCTGCCGCATTTGAAAACGACAAATACCGGATGCGTCGACAGGAAATTGAACACGAAGTTTCAGAACAACAGGACAAGGCTCTTGAAGCCGTCAAAAAACGGGCCAAGAAAAAAAACATTACTTTGATTCAAACGCCCAGTGGCATCGCGCTTTCGCCGACCAAAGCAGGCGAGATACTCGATCAGGATGCATTTCGTAAATTGCCCGTAAAAGAGCGTAAGAAGCTTCAAAAAGATATCACTGCACTGCAGGCTGATATTGAAAAGATCATTCACCATATTCCCCGTATTCGTCGATCTATTCAACGTAAGGTCAAAGATCTGAACCAAGCTGTGACGCGTGCAGCTGTTTCAGGGTTGATTGAGGATTTGAAACAAGAATACAGCGCGATGCATAATGTGCAGGATTACCTCGACAAAGTTCAGGAAGACGTCGTTGAAAGCGCAGAGGAGCTTTTTCTATCAAAGGAAGGACCAGGGCAGGGGGGAGGCAATATGCCCACCGAGGAAATGCAGGTAGCCTCGATGGTTAGATACCGTGTCAATGTCCTTGTTGACCATGGTGAGACCAAGGGTACCCCGGTACTTTATGAAGACAATCCCTGCTACAATAACCTCGTCGGTCGTGTCGAACACATTTCCCATATGGGGACACTTCTCACTGATTTTACATTGATCAAACCCGGCATGCTTCACTTGGCTAACGGTGGCTACCTGGTCATTGATGCGATGCAGCTCTTGATGCAGCCATTCGCCTGGGATTCGCTCAAACGTTGTTTAAGATCGCGAGAAATAAGAGTCGAATCCTTGGGGCAATCGCTGAGTCTGGTCAGCACGGTTTCGCTCGAACCTGAACCACTTCCCCTGGATGTGAAAGTGGTATTGGTGGGAGATCGCATGCTTTATTACATGTTGCACGACCTCGATCCTGAGTTTTCGGATTTATTCAAAGTTGCGGTTGATTTTGAAGATCATATGGATCGTTCTCCCAGGAATGTTCAAATGTATGCGCGTTTGATTGCTACATTGATTCAGAAAGATGACTTGATGCCATTTGACAGAGGTGCCGTGGCGCGAGTGATTGAATTTAGCTCCCGCCATGCCGAAGACGCCGAAAAGCTAACCATGGAAATGCGGTCCGTAGCGGATCTATTGCGAGAATCCAATTATTGGGCCAGGCAGGGAAAAGCAACTTTGGTGAAGTCAGATCATGTTCAGAACGCCATTGATCAGGCGGCCCGTCGACTGGGACGCATTCAAACTCGCTGGCGAGAGGAAACGGTCAAGGGCACTTTTATCATTGAAACTGAGGGTGAACGTGTAGGGCAGATTAATGCTTTGTCGGTCATTCAGCTGGGTGGACACGCATTCGGACATCCGGGCCGCATTACAGCTCAGGTTCGCATGGGAGGTGGGGAAGTCATCGATATCGAGCGTGAAGTAAACCTCGGGGGTTCTTTGCATTCCAAGGGGATGATGATTCTTTCGGGGTATCTCATGGGCCATTTTGTTGCAGATAAGCCTTTGTCACTTTCCGCCAGTCTGGTGTTTGAACAATCTTACAATGGAGTGGATGGAGACAGCGCTTCCTCAACTGAACTTTATGCCCTTCTCTCTGCTCTGTCGGGATTGCCGATTAAACAAACATTCGCTGTGACAGGAGCTCTGAGTCAAATGGGAGAAGTTCAGGCCATCGGTGGTGTGAATGAAAAGATTGAGGGCTTCTTCGAATTGTGCAAAGCACGGGGTTTTACGGGAGATCAGGGAGTCTTGATTCCTGCAGCCAATGTAAACCATCTTATGTTAAACCCAGAGGTTACCGACGCCGTGCGTCAGAAAAAATTTCATATTTATCCTATTTGTCATGTGAACGAAGGGATTTCTGTTTTGACGGGAGTGCCTGCTGGAAAGCGAAATGCCAAGGGGCTTTTTCCCAAGAATACCGTGAACGGTTTAGTTGAGCGTCGTTTGGTGGCTTTTGCTGAACAATCCAGAGCCTTTCATGCCAATGATGGCAAGGATGAAAAGAAATGAACAGCAAGCGAATCCTCATTGCTCTGGATTCATCTTCTCAGAGCCTTTCTGCCCTGGATGCGGCTGTTGAAATTGCGCATCAGCGTGGCTGCGAATTATTGGGTGTGTTTATTGAAGACGCCGAACTTCTCCGGGTGACGCAGTGCGATGTGGCCCGCGAGGTCGGAGCCTCGGCAGCTCAGTCCAGAAATCTTCAGCATGCGGAGATTGAATCCATATTTCGTTCTCTTGCAGCGCATGCGAGGCAATCCCTTGAGATTGCTGCTGAGCGTAAAAGGATCCCTTGGGATTTTCAGGTGATCCGAGGACAGGTTGATGAGACTTTGACGGAACTCATGAAAGAGGTAGAGGTGACTGCACTGGGATCGTTGAGCTCCCGGTGGCCTGCGACGAGTGGTTTTGGTTCCACTGCGTTGAACGTCCTGAAAAAATCCAAAGGAGGGGTGTTTATTGCACGCAATGGGAACTCGATTCTTTTTCCTGTCACGGTGGTGAGCCGCACTTTGGAGGAAAGTCGTATGGCGCTGGAAACTGCCTTCAGTATGGGTAACTTGTGCCATCACTATTTCAATGTGCTTTATTTGCCGGGAGATGACCCTTTGCAAGAGTTGGAACTGCGTCAATGGCTCACGCAGGTAAGTCAGGATAAGGCAGTTTTGTTTCGTATGTATGTGATCACTCCTCCGACCATGATGAACCTTGCTGGATACCTGCAGGCTTTTCGGCCCGGAACGTTGATCCTGCCCGATATTCCATGGCTCAAGAAGGCTCGATTTTTGAAGCAAGTTCAAACTCTTGATTGCCCGGTTTATCTCATTCGAGGAATGGAAGAAATGGAGACAAGTTGATTTTAGATTTCGACCGCTGTGTTGCTGTAGACCTTTTGCCAATGATCTCTCCAACGATGTGGAATCAAGTCACAAAGGTTTCCAGTTTTTAATCCAATCTTTCCGTGATTCATTGGTACGCAGGGTCATGTTGCTTCTCTATAAAAAAAACGCGGCCCTTTTCAGAACCGCGGTCAATCTGTGGTCAGGTGAAATGCTCCAAGTTTATTTCACTTCGCGGATCTTCACATTGCGAAAGGCAACCTCATTGCCGTGATCCTGAAGGCAGATATGACCTTTCTTTGATTTTCCGAACTTTGAAAATGCAGCAAATTTACTTTTTGCAACGCGTTCATCCCAGTCCTTGCTTCCTTTCACATATTCACAATACTTCACACCATTCATGTATTGTTCGCATTTTTCAGGGGTAATCAGGATACGTAACTGGTTCCATTGACCGGCTGGTTTGGTGGCATCTTTTTCTGAATTGTACAGCTGATAAAGCCATCCAGACAGTTGCGGGTCATGCCCGTCCACATTGTCTTGAATCTGAATTTCGGGTCCACTTCGCCAAGGCGTGGATTCTTCTTCGGTGACGTGAAACATCAAGCCGCTGTTTCCGCCCTTGGAAATCTTATATTCGAGTTGAAGTTCAAAGCTGTCGTACTGTTTTTTGGTAACGATATCTCCTGCGCTTTTGCCGGCTCGCACGAATGCCCCTTCTTTGACTTGCCAGCCATCACTGACCGAGTCTTTTTTGAAGTTGCGCCATTTGTTTAATCTTTTACCGTTGAAGAGTAATTTCCAACCATCTTTGCGCTCCTGCTTGGAAAGCTTGTTGTGCTCGCTCTTTTGAGCTTTTACGTTTGCTGATGATGCGAAGGTCGCCGCAGCGATAGCCATCACACAGGTCCATTTCAATGATTTTTGAATTATATTCATAATGTCGACTCTTCATTGAATTTTCTCACAAAGTAAGTGTTTTTTCAAATCATAATAAATTGAAAACCAAGTCGAGGAATGAGCGTTGACCAATGGGCGTGGGAAAATAGCTGTAGCCCCTTGTTTCGTTGTGCAAGACTCCTTTTGAAAAAGCGCATGCGCATACGGTTACTGCCTGAATCATTGGATCTGTAAGAGGTCACGTTTATCCTCTGGCATGCTGAATGTGTTTTCGACATCCCGATGGTCAGGTGGATCTGTGGGAATAAGCGCTCAGTGGGCTGGGATTTGATCTCCTTCAGGTATGGATAGCCAGCCTCGCCAAAGTTGACTCAAAACAACCAGCTTTTTAACCAGGGGAGATGCATAAATGGCCTGGGTAGCTTTCTAGGGAAACGATTCATCCAGCAATCTTCCAGATTTTGAATTTACGATTCTACTGATGTGGGTTTCTCCATACGGTCTAATCCAGACTACTTTTGATTTACAGACAAATATAGAGAGGGTTTGTGAGCGGATTCGTTCTGGACGATGTGCTTGGGGGCTTTTAGTTTGAATGTGCGCTGTAAAAGACGATGCGTCGTAGAATCATGAAATGCCCCAAATGCAAGCAGATCGAATTGAAGTCATACGTCATCAACGAAATCGAAGTGGACCAGTGTCCAACCTGCCGAGGTATCTGGTTCGATGAACAGGAATTGCCGGCCTTGCTGACTCATTCATCTAAAGATTTCAAGTCTCTTGCCCAAGGAAAGGAACGCTCGGACCTGGATAAAATATCGGGGCAATGCCCGGTGGATGATTCCGACCTGATGCGTGTATTCAGTCAACCGGATCGAAACGTTGTGATTGATCGCTGTCCCAAATGTCTGGGGGTCTGGCTTGATGGTGGAGAGCTTAAACGATTAGCAAAGTAATTTTGGCCTTTTTGTAAATTTTCCCTGAGTTATTTTCTCGTCGGGAATACATCTGAAAACATATCTTATCAATTTGTTGAATCTTTCGTTGTGAATATTATCATCATTGGCGCTGGCGAAGTAGGGAGGCACCTGGCAGAGAGTCTCTCGACTCAACTCCACAATATCACCCTTATTGAAGCATCCCAAGGCAGATCAGATGCTATTAATGAGAGTCTTGATGCCAGTGTTTTATGTGGAAACGGTGCAGCGGCAACCACCTTGGCGGAGGCGAATGTTGGTGAGTGTGATTTGTTCCTTGCTTTGACGAGTTTGGACAACACCAACCTCGTTTCTGCATCTATCGCAAAATCACTGGGAGCCAAAAAAACTGTTGCTCGCGTGCATGCCAGCGTAGAGCGTGAAGAATGGCTTTTCGACTACCGCAATCATTTCGGGATTGATTACTTATTCAGTACCGAGCGTTTGGCCGCAGTGGAACTGGTCAAATTTGTGCGCAACCCGGAAGGTTTGGTCGTGGAAGATATTGCCCGAGGACGCATTGAACTCCATCAATACAAAGTGTCCGCAGACAGTTTGGCTGTTGGTGTTCCCATTGCTGAGCTCAGAATGCCTGAACGCGTGCGTATCGCCTGTATCATGCGAGACGGTGTGAATACCATCCCGGGAGGCAAAGATCAGCTGTTGCCAGGGGATCTGGTGACCCTCTTTGGCGAGCCCTCTCAATTGGATCCGGTGATTTCGTTGCTGGATGCGCGTGCTCAGCGAAAAAAAGACCTCAAGGTCGTTATTTTCGGCGGTGGAGAATACGCATTTGCACTGGCCCAGATGCTGGAAGGAGCTTCCATTCATGTTCGCATCATGGAAAAAAGTGAATCGGAATGCCGGCACCTTTCTTCTCTCCTGCAGGATACCCTGATTATCAATGGAGATCCCACCTCGCTTCAACAACTGCGCGAAGAGCAGGTGGATCAGGCTGATTTCTTCATCGCTGTCAGTCCGGATGATGAAGACAACGTCATGGCCTGTCTTCAGGCAAAAAGCCTGGGTACCGAATACTGTCTCACGCTCATTCATCGTGCTGATTACGCTGACGCCATCTACCGAAATCGGCAAAGACTCGGAATCCTTGCTGCCGTGAGTCCACGTCTGGCCACCAATCGAGATCTGCTGCGTTTCATGGAAACGGGCAAATACAACAAAGTTTCGGAATTGCAAGGTGGGGTTGAAGTCATTCAACTTAGCATTAAGGAAGCAGCCAAAGTCATCGGGCAAAAAGTTGCCGAAATTAAATGGCCGCGAGGTGCCGCCCTGGTTGGTTTGCTCCGTGAGCACATGGCCATCGTCCCAACAGGTGAGGATACTCTTAATGCGGAAGACACTGTGTATGCCATCGTCACTTCCGAAGGACGCAAGCCCCTCGTTAATTTATTGACGAAATCATAAGTTTAACTCCACCCACCATGGAGGACTCCATTCCACCGAAGGGCAATCCTTTGGGAGGTGCGCCACCCATCAAAGAGACTTGAAAAATTGCCCGGCAAAAGAGAGGTTTTCAAGTGTCATCGAAGTGAGGAACAATGATCATTGAACACAGTTCCTGAAAAAAAAACATAGTGTTGATGAGAGGATCTTTTTAAAAGCAATTTGATGAGCGATTCAATCATCAAGGGGTTTGCTCGGTTCACTGGAACCTTGGTGGCACTTTTCGGCGTCATACTTTTCTATTGGGGCTTCTCATGGTGTTCGATGCTCGCAAATCGCTTTTGGAATCCTATTTGGGCTATGTCTCGAGTGCGCTGAGTAGACTCGTTGGCATTCTTTCTTCTTTTTCGCTCATTACCAGAGCAACCAGAATCGGCGGCTGATATGGATTACCACCCTTGTTTGTATTCTTTCAGTTTTCGTCGCGCATTCAACCGACAGTTACTGGCTGACTCAATGTTAAGCATTTGAAGAATCGAATGTGCAATGAGTGGCACGATATTCAGTCATTCGCTTGCTTTCCATCCAATGGGCTGATGTCGAACCTTTCTGCTCATTTGATTCAGCCGCTGATCTCCATTGGTAAATGTAATCAAAATCAGTACAAAATATCAAAACCATAAACAAATCATACTTAAATGAAAAAAATTATAGACAAAAAGTAAACTAAATGTATTTTGTCTACATGTCGGTTACGTTACGTATTTATTTTTGGTTACTGTGGACTATTTCTGGAAGCCTCGCAGTCGTTCTTGGTGGTGAGTTCAATGAAAGTTGGCACCAATGGCGGGGACCAGCACGGGATGGGCACTACCAAGGAGGGCAATGGCCCGCCAACCTGCAGCCGGATCAGCTCAAGCTGTCCTGGTCCGAAAATCTGGAAGCGAGTTACAGTTCTCCTGTGGTTGACTTGACCCAACTTTACACTTCCGAATCCAAAAAAAGTGATGTCGAACAGGTCAACGCTTACGACCGTGCCACAGGTGATCTTCTCTGGTCCGCAACGTGGAATGGAGGCATGAAAGTGCCCTTTTTCGCTCGCTCCAATGGAAGTTGGATCCGATCCACTCCCATCATCAGCAACGGTCATCTTTACATCATGGGTATGCAGGAGCGTCTTGTGTGCATCAATACATCCGACGGCCAAATCTCTTGGGAATTGGACATTCCTTCCAAACTCGACACCCCCGAGCCTTCCTTCGGCGGGGTATCATCCCCCATGATTCATAACGGCAGCCTGTATGTGCAAGCTGGAGGAGGAACCATCAAAGTAGACCCAACGGACGGTCGAATGCTCTGGTCATCGGCGCTTTCCAGGGATTCCATGAATTCCAGTCCATTTGCTTCTCCTCGCGTCCACACGTTCGGCGACTCTGAACAGCTCGTTTCCTTGGGAAGGACTTCTTTGACCGGTATCAGCCTTACCGACGGCAAAACATTGTGGGAAAAGAACGTACCTGCATTCAGAGGCATGAATATCCTGACACCCACCTTTGTTGGCAGCGGTATCCTCACAGCCACTTACGGAGGCAAAGCACATTTCTTCGAGCCCACACTGAGTGGTGATAAAAACTGGCAGGTTGAAGAAAAATGGAACCAGAAGTTTCAAGGTTACATGAGTAGTCCTGTTGTGGTAGGGCAGCATGCTTTTCTCCACGGCCGATCCGGTCGCATGGTATGCTTGGAAATGCAATCAGGTGAAATCAAGTGGACTTCTACTGAGAGTCTCGGAAAATACTGTTCGATGGTGACCAACGGCGACAAAATTCTGGCCCTTTCCGCCAACGGCAAGTTACGACTGATGACCGCCAACCCTGACAAGTATGAAGTCATTGATACTGTGGAGATTTCTGATGAAGAAACCTGGGCACACATTGGATTGGCCGACAATCAGATCTTCGTCCGAGCGCTCAACAGCTTGAGCGTCTATCAATGGGGTGATCGCGCGTCGAATGATCAAGCATCGGCTCAGGACGAATCACGCAGTAACAAGTTGCTAACTCAATTTTGAAATCATTCGACACGGAGACCCTCATCATTGGCGGCGGCATCACAGGGTTGATGTGCGCCGTCTTTTTGCAGTCGAAAGGCAGGGAGTGTTTCCTGCTGGAATCCAGTAACCGACTTGGTGGAAGAATACGTACCGAGACATATCGCCAATTTCTGCTTGATCGTGGTTTTCAGGTTTTTCTTACAAGCTACGATCAAGGGGGGGGCGTTTCTTGATCGATCAAAACTACAATTAGGGAGTTTTTCTCCAGGCGCTTACATTTCAGACGGAAAATCGATCCAACTCATGGGAGATCCACTCAGAGATTTCTCCAGTTTACTGCCCACACTTGGGTGTCGCACAGCATCCTTGAGTGACAAGTGGAAGGTTTGGAAACTTTCCATGCGCCTGAAGCAAGCATCAGATGACGAGATTTGGAATGCCACGGAATCTACTTCGATTGAGTATTTGAAAAACCAGGGATTCAGTGAATCCATGATCGAACGATTCTTCCGCCCCTTTTTTGGAGGCGTTTTTCTTGATGATCAGCTTTCTGTTTCAAGTCGATTGTTTGAATATCTGTTCAAGCGCTTCGCTACAGGGCTGGCCGCGTTACCGGCCAAGGGGATGGAAGCTATTCCGAAATCAATGAGTCAGCACTTGTGCCGTGATTCCATTTTATTGAACACAAGAGTAGCGTCTCTGGATGGTGATCAAGTTGTCCTAGAGACAGGTGAACGACTACGTGCAAAACAAACGGTCATCGCCCTGGATCAACACGCTGCGTGTGATCTCATGCAAGATCCGCAGAAACCCGCCTTCCGCTCAACCAAGGTCTATTATTACTCCACTCTTCAGTGTGCATTGAAACACCCGGCCATCATGTTGAACAGCACAGGCCATGGTCGCATTCAGCACCTTTGCTTTCCAAGCCAGGCTCAGCCAGCGTATGCGCCTGCAGGTCACCATTTAGTGTCGGTGACATTGTCTCCAATGGAAGATGGAAGCTTTGGTGATCTGGATGCAGATTCAGTGAGAAAAGAGGCGAGAGACTTGCTGCAACTAGGGACCTGCGACTGGGAATTTTTGAAATCTTATCAAGTGCCGCGTGCACTTCCCCAGATGCAATCCATCCCGGGGCCAGGCTTTCTTCAATTGAAAGAGAATCTGTGGCAGGCAGGCGATCACCTTTCGTATCCTTCCATCAATGGGGCCTTGTACAGCGGACAATTGGTGGCGGAAAATTTGATTGATTGAAGGCGCTTTTCAAGCAGAAGGCTCGGAAACAGGTTGTTCAGGCTCAGTGCAGCGTCATGACTGCACGAATTTTCCGGGATTCAGGATGTTCTTGGGGTCCAAAGCCGATTTCAATGTCTGATGTAATGCAAGGCTTTCAGCCGAGAGGGCTTGTTTGATCCAAGGCATTTTAGCAAGGCCAACCCCGTGTTCCCCTGTGATCGCACCATTCCATTTCAAGACCTGTTTAAAAAGAGCGTCCAACACCTTTTCGCCCATAACTTCCTGCTCGGGATCCGATTTATCAATCATCACGTTGACGTGTATGTTACCATCGCCTGCATGGCCAAAGCAGGCAACGGGGATTCCGGATTTCTTTTGCAGACGCTCGGCAAATTTAAAAAGAGCCGCCAGGCGACTCCGCGGAACCACTATGTCTTCATTCAGTTTAGTGAGTCCGGTATCCCGCAGTGCATAGGAAAATTCACGACGGATCTGCCAGATTTTCTCGCATCCTTCATTCCCCATTCCTTCGTTGATGAAAGAGGGGGATTCTTCGCGAATGAGTGCGTTCAATGATTTAAGTTCAGATTTCACCGACGCTTCTTGTCCGTCGAGTTCAATAATGATGTGTGCCTTGCAGCTTTTGAACATATCGCTTCCGGTGCGCTTCATGGCTGCTTGTAAGGTAAAATGATCTGCTATTTCCAATGCGCTTGGAAGAAATCCAGCTTGGAAAACACGGCCTAGAATGAGGGTAGCTTTGGCAGCGCTTTCTACGCCAATGGAGAGAGCTGCGCGGAAAGGTGGCAGTGGCAATAGCTTTAAAGTAGCCTCTGTCACAATGCCCAGTAATCCTTCCGACCCCACAAAGATCCTGTGCAGATCAAAGCCAGTTTTATTTTTGTGTGTGCGACCTCCTGTCTGGACGACGGTGCCGTCAGCCAGAACTACCTCGGCTCCCAGAAGGTAATCACGCGTTACTCCATATTTCAAACATCTGGGGCCTCCGGCATTGGTGGCGATATTCCCACCGATGCTGCAATGGGCCCTGCTGGCGGGATCCGGCGGATAGAACATTCCTTTTGATTCCGTTGCTTGTTGAAGCTCCGCGGTAATGACTCCTGCCTGCACCACGGCAACAAAATCCTGAGCATGTATTTCACGGATCCTTTTCATTCGCTCCAATGAAAGGACAATTCCGTTTCGGACAGGGACACAGCCTCCTACATAGCCGTGACCTGCACCTCGTGCAGTCACTGGGATGGAATGTTGGTTTGCCCAGGTGAGGACTTTGGAAACCGATGCTGTTGTTCGAGGCAAGGCAACTGCTTCAGGTGCGGCAACAGCAAACCATTTATCACCCGAATAAGCTTCTAGCGATTTTTCGTCTGTCCTGAGTTCCCCTTGTTTTAGAAGTGAAGCGAGTTGATTCCAGTCTTTCTTTTTCATTCCTCTATGGAAGGAGCATCTTCAGGAGTGGCTTCCTTGAGCAAGTTTTCTACCAATTCCCTTGCCAGCTTGAATTCCTCCTCTGGAACCTTGACACGAATGCCACCTGTTGACATGGAGTATCCCTCCATGCTCATCGAAGCAATCTCATCGGTGACAAATGAGTTGAAGCCCGCCGTTTCAAGGCGCGATTTTATCATTTGAGCCTCTGCAGCACTGAAACTTTTAAAAACGATTTTGTGATTCATAGATTACATAATGCCATTTGCATTGGCACTCTTTGCAAATGAATAGGTGATCACATACGGAATCCTGAGCCAAGTCGCCCGGCCATCTTGCCAGCCATCTTTCCTCCCATCTTGCCCATCATTT
>KB911839.1 GCA_000383715.1 Verrucomicrobia bacterium SCGC AAA164-E04
GAACGGAATGAAGATTGCGATCGCGGTAAACCAGGGAAAGGAAGTTGGCTGATTCACTATCCAGAGTATTTCATAACATAATGTTCCAATGGCGGTAGCCCATACCATTCTGGACCATTGTTGACGAATGGATACCACCAGCACACCGATATTCAACAGTCCGATGTAAGTGAAGAGTGCAGCTACCTGCGATGTGTTGGAATCCAATAACAGGGGGGTGATGTAGCCACCCAGGAGGCCAAGCCCCGCCACAATCTGTGCTCTCCAGCGATCAGCCAAAAAAATTGCTCCTGCAGTCAGTAACGACATCAATGCAAAAGTGACCCCGAGGCTGAAGAAGCGAAAATGATATACCGAGTGTGCTGCAAACGAGACGGCATAAAGTCCCACGATCCCAGTGGCTGTTAAGGTGTGGGAGGTGATCTTGTAAGGTTTACGGTTCATCCGGATGCCTCCCAGCATCATGCTCGCTGCTATAACGTATCCGATGCTTACCCGGGCGGCAGGGGACATCAAATTGTGGTCAAAGGAATATTTCACAAAAAAGGAAATCGCGAATAATAGTGCTAATCCGCCGATCCAGGCGAACAATCGAGCTCCCATGAACATCTCCCATGAGAAGGAAGGTTCAGGGGAATGATGAGCTGGAGCGATAGGAGGTTTTGGTTCAGTCGGGATTTTGGCAACAACTGCATTCTTCGTCTGTTTGGGCTCAACTCCAGATGTCTGTGCTTTCACATCGGTATTATAGGGGGAAGAAATCTTTGCCTTTTGAATGGATGGGGTGCTGCGTATTGGACGTTGCTCAGGCATGTATTCCAACTCGGCTAGTTGCTTCTCTGCCTTTGTGGTAAGCGCCTTCTCCTTCCAAATGCTCCATTCCTTTTGCGTTTTCTGCGCTATCCAGAGGGCTGATGCGGACAGCATCAGGGGGAGCATGTGCCAAATGAGCTCGAATTCGATGAATGATAACATGATAATTTTTACGGTATTGATTCTTTAAGGCGCTTGTATTCCGTTGTGCATTATGTGTACCAAAATTCATTTAACGTATCTAACTAACTGAATAGGAATAAGAAACGTTTTTTGATTCCTGTTCGTTGCTATGAGGGAGAGGCCTGTTGTCTGTGCGTTTTATGTATGCCTGATTTGCATTTTATGTATATCAGGTTTGCGTTTTAGGTTTACTCCCTTGTTTGACTATATTTCACAAAAGGTGTGCTTGGCTTTGGTTTCAAGTCACAAAGTATTGCTTACTAACTTCGTTGTTTCTAAACAATGAACCGCTATTCTGAAGGTGTTAGGTCGAGAATTACGTTGGCTCGAGTGGTTGATTCCTATTATGGTTTGAGGGTAATCAGCTATGAAATTTACTCGCCGCCAATTTATTCGCAGCGCTGCCCTGGCAGGAGCCGGGTGCCTGGTTTCTTCAGGCATGCCTTCCCAACTTTCCGCTCAAATGTCCCGCTCACGCATGAACCCCGAGTATAAAGCAAGAGGCGGCCCTGTTCGACACTCGGTGATGGGGTGGTGTTTTAATCCCATGCCGACGAGTGATTTGATCCGGCAGGGGAAGGCAATGGGACTAGAAGGCATTGAGGGTATATCTCAATCTTCGTATAAGGAGGCAATGGATGCAGGCTTAAAAATTTCGCTTGTTTCAGGCGGTCACGGATTTCGCGAAGGACCCTGCAATCCCAAATTTCATGACAAAGTTGTGCAAGGATTGCGTCGATCCATTGAAACCGCATCGGATATTGGCGCCAAAAATGTCATCACATTTACAGGGATGCGTTATGAGGGCATGGATGACGAAGCCGCGGCTCAGCGCTGCGTGGAGACATGGAAGGAAGTGTTGCCATTGGCAGAGTCCAAGGGAATCACCCTGGTGCTTGAGCACCTGAATTCCCGTGATGATTCGCATCCGATGAAGGGACACCCCGGGTATTTTGGAGATGATGTGGATTTTTGTGTTGATATGATTCGGCAAATTGGGTCGAACCATTTCAAACTGCTGTTTGATATCTACCACGTATCCGTCATGAACGGTGATGTAATCCGTCGCATTCGCCGCTATCATCCGATGATAGGGCATTACCACACTGCGGGGAATCCCGGTCGCGGTGAATTGGATCAAACCCAGGAAATCAATTACCCGGCCGTGATCCATGAAATCCTGAAAACCGGATATCAGGGGTTCCTTGCGCATGAGTTCATCCCTACCTGGGATGATCCCATGACTTCATTGCGCCATGGGATTCAAGTTTGTGATCTGGATGCCTGATCAAGCAGTTGACAGATTTATTCAGAAGATTCAGCGGCTAGTTCTTTTCCCTGAAAGTGTCGTGCGATCAATAAAAAGCTGAGTGGCAATGAAGCTGCGATGATGACAATAGTCAAGGTTGTGATGGTCATGGAATGGGTTTGTTAGATTTTTTTTCGATTTGTTGAACCATTCATCAGGTAACGATGGTTGACTTGCTGTCAGGATGCAGGGCGCCTGATACATCCGCTCTACAAATATTGATGATCATTACACCAAAATTGGCTAATGCTGTGTGTCATTGCAATTTCCCCTCAAACATTGACCCTTCGGAATTTTCAGCAACCAAGCAACCTGCCGTAGCGTCCGAATCGAGACAGTCTCGATTTGCTCAATGATAGTTGCCGTTGTTCCATAAAGGCCATGTCCCCACATGGTGTGACATGGTTGCTTAGCTTCCTGATGAAAACGTTTGCCACCACAGATTCGGCATGGCATGGGACACATTATTTTCCGTCATGAATTAAAGCATTTGAACCTGAATGTCATGACAGGCGAAAGTGACGAAAGAGTGCCGCTGGCAAGTCAAGTGACCTTGGTTGGTGGTCTACTGCAAACCCAACTCTCAAGGTTCATTTCCGCGTGCATTATTGCGTGAAGCTCAAACCTCAAAAATTGTCCACCGAATAGCAATAAAGTGTAAGACGTCGGGCACGACCAAGACTAATCTGCTGGTGTATGGTTCATCTTCCAGTGGTTACCAATCTAGCATGCCGGCGACTAGGTGGAGGGTTTGTCTGTTCTCAAACTTTCAATGTCACTTTTTGCCACAATTCATAATACGACTGATTTTGACGCATCGGAAACGATACTCGAATCTTGTTTTCACTGCGGAACGATATGCAGGGATGCTTCGGGCAGAAAAGATGGTAAGGTATTTTGCTGTCATGGGTGTGCGATCGTGTACGACCTTCTGCACGAAAGTGGTCTCAGTAATTATTATCAGATTAAGCCCCATTCTGGCATTCGCATTGAACATGATCATGCCCTCAATGAGTTTTCATACCTTGATGACCCAGCTGTTCTTGACAGTTTGCTGGACTTCCATCAATCAAATCACTCGATAGTAACTTTCTCCATTCCCTCCATACATTGTGTTGCATGTGTCTGGCTTCTTGAGAATCTCTACCGCCTGCAGGAAGGTGTGGGTGAGTCCAAAGTCAACTTCCCACGCAAAGAAGTTCGCATCACTTTTGATCATGAAAAAGTGTCCCTGAGCACACTGGTCGCTTTACTGGCCCGAATGGGCTATCAACCTGAACTCAAGTGGGCGGATCAATCTACTCCAAGGCAGGCACCAACATTCAAGCGGATTCACCTGCAACTGGGGGTGGCTGGTTTTGCTTTCGGAAATATCATGCTTTTCAGTCTTCCTGCCTATTTTGGCATGAACGAGTGGAACGGTGCTGGATTCCAGCAGTTTTTTAGATGGTTGAGCTTACTGATTTCACTGCCTGTGGTTTTCTACAGCGCCAGCGACTACTGGCAATCGGCTTACCGTTGTTGGAAGCGTCGCATGTTGACCATTGAACTTCCCATTGCGCTGGGTCTGGCAGCTTTATTTGCTCAGAGTCTCTTCGAAGTCATCACTGGAGCAGGTGAAGGATATTTGGATTCCTTGTGTGGCTTGGTGTTCTTTTTGTTGTGTGGAAGAATATTTCAGCAAAAGACCTATGACCGGCTATCGTTTGATCGGGATTTTCGATCATTCTTCCCCTTGTCGGTGATACGGGTTGAGCAAGGAAGAGAAAGGATTGTTTCCGTATCAGAAATCCGCAGGGGGGATATGCTGATATTGCGTCTCGGAGATCTGGTGCCGGCTGACTCCGTGCTCGTGAAGGGCGATGCAGTGATGGATTACAGTTTTGTGACGGGGGAATCGGATCCTGTAGAATGTCTGGACGGAGATCGAATATATGCGGGTGGAAAGCAGATGGGCGGCCGTATCCAGATCCGGATCGTCAAGCCTGTATCGCAGAGTTACCTCACTTCCCTTTGGAATCAGGAAGTATTTAAAAAAGTGCCCGAATCACATATTGGATCCTTGACCAACCATGTAAGTCGTTATTTTACAGTGGCTGTGATCGCGATTGCATTGTCTTCAGCAGTGATATGGTTATGGGTCGATGCGGGCAAGGCCCTGTATGCTTTTACTTCCGTATTAATCGTTGCCTGCCCGTGTGCATTGGCGCTAGCCGCACCATTTGCTCATGGAACTGCACTGAGATTGCTTGGAAAGATTCCATGCAGCCGAGCGAAATCTATGCCGTTGCAAGCTACATCCTCACGCTGCGCGGGACAGATCCTCCTAATCCTAAAGCACCCGAAAACGAGATCACAACGCCTTCGGTTGATGCCTCAATGTTTGAATAACAGGAGTGAGAGTGGTCTCCATATCATAGTGATCACGGAAACGATGAAACCAAGTGAACCGTTGCACCTTTTCATTTAGAATCTCGTGCACAGCTTGAATCCTTAAGAGGATTTGATCCAATGCCTTAGCGTTGCCAAATCTTTCTCAAGGGCGTTCGTGTTGGGTTCGAGGCCGGCCCGTTGCAGGTATTCAACATGCAGAGAGATAGGGCCTTCAAATCCGTTCAATCGTTCGGGAGTGAAAAATCGATCATTCACCCATCCATCACCCAGGGGAACATTGACAAGTTTCCCTTCCTCCCAGCGAAAATCCTTCACATAAACGGCCCCTACATGAGGTTGAATCACATTCCAGTAGACCGGCCAGCTCATGCCTGCCTCTGCTTTCGCATGGCGTATATCGAATCCTACCGCCATATGCTCTCGAGGGATGCCTTTCAGTAATTCCCGTAAATCCCATATCGTTCCTCCCAGATACCGATCCCCGGCATGATTCTGGTAAATGGCCTGCATGCCGAGTTCCCGGTTGAGAGCAGCAAGCTCTTTGGCCATTGATTTAAAGTTGGCTATCTGATCAATCACCGATTTCTTCAAATCATATTTGTAGTAGGACATTCTGTAACGCTTGACGCCGAGTTTTGAAGCCAGTCGCAGCGTTTTTTCTGATAATGGATCATCTGCACGGTTGATTCCTGAGGCCATGATGGTCATATCGACATCATGCGTCCTGAGAGCCTGCATTAGCTTCGGCAAATCTTCTTCCACACGTTCAGGTGGAACGTGGCCTCCAGGTCTGACTGTTCCCTCAATCCCGTCAAACCCAAGCCGTTTGATGGTTGCAGCCAGTTCTTCGAAGGACATTCCTTGCAAAAACTTTACGAAGGCGCAGATCGGATGCTTGTGTTTGCCTGATTGGCCAAATAGATGGGGCGGAATCAGCAGAGAGCCTGCAGCCATGGACGATTGAATGGCAAAACTTCTTCGGTTGATGGATTTCATAAGGAGAAACACTACCCTAAACGACGAGGACGGATCCTCCAAGACGATAAAGGTTGCCATAATCGTTCGACTTTTTCAAAAAAAACTAGCGAGAGACGTTCTGTCAACGCATGATGGTTCCTGTTAGGTTTGAATGGCAAATCATGAAGGTTAAGATCATAATCACTCCCAAGAAAGCTGTCCTTGATCCCCAGGGCCAGGCGGTGCTTAATGCATTGGAGCACATGGGGTACGATGGGGTAAAGGATGTGCATGTAGGTCGTTTTCTCGAGCTGGAACTCTCGGGTGACAAAGCGTCCATGGAATCACGGATTGAAGAAGCCTGCCACAGGTTTCTCTCCAATCCCGTGATCGAAGATTACCGAGTTGAATGGGAGGAATGAATTTTCTGACTTTCGGGCGACCCTGTGCGCCATCTTCTTTTAAACTGACTAAAACCAAACAACGTTTATGACTCAGGTCGATACCGAGACAGAATTATCAACTATTTCTGATCAGGGAAATGCCTCCAAATTTTCTTTTGGAGTGCTACAGTTTCCCGGCTCCAACAGTGATCAGGACTGCGTCAATGCCATTGAGGTCCTTGGGCATGAAGCCCATTATGTATGGCATAAAGAAGAGAGTCTGGGGCACTTGGATGCGGTATTGGTGCCAGGAGGTTTCTCTTACGGGGATTACTTGCGAGCGGGTGCCATTGCCAGATTCAGCCCGGTCATGCGTGCTTTGGCTGATTTTGCGGAGAACGGCGGATTGGTCCTGGGAGTGTGCAACGGATTTCAAATTTTATGTGAAGCAGGATTGTTGCCCGGTGCCTTGATTCTCAACCGTTCACTGCAGTTTCGATCTGAATTCGTACATCTGAGTACGGTCAATTCGGGTACTCCTTTCACGAAAGCCATTCCCGCCGACCAATTGATGCGAGTGCCGATTGCTCATGGCGAAGGCTGTTACTTTGCTGATGGATCCACCCTCAATGAGATGGAATCCCATGGCCAGATTCTCTGGAAGTATGCAACGGCTCAAGGAGATTTAGAGGATCATGCCAATCCAAACGGATCCGTTCATGGAATCGCCGGAGTTTGTAACAAGGCTGGAAATGTGGCGGCCCTTATGCCTCACCCTGAACGAGCCTGTCAGGAGGCCATCGGTAGTGCGGATGGACAGTGGATTTTTCGCAGCCTGATCGAACACTTGAAGGATGCCAAATAATACAAATCTGTTTCAATCATATCGCTCAAAATTTTTCCCATCGATTACGTCACAGGATTCAAAAACATGTCCGATCCAAAAATTACGCCTGAACTGATACGGCAACACAATCTCACGGACGAGGAATATCAGCTCATTCTCAAACAACTTGGCCGTGAGCCGAACATCACTGAACTGGGTATTTTTTCGGTGATGTGGAGTGAACACTGCTCTTACAAAAACACACGCTCGCTGCTCAAAGGCTTTCCGACGCGCTCCTCAAATGTGCTTGTTCCTGCGGGAGAGGAAAACGCCGGGGTGATTGATATTGGTGATGGTTTGGCGGTGGCTTTTAAAATCGAATCGCACAATCATCCCAGCGCTGTGGAACCGTTTCAAGGTGCAACCACAGGGGTAGGAGGGATCATCCGTGATATCTTTACCATGGGGGCTCGGCCTATTTGCGCCGTCAATTCCCTGCGCTTTGGTAAGTTAGATTCGCCTGAGGTACGACGTCTGTTTCGTGGTGTGGTGGCAGGGATTGGACACTATGGCAATTGTTTCGGCATTCCTACAGTGGCGGGTGAAGTTTACTTTGATGAATCCTATGAAGGAAACCCTTTGGTCAACGCTTTCAGTCTTGGTGTGCTGAGGCATGAACAAATTGCACGAGGTGCAGCGCAGGGCATTGGGAATCCTGTGTTTTACGTCGGACCGGCGACCGGTCGTGACGGACTTGCAGGAGCTGCGTTTGCCTCTCAGGATTTGACCGAAGAGTCAGCCGAACAACAACGCGGAGCCGTACAGGTCGGGGATCCTTTCATGGAAAAACTTTGTATGGAGGCCTGTCTGGAGCTGTTGGCAACAGGTGCCGTGGCCGGGATTCAGGATATGGGGGCTGCTGGATTGACCTGCTCCACTTGCGAGACAGCTGCACGGGGAGGCACTGGGATTGAGATTGAACTGGATAAAGTACCTCAACGTGGTCCGGGCATGAGTCCTTATGAAATCATGTTGAGCGAGTCCCAGGAGCGCATGTTGATTATTGTGCACAAAGGACGGGAGGACGATGTGAAGCGTATTTTTGACAAATGGGATTTACCGTGGGCAGAGATTGGGTTTGTCACCGATACAGGTCAAATGGTGGTGAAACATCATGGGGAAGTGGTTGCGGATTTGCCTGCCGCCAAGTTAGCTGATGAGGCACCGATTTACCATCGCGAAGCTATTGAACCCGAATATTTAAAGGAAACGCGTGGTTTGGATCTGCACTCGACCCAAGACACGACCGACGTTGAAGGGGATCTGCATGCATTGATGGCCTGGCCTACAATCGCATCCAAGAACTGGGTTTATCGTCAGTATGATTACACGGTTCGAAACGGCACGATGGTTCATCCCGGATCCGATGCTGCGGTGATACGTGTGAAACCTGATTCTCTTCCCGTGTTGTCTGAAGACTCCCCAAATCGTGATGTCATCCCGCCCGAAAAATACCTTGCGATGTCGGTCGATGGGAATGGTGCTTATGTGTATCTGGACCCATACGAGGGAGGCAAGATTGCGGTTGCAGAGGCTGCTCGTAATTTGGCCTGCTCAGGTGCCGTGCCCTTGGGGACAACAGACAATTTGAATTTTGGAAACCCTCACAACCCAGAGCTTTTTTGGCAATTGAAGGAAGCGGTGCGCGGGCTAGCAGATGCCTGCACATATTTTGAAGCGCCGGTGACAGGAGGAAACGTCAGTCTCTACAACCAAAACCCAAAAGGAGCCATCGACCCGACCCCGACTGTCGCCATGGTTGGATTGATTGAGGATCCATCTCACATTACCACACAATGGTTCAAGAACGAGGGAGACGTCATTCTTTTGATCGGTGAAAGCCTCGATTCAGACGATCCCTATCAAGGTTTGGGTGGTTCAGCATATTTAAAAGTGCGTCACGGTTTGAAGAAGGGCTTGCCTCCAAGGTGTGATTTGACAGTTGAGAAGAATATTCATAATGCGCTGCGTGGCTGGATTGCACAGGGAGCCATACAAAGCGCACACGATTGCAGTGAGGGTGGCTTGGCTGTTGCCTTGGGAGAGTGTTGTATTTCAGGGGAGAGCGCTCGACACACACCGCATTTGATAGGGGCTGAAATTCAACTCAAACGTGCTGAGCAAGATCGCCTGGATGCATTGCTTTTTGGCGAGACACAAGGTCGTATCATTATTTCTGTTCCTTCCGTTTTTGTTGGGAAAATAACAGGACAAGCCGAGGTAATGGATATTCCGGTTGAAAAAATAGGCACTGTCGGGGGCAAGACTCTATCAATCGGAGTGGACAAGCACCAATTCGACTGGGATCTCAGCAAGCTACACGATGCATGGTTCAACTCCATTGATCAAATAATGGAATCTTGAAGGGGAAAAACAAAGCGGGTCTTGGTGTACACACGATTAATTTAACACCAAAACCCGCTGTCTTCGCACTCGCGTAGACGTTCTATTTCTATCGATTATCAGGCTGTTTTCAAAGAGAAAAATTCAAAAATTTGATTTCCTAGCCATTTCATGCATACGGTGATCATTGGGTGGATTCATTGTTTTGATGTAACCTATTTTTAATCAGTTTGTAATGATGATGCTTCAACTCGGATTTCATTCCCATAAAATACTCCTTACAACTAGAAAACATGCAAGATTTTGGTTTGGTGTAACGATAAAGTAAATATTCTGACTCGGCTTTCAGGCTCATTAATGCGCCTCTAGCCAATGTACTCCAGATCCTATCTCTACCTCAATGGGCACTTCCAAAGGCAGTGCATGAATCATTGATTCCCGAACCAAGGGTTCGATTTCCTGTTGCTCTGATTCTTCGAGATCGAAGACCAATTCGTCGTGAACCTGAAGTACAAGCCTTGATTCAAAAGAGCGTTCTTCCATGGCACGCCAAATGGCGGACATCGCCAATTTAATCATGTCTGCTGCAGTTCCCTGGATAGGGGCATTGATCGCATTACGCTCGGCCATGCTGCGGATAGTGCCATTGGCGGATTGCACATCGGGTAAATACCTTCGTCGTCCTGTCAATGTCTCGACATATCCTTTGGACCTGGCCGATTCCAGGGTTTCTTCCATGTAATCTTTGATGCTTGGGAAACTTTCGAAATAGTGTTCAATAATTTCGGCTGCTTCCTTGCGAGGAATGCCAAGCCGCTGTGACAATCCGAATGCCGAGATGCCATACATGACTCCGAAGTTCACTGTTTTGGCTTTGCGCCGCATTTCCTTGGTCACGTTTTCGAGGTTTACTTTATATACATGTGCGGCCGTAGCCGCATGAATATCGCCACCAGTTTCAAAAGCAGACTGCATGGCAGGGTCACCACTCATCGAGGCCATGATGCGAAGCTCGATCTGAGAATAGTCGGCAGAAAGTAAGCAAAATCCGTCCCTCCTTGGCACAAAGGCTCTGCGGATTTCTTGTCCCAATTCACGACGGATGGGAATGTTCTGCAGATTTGGATTCTGCGAATTCAGTCGGCCAGTTGCTGTTGCTGTCTGATGAAATGTGGTGTGAATGCGGTCTGTTTCTTTAAAGATGCTTTGAGGTAGTGCCTCCGCGTAGGTACTCCGCAATTTGGTGACTGCTCGGAATTCCAGAATTTTTCGAACGATCTCATGTTCCGCCGACAAGGTTTGGAGAACATTTTCATTGGTGGCATATTGACCCGTCTTCGTTTTCTTGGGTTTTTCTACCAGTTTGAGTTTTTCAAACAGCACCTCGCCCAGTTGTTTGGGAGAAGCGATGTTAAATTCAGAGTCGGCGATACCATGGATTTCCTTTTCAAGTTCGGTTTTTATCTCCAGTAACTGCGCAGAAAATTTGACCATGGAATCAGTATCCAGTCGGATACCTTCGTATTCCATGGATACCAGAACCGGAAGCAAAGGCATTTCAATGTCGTAAAACACTCTGCTCAAGTTCAGTAAATCAATCTTAGGGTGAAGGTTTTCGAACAATTGCCAGGTAACGTCCGCATCTTCTGCCGCATATTCTGCCAATGCAGCAAGAGGAACATCTTTCATGGAGTGTTGATCTTTACCTTTGGGGCCAATCAATGATTCGATGGAAACGGGTGTATATCCGAGCAAGGCCTCTGCCACAACATCCATGCCATGTTTTTGGCCGGGTTTGACGAGACTATGCAAAATCATTGTATCAATGAACGGTCCACTGACGGTATAGCCATTCCAGGCGAGAACGCTCAGGTCGTATTTCAGATTGTGTCCGACTTTTTTGATATTTGGATTTGTGAGAATGGCTGATAATTTATCCCTCACCACCGAATCGGGCAGGCATCCCTTACCGTTTACAGGCAGATAACAGGCGGTCCCTGCTTCCCAGCAGAAGGAGAACCCAATCAATTCCACTGTTTTGGGGTCCAGCCCTGTTGTTTCAGTATCCAAACAAAAGCAATCTTGCTGTTTTAATTTTTGAATCAAATTATCCAAATCAGGTTCTGTTTGAATGCAGGTGTATTCGTGCTGGACGTCTGAGATTGTTTTAAAATGGGTATCTGCTGATGAAACTTCATTTGCTTCCTCGGGTGATGCCTGATTGCCTGAAAAATCCAGTTCCACCTGATCCTGTTGCTTTTTCGGGTTTTTTTCGGGTTTGAATCCGTGTCCGGTTTTGAAGGATGGTCCGAAGAGGCGTTTTCCTAAGGTGTTAAATTCCCACTCGAGAATGAGCGGCTTTAAAAGATCTTGGCTGGGCTCGGTCAGGATCATGGATGTCTCATCAAAATCCAATGGAACATTGAGATCAATGGTGGCCAGCTTTTTGCTCAGCAGTGCCTTATCTTTGTTGGCGATTAATTTTTCCCCAAGCTTACCTTTGATTGAACCTGCGTTTTCAAGGAGAGATTCAATGGACTGATATTCATGGATGAGTTTGATAGCCGTTTTTTCTCCTACACCCGGAACGCCCGGAATGTTATCGGATGCATCTCCCCAAAGTCCAAGAATGTCGATGACTTGATTTGGATGTCTTATTTGCCAGCGTTTACATGTTTCATCCATGCCTTCAATCTCGGGGGCTCCACCTTTTCGCCCCGGTTTGAAGAGGAAGGTCTGGGGGGTAACGAGTTGTGAGAAATCCTTGTCTGGTGTGACCATATAGGTGGTGAAACCCTTCGTTTCCGCCACACGTGCCAAGGTTCCAATGATGTCATCTGCCTCAAAGCCATCCATGCTTATCAATGGTATATCCATGGCTTTGCAAAGTCGGTGGATTTCAGGTATGGCCAGGGCGAGTTCCTCTGGCATGGCTTCTCGCTGTGCCTTGTAGGCGGGAAATATTTTGTGTCTTTCGGTGGGGGCCGATGTATCAAGGGCTACAGCAAGATGTGTTGGCTTGCGATTCTCCTTGAGATCGAGCAACACATTCAAAAACCCGTAAACCGCCGAAGTGTTTACCCCTTTAGAGCTTCGGATCGGATTGGAAATAAAAGCGAAATGTGCTCGATACAGCAGCGCCATTCCATCCAATAGAAATAATGTCTTACCCATGTCGGTGGTTGTAACTCTTCTGGATAATGATTCAAAGGAATTAACGGTTCTGGTTTTCTGGGAGGTGGCTTTCCTGCAAATGGTAAACGTGTGTATCTTGATTTATTTCGAGGATCATGCGCCATGAAAATGATCAAACGCATGGGAAAGATGTCCACGTCCCTGGGCAAATCCTCCGGTTCCTTGCATGCACTCAGATCCTCAATTCCCTGATCTCGAATTCGGTGAATCACATCGAATCAAGGGTTGGGTTTGGTTTTATGAGGGTGAGGATGGAGGTGCAGAGTTGAAGCGTTTACCCAGAACTCACTCCTTACCAATGCCCGGAGAGGTGTTACCTTAGGGGAGAAACGGCGTCAAAGCTCCGGCGTACTGACGGGTTAGATGCCGCTCATCAGCACTTGTCATTGGAATGATTTTGTGTACGATTGTTTCATCCATGGAACCATTGTTGAGATACATCTTCAGACATGAGGATTCCACATTCGAGTGTGGTCTGTTACGTGGTCGGTTTTTTCTGATCCTAGGCCTTTTTTGTTTCTTCCTGCTGGGGGCTGTATCAAATCTTGCCGATTCGAATGGAGACGGGATTGATTGGGATGAGGCTGCCTCCTTCTGGGCTGTTCAAACTCCTGTATCAGGACAAAGGCCCTCAGTGAAATCCAATGACTGGCCGCGGCAACGCCTCGATTTTTTTATTTTATCATTGCTTGAAAATAAAGGCCTTGAGCCTGCTCAAGAGGCTTCAAGATCGATGATCCTCAGACGACTTTATTTTGACCTGACTGGATTGCCTCCAAGTTACGAAGATATCTTGGATTTTGTTCAGGATTCATCTCCAGATGCCTATCAGCAGAGGGTCGATCGATTGTTGGAATCACCTCGCTTTGGGGAGCGAATGGCAAGCATGTGGCTGAATCTGGCTCGCTATGCTGAAGATCAGGCTCATCAGGTAGGCAACGACACGAAAGATTTCTATCCCAACGCATATCGTTATCGGCAATGGGTGATCGATGCCTTCAACCGCGATCTGAGATATACTGATTTCATCAAACTGCAATTGGCGGGAGATCTCTACGAAGACACTTCGCACGAAGATTTGGTTGCTACCGGATTTATTGGTCTGGGTCCCAAATATTACAACCGAGGCCGGTTGGAGGTGAAGGCCGAAGAATGGGCTGATCAAGTGGACACCGTGATGCGAACTTTTCAAGGCCTGACAGTCAGTTGTGCCCGTTGTCATGATCACAAATTCGATCCAATCACCATGAGAGACTATTACGGGCTGGCTGGGGTATTCTCCAGCACCGAACTGGTGAATGTGGCCTACGACAAACCCAGTGATCAGGTCAGCAAAGAAGATCTCAAGGCGCATCGATTCACCGCACACCTGGTCAAAGACAGGAAAGGTGAAGATCTTGCAATCTTCCAGCGTGGTAATGTGGATCAGCCAGGCGATAAAGCGCCAAGAGGATTTCCTCGGTGGCTGAGCAGCGACCAGTCGGTCAGTTTCAAGACTGAAGAGAGTGGACGGCGCGAATTGGCTGATCGCATTGCTGCAAAAGAAAATCCATTGACGGCCCGTATATACGCCAATCGGTTGTGGTCGTTATTTTTCGGGCGTGGTCTCGTGGGTAGTCTCAGTAATTTCGGTGCATTGGGGGATGAGCCTACGCATCCTAAACTTCTGGATGATCTTGCAGTGCGATTCATCAAGAACAGTGCCTCAACCAAATACCTCGTCAGGGAAATGGTAATGTCATCCACCTACCGGCAATCTTCACTTGGGGGCTCTGATTCCTTACAGAAAGATCCGGACAATCAATGGCTCTCACGCATGCCCCGACGACGTTTGAGTGTCGAAATGTGGAGAGATTCACTGCTGGCTGTTTCTGGTAATCTGCATTTAAAAGGTGGTCCATCTCTGGAATTGAATGACCCAGAAAATGTTCGTCGAACCGTTTTCGCTCGAGTCAGTCGCCTCAAGTTGAACGATCTGTTGATTCAAATGGATTACCCCGATGCGAATGTTCACGCCGACAAACGCAGTGTGACGACAACGCCTCTTCAAAAACTTTTTGCCATGAATAGTCCTTTCATGCTTCGGCAGGCAGATAAACTGGTCAAGAAATTAGTAGATCAAACGGGTATTAAAGAAGGCGTCCAAAAGGTCTATCAACGCATACTTGCAAGAGCTCCGGACGAAACCGAACACACTCTTGCAAAAGCATTTCTCATGAAGCCTGGAAAGGAATCCCCAACAAAGGAGCGTTGGGGTTTACTGGCGCAAGCACTGATGATTTCCAATGAAATGCTTTACCTCGATTAACTCATGAATATTTCCATGCGACCCAATCTGGAAACGATCGCGGCAAATATGTCTCGTCGCACCATGCTTGAAAAAACCGCGGTAGGCTCTGGAATGCTTGGCCTTGCCGGCTTGATCAGTGCGCAACAGGCTTCCTCGGGTAAGCTCGGAACACCCCATCAAGAGCTACACGTAAAGCCAAGAGCAAAGCGTGTCATCTTTCTTTTCATGAATGGTGGCCCTTCCCACGTGGATACATTTGATCCCAAACCTGCATTGGCACGTTATGAAGGAAGCCAACCCACCGGAGATCTTTACAAGAAGCCCAAATCATCCGGTTTCATGCCTTCCCCCTTCAGTTTCAGTAATCATGGTCAGAGCGGTATTCCGGTCAGTGAATCCTTGCCTCACCTATCCAAGGTCATTGATGATTGTTGCATCATCCGTTCAATGCATACGGATGTTCCCAACCATGAGCCGGCATTGTTGCAGATGCATACAGGAAATATTCAGCCAATACGACCTGCGTTTGGATCCTGGTTGTTATACGGGCTGGGAACAGAAAATCAAAATTTACCGGGTTATGTCGTGCTTCGCCCAAGCTCCAATATCGTGGTGGGGCCTGCCTTGTGGTCCAATAGTTTTCTGCCCGCGAAATATCAGGCAACAAGCATTCTTACGTCTGATCTCAAGGTGGATAAGTTAATCCGTCACATTCGAAATCCACGGTATTCATTGCAGGAGCAGAGAGAACAACTCGATTTGGTAGAAGCCCTGAATCAAAAGCACATGGAGGCAAGGGCAGGGGACAGCGAGCTGGAAGCGCAAA
This sequence comes from Verrucomicrobia bacterium SCGC AAA164-E04, assembly GCA_000383715.1. Lineage (GTDB taxonomy): Bacteria > Verrucomicrobiota > Verrucomicrobiia > Limisphaerales > AAA164-E04 > AAA164-E04. Next base: position 15,580 of record KB911839.1, read on the forward strand.
TTCGCTCCATGGAAACCGCTTACCGCATGCAAATGCAGGCATTTGACACTCTGGATCTCGAAAAAGAGTCAGAAAGCACGAGGGAAATGTATGGGAAATCGACATTTGCCCAATCGTGCCTCATGGCACGTCGTTTAGTGGAATCTGGTGTGAGGTGTGTCACTGTTTACTACACCAACAAGGGGAATCAACCGTGGGATACACATTCTAATCACAACGCTTCTCATACCAAATTATGCGCTGATAGTGACCAGGCAAGCGCGGCTTTGATCACGGACCTCAAGCGTCGCGGATTACTGGAAGATACATTGGTGGTCTGGGGCGGGGAATTTGGACGTACTCCTTATTCGGAGATCCGGAATGGTGATGACAAGCCGGCTGGCCGAGATCATCATCACACGGCGTTTTCGATGTTACTGGCAGGAGGGGGCGTGAAGGGTGGTTTGGTGTATGGTGGTTCAGATGAGCTGGGAATGATTGCTACCGAAAATCCAATGCACGTGCACGATTTTCATGCGACTTTATTGCACTTGATGGGCCTGGATCATGAAAAGTTAACCTATCGATATTCTGGTCGAGATTTTCGACTCACTGATGTGCACGGCTCTGTGTGTCATGAGATCATGGTTTGATCGTGAAGCTCAAACCTTAAGGAAAGGATACTATGATCAACACAGCCTTGTTCAGGCGTTTTACAATAAACGGATATCTGGTTTTTCTTTTTGCCAGTTTGCTTCAAGCGCCGGTCGATGCTGGTGATGCACCTAATTTGGTGTTTATTTTGGCAGATGACATGGGATATGGGGATATTCAGGCCTATCATCCAAAGTCCAAAATCCCCACACCAAATCTGAATCGACTAGCGCATGAGGGGATGCGATTTACGGATGCTCATACACCTTCTGCTGTATGCACGCCGACCCGATATGGATTGCTCACAGGTCGCTATTGCTGGAGATCCAGATTGAAGCGGGGTGTGTTGAACGGTTACAGCGATCATCTCATACAAGAGGATCGTTTGACCTTACCTCGCTTTTTAAAAGGACACGGGTATCACACGGGTGTGGTTGGAAAATGGCATCTCGGGTTGGATTTTCATCGATTGTCCAACCATGAGGATATTGATTACACTCAAGCTGTGCGATGGGGGCCCAACGACTTTGGTTTTGAATACAGCTATATCATTCCCGCTTCGCTGGATTTTCCACCGTATGTGTATCTTGAGAATCAACAGGTAACAGCATTGCCTGATAAACGGCAAGCAAAGCAACCCTTTCCTGCCTACCTTCGCGAGGGCCCCATTGGATCCGATTTTGTCATGGAGGATTGTCTGGATCAATTGACGGACAAGGCGGTGGGTTTTCTGGAACAAAAAAGCCAGTCGGAAAACCCTTTCTTTTTATACATGCCATTGACAGCTCCTCACAAACCAGTGCTTCCACATGCCCGCTTCAAAGGTCATACCAAGCTCGGACCCTATGGAGATTTTATCGTCCAGTGTGATGCCATCGTTGGCCGTGTCCTTGAATCGCTGGATGCATTCAATTTGAAGGGCAACACGATGGTCGTCTTCTCGAGCGACAATGGGTCGTTCATGCGACGACTCAACGATTTCAGTGTCGAGGATCATGTCGATGATGAGAGTGCACAGGCCTATCGGGCCGATCGTCACACCTCAAACGGTCCATTGCGCGGCACCAAAGGTGATGTATGGGAAGCAGGGCATCGCGTGCCCTTTCTGGTGCGGTTTCCCGGCAGGATCAAAGCTGGCTCTGCGTGCCAACAAACCATTTGTCTGACGGATTATTATGCCACGGTTGCACAGCTCATAGATCGTGACATCCCTCCAGCTTCGGGCGAGGACAGCGTTAGTTTTTTGTCACTGCTGCACGCGCCCGAAGCAGATCATCATCGCCCGCCCGTGATACATCACTCCGGTGCAGGCATGTTTGCGATTCGTGATGGGAAATGGAAGTTGGTGCTTGGAAGTGGGTCAGGTGGGAGGGAACAACCCAGAGGAAAGGCGTTTGAGAAACCTTTTGCCTTGTTCGATCTCAAAGCTGATTTATCGGAAAAAGTGAATTTGATCGAATCGCATTCTGAGTTGGCCGAATTGTTGGAGGGGCAATTCTGGAGGATTCATGAAAGAGGGCATAGCCGTTGATTCATCACAAGCCGAAAGCTCGGTATTAAATAATCGCTGGATGTGTTTTATTGGGCGGCCGTGATTACCTGATTGTTGTCGCGTCGTTTGATTGCTGTTAGTGGCATGCCGCCATAAATGGTCCATGGTTTCAGGTCGTGATGCACGATGGACCCAGCAGAAACGACGGCTCCTTCTCCGATTTTTACACCAGGGAAGATGATGCTGTTGGTGAAAATGACGGCATGATCTCCGACTTCAATCGTGGATCGGTGTGTCTTGCGGCAGTTTTTTGAGACCGTAGGGTTGGTCAATCCTTCAGTGATATTTTCTGTACCCGTAATCAATCTGACTCCTGCACCAATACTGGCATAATCACCGATAATGCAATGGCCTCCTCCAGAAATAGATGAGGTGAATGCAAGATGGACATGGCATCCGATAGCAATACCTTTACCCGCAAAAAGGAACACCCCTTCATCGATCTGAGTATGATCACCGACAGAGACCGCCTCAGGGTTATCGATTCGGGCACCAGTAAAAATTTTCACGTTCTTGCCAAGTTGTTTAAACTGGCTTCGAATGAAGTCTTCATCAAGGAGGGATCCTGGTCCCAAAGTAGCTTGGCTCATAGGGGCGTTTTGTTGAATGAAGTTGCTTTGAATCAGTGGTGAGTCCGGAATTAACTCGTCAGTCCTCCATCAATGACGCACTCTGATCCCGTAGTGAAATTGGAGGCTTCGGATAAGAGATGCAGCACTGTATGAACGATTTCAGATGGCATGCCCAGACGATTCAACGGCGTCCTTCTGCGAACCGCTTCGGTTTGATTTGAATGGAGAGATGCGGTCATTTCAGTTTTCAGAAAACCCGGTAAAACCACATTGCTCCGAATGCCTCTTTGTCCATATTCTCGCGCAACACTTTTCGAAAACCCACAAAGGCCTGCTTTTGTTGCAGCGTAAACGCTCAGCCCTTTGAATCCACGTTTTGCGCAGGTGGAAGAAATAAATACCAAGCTACCCTTGGTCTCAGAGGCAAGGAACCCTTTCAATATGGCCTGTGTCATCAGAATGACGGAATAGAGATTGATATCCAGGGCTTGTCGAATCCTGGGTTTCGGCATCATGGTCAGGAGTCCGTTTGCTCCAAGTGCAGCATTGGCAACAAAACCATCAAAGGTTGTTGTAACCAGACCAGCTTGATCAATGAGTGAGAGCACACTCGCCTCGTTGGAAAGATCTGCCTTGATAAAGGAAAGACTATTGTCGAATTCAGATTCCAACGCTTCGAGTTCGGGAGTTTGGGAGCGGGCACAGGTCACTACTCTTGCATTAGATTTCAATAGTGCGCGACATAACTCGAGACCAAGACCCTTGCTGCCTCCTGTCACAAAAAAGCGCTTATTACTCAAGTCATTCATATTTTTTGCGCGCCCGTGTCGCATGATTTTTTGCCATTGTTCGTATCCTGAATATTTCCCCATTCACACCATCTTGGCCACGCTGGTTTGCTGAGTTGTTTTCGCATTTTATTCAGGATGGTTTCCAAAAGTGCATCGTCAGCTTCGGCAACAGCAGCCTCCAGCTTCAATGAAACAATTTGCCCAACGATAGCGTTTGGTATGGAATTGGCACTTGCTCTTCGCACTTCAGGAAAACTTTCAGCCACCGATTCAATTTCATCCAGGGATACCTTCTCACCGCCAATGTTCATGATTCTGTCAAGCCTGCCCACCGGCCTGAAGTGATCCGTTCGGATTTCGCAAAGGTCATGAGTGGGGATCCATTGCCCTTGTCTTTTCAAGAAGAGGTGATTGTCTGCAAACTTAAAATCTTCAAACCGTTTTTGAATGGATGTAAGAGGATACCACCCATCATGCCGAGTTGTTTTTGCGATTACTCCTGCTTCTGCCGAGCCGTAAATCAAGGTGATTCGACTCGAGGGATACGCCGATTGGATGCGCGTTCCAGTAGATGCATTCAAGATTTCGCCTCCGATGCTGATTTGCCGAGGAGACCAATCTGTTGATTTTGAGCTTTTTCTGGACTGTATGAGTAGGTCGATAAATGTAGGAGTTACAGAAAGGGCCTGTGGTTTATTCTGTTGCAGAATAGAATGATTTATTTGCCAATCATGACCTAGACTCAATACCTTGCCTCCAGAAATATGGGCCTGACATGCGAGATGGACTCCAGCGAAGGACCAGGGCTGAAAGCAGGTTGCCCATGTCCACCCTGCGGCATTTGAGTATTTCGAGCAATTGGAATGCAGCGCTTTAAGATCCCACCAAATCAATTTTGGTTTGCCTGTTGAACCAGAAGAATAAACCCCCAGAAACCCTTCCCCCGGAGGTGCAGGAATTTTTTTCTCGAAGTTCAGTCGGGGAGGATGGATGACAAACGCATTGGCTTTCTTGCCAGAACTGAACCAATGCGCAAGATCATCATATCCTGTCCCGATTTGCATTTTAATCAAGTCTCCTGCCACCGAATGAATGGGATATCATCGAAGGTGAACGGTGCTTAAACCTTGAAAATCGATTTTTCAATAGTTGGCTAATGTCAGGACACTCTTCAACGTCTCAATGATGTTGGGATGGGAGACATGGATTTTAAATTGAGCATGCTGTCATCACTACTGTTTCCGGATACGTTGAAGTGAAAGTATTTTTTCACCTGATCAAATCGAGGCAGTTTTTTGAAATCCATGAATCTTTCCAATGCGTCTTCAGGTGCAGAACCACCTGTCAATCCTGAGTCGATTCCCATTCCCATCAAACCAGAGAAGAGAGACTCTGGATTCTCTCGCAAGTTTTCGTAAATGAGCCCCACTGATGATTCCAAACTCTGGTAATAGACATACCCTGATTTGAATCCACCGACGGCATTCACGGCCTGCTGAAATTCAGGTTTGGATTTCAATGGGCGTCCGGGTCCCTTGGCTGACCGCAGGTAAGATTCAATCATCGATTCGTTTGTGCTGAAAGCGACATACATGCCACTTGCTACGAAATGGAGTCCCATCGTTTCCAATGCCTCGGAAGATGCTCCAGGTGCTGGTGCAGCACCACTGGGGACGTTAATTGAGTAAACAGTCCGCCCAAGAAAAGAACGTTCCTTCAGAACGCCATTCCCCCCTGGTAAGAGTCCACTTGCGGCAATAAATGCCTTTACCAAAGGCTCTGGGTTGGGGCTTCCAACAAGGATAATCTCGGGAGGGTTAATCATGTCATCCATTTCAGATGATTCGGGAGGCCACTGCGCCACGATGAAATCGTCTCCCAAGTTGTCAATAAGGTTTCTTCGGAAATCGAAATTCGGATCACGGTCTTTCCCAAGGAGTCCCATGGTCATTTGTAGGATCCCCGATAGTTGTGGCGAAATTTCGCCCAACATTTTTTCGAGTTTTTCCCAGGTTTTTCGAGCGTCAAACCTAACGCGTTGAAACGCGACCACATCGTCTGTAACAAAAGCAGGAGGGGATGCATCTTTGGGTTCAAATTCAATCAGGTTCAGCAATCCCTTGCGTTTGCTCTTGGGGGCCTGCACCGTCAAGTTAAAGGCCGTTCCTTCAGGTGTGGAGCCCCACGCAAAGCCGAGTCCTTGTATGGCTTCCAGTCCCAGTGCGCTGAGGATGATTTCTGGTTTTGGCATGAGCATCGACATGGGGTTAGTCGATTGTCCTGCCTGCATGCTGGCTGTATTTTCTTTTACTAATTCCTGAATCAATGCATAGACAGACCCGAATTGAATCCATCCATATCCTTCGGCATTTCTGAAAAGTTTCTGGTGGATTTGATTGAAAGCGGCTTTGCTGGAGATGGATTTACCGCTACCCCCGCTGAGTTTCTGGACTGTTTGCTCCAGATGCCGGACAGACGTACCAGCCAGAAACACTGAACCGCTTTGTCCGAATATGATTTCCATATTGTTCTCAGATCTGTTTTCTGAAAAGTTTCCGAGTTGAGGTAAGCTCATCTTCATCTCTGCTCTATGAAACGTGAGGTTTTGAATCTGGACAGGTTTCAGTGGATTGCCGGATTCCTGAAATTTAGCCTGAGTCCTGTTCATTAACTCTGTTAATCTCTCGGCTTGCGTGCCCGTGTCGAGTGCAGCCAGGAGTCCGACCCCATCTGAGTTGCCAGGCAAGGGAATGATGGCAAAGGTAGCCTGTCCCTTGAGGAGTTCGGTTAGTTCGCTTAACTTGAAGCCAGTGTTTTCTTCAAGTCCGCTGATTACCAGTTCCTGAAATGACTTTTCTGCATTTTCTCTGAAAGGTGCCATGGCTGGATCATTCCAGAATTGCATGTATAGATTATTGTTCCAGGACTCCTTGGCCGCTCCGTAATTGGGTAGTGTGATTATTGCAAGAGCGTCTTCCGGAAGCCAATCCTCAGGTGAAGGGGGGGGGGCAGCCCATGAATAAACAATGTTTTGTGCCAGAAGTGCGGTCAAGGAAAGAGCCAGTGAGACCCTTGCTACAATACGTTTTTTTAATGATTCGATCATCGATAGATACTTTAGTTTGATTTTAGCCTGCCGAGTTCTTTACTCCATCTCAAGATCAGTCCTGAGACCGCTTGATATTCATAATCTGTGGCGCGGGCAGATAGCGAAATGGACTACTTGGGTTCTGGTGATTGTATGCGTAAGCCTCACGGTTGTTTAAGAAGTATTTCAAGCGATCCACCGGGATTGCAAAACCGAGCCCTTCGCTGTAATTGAGTTTCATGTTTGTCACTCCTATGACCTCCCCTTTTCGATTGAAAAGCGGCCCACCGCTGTTTCCTGGATTGATTTGCGTGGAGGTTTGAAGGAAAAGTCGTCCTTCGAACTCCCTTGTTTTCGTGCTCACAATCCCCTCTGTCACCGTGCGTTCCAGTCCAAGTGGACTTCCGATTGCAAATGCGGGTTGCCCAACTTTAATCGTACTCATACGGGCCAGTTTCACATAAGGGAACCTTGTGTTTTCATCCTTCTCGTTCTCCAACTTTAACAATGCCAGATCTGCAAATTTATCCAATGCAACCGTGCGTGTTCTGTCAAAGGCTGCGCGCTTCAATGCACCTTTCTCTTCTTGATACACCTCGATGGTAATTTCTGTTTCACTTTCAATCACATGATAGTTGGTGATCAAATAGCCTTCCGGGTGAATAATGAAGCCTGATCCCAATCCCGAGGGTGTTCGAACCTGCACTACTGCTGGGCCAAGTTGTTTGCTCAAAGCAACAACGGACTGGTCCTGAAGTTCTTTATCGGACTCTAAATAGAGTCCTGATCCGTGCATGGTTTGATCGAAGTCTGTTTTCGAAATTTCGCTGTGCAAATCTCTCTCAAGAGGCCCTTTTTTCACCCGCTCTATTTCCGATCGTGGAATCAATAACACAGTGTATCCAACATCCAGAACCAACTGATCTCTTTTTTCGGCAAGCAGATTGCCTTCAAGGGCGGACCCGCTTTTGAGTTTTACCTCGACATGGGCAGCGCTGCATAGCTGCCATTGGAGGTAGAGGCTGATGAGCAGCGTAATTCGCAGAATCTGGTTTGAGCGTCTCATTTGAAGAATTGCTGAATGCCTACGTAAATCATCAGGGCAGCGAAGCCCTTACGAATGTATGCTGGTTCAATGTGTTGCGTGAGCCAAGCTCCGGCATAACCGCCTGCTACTGCCATGGGGGCGACAGACATAACCACTTTCCAATCAATATTGCCCTGATGGAAATGCTTGCTCGCGCCCATCAGTGCGGTTGGTATGATAATGGCCAACGATGAACCAATGGCTGTCTTGATTGGAAGGTTCAAGAAATAGGTCAAAGCTGGCACGATAATTATCCCACCCCCTACGCCGAATAATCCGCTAATGACACCACTTACGGCGCCCGTCAAACTGAAAACTAGAATTTGCATCAATAAATAACAACTATGCGAAACTCTAGGTTTCCTCAATCTTTTTCCTGTTCCTTAAAACCCGACTTTCATGTAAGAAAAAGGATATGCAAAAGCTGAAACTTCAGTATCGGACTTGGGACGAAAAAGAGCGTATCATTCTTCTTGGACCAGGTGAACACCGCATTGGTCGCATCGCTGATAATGATGTGGTGATCGATGAGTTGGCAGTTTCTGAGCATCATTGTGTGATTACCATAGATCACAATGGTAATTATATCGCGGATGCGGATTCGATGCATGGAACTTTTCTCGATGGTGCATTTGTGCAATCGAGTCCATTGAAACCTGGGCAGACCCTCAATCTGGGGACCCTAATGATCATGGTCATGGAAGATAAAGCAGTGACTGAACAAGGTGGCTCTTCGCAACGATCAGAATCGCTCCCCCTGAAAGATGGGAGTTACAGTTGCCTGAAACACCAGAACCAGAGGGCAGGATTTGAATGTCCGTCGTGTCATTACCTTTTTTGTAATTCTTGTTTGCCGAGTGAGTCAGCATCTTCTTCATGCCCTCAATGTGGTGCAGGCGCGGATGTCATTGACTGGTCAGGAATTGAGATGACTCCGAGAGATGCGGCTCTTGATCTCATGCCGGATAATTTGAAGAAAGCTTGGGGTTACTGGCAGAAATGGAAAGCTCATCGAGACGAATAGCCATCAAAAGTACAGGTATTTTTCCTATTTCCTGCTTGTCCTCAGAAACCTTTAGCCTCAAATCTGTTCAGTCAGTATTTTACGGTAAAACTATTTCAAAAAAGGAACAACAATGGCGGAGGAGAAGCAGTTTGATTTGACGGTGATTGGGAGTGGGCCGGGTGGTTATGTGGCCTCTATTCGTGCGGCTCAGCTCGGTCTGAAAGTGGCCTGTATCGAGAAGGCGCCTTCTCTGGGTGGAACCTGTTTGCGTGTCGGCTGTATTCCAAGCAAAGCTTTATTGGAATCGAGTGCTCACTTCATGTTCGCCGGCAAGCAGCTTGCTCAACACGGAGTGGTGGTGGAGAGGCCCAAGCTGGATTTAAACCGCATGATGAAGCGCAAGCAGCAAACCGTCAATATGCTTGGAAAAGGGGTCGAAACGCTTTTCAAAAAGAATAAAGTAGAATTGATATGCGGCACTGCACGCATCCTTGGATCAGGATCGCTGGAAGTAGAATCTGCTGACAACACTTCAACCCTCGTTCATTCAAAGCATATTCTCATCGCGACTGGGAGTCAGCCCGTTTCATTGCCCAGCGTACCCTTTGATGGAGAGCGAATTGTTTCCAGTGCAGAGGCATTGTCCTTCGAAAATGTACCAGAACACCTGGTTGTCATAGGGGGTGGGTATATCGGGCTTGAACTGGGGTCTGTTTGGAAGCGCCTGGGGAGTCGAGTGACCGTATTAGAGATGCGTCCACAAATTTTTCCAGGTATGGATGGCGAAACCGCTCTGGAAGCTCAGCGAATTCTTCACCGACAAGGTCTGGAGTTCCAGTTTGGCAAAAAAGTGACATCAGCAATGCGTAATGGAGATCAATGTCAAATAGCATTGGAAGGTGGTGATACAATTGAGTGCAGTCATATTTTGGTGGCAGTCGGTCGCAAGCCCTTCTTAGAAGGATTAGGATTGGACTCGATAGGCGTTGAGCTTGATTCGGAAGGTAAGGTTCAAGTGAGCAAAGGATTCGAAACGAATATACCCGGTATTTACGCATTGGGTGATCTTGTGACTGGTCCAATGCTGGCTCACAAAGCCGAAGAAGAGGCAGTTTCCTTTGCTGAGACATTATGCGGTGAAACCCGTTCCGTAGATTATCAACATATTCCCTCGGTGGTCTACACCCACCCTGAGCTGGCAATGGTCGGAGCGACAGAGGAATCTCTCAAAGAAGCTTCGACAGCGTATCGCAAAGGTGTATTTCATTTCCGGGCGAACGGAAGGGCTCGAGCCTCAGGGGCAGTTGATGGCTGGGTGAAAATGCTTGCTGATGAGGCATCTGATCAGATCCTGGGGGTTCATATACTGGGTGAAAATGCCGGGGAGCTCATCCATGAAATTGTCGTGGCTATGAAATTCAAAGCTACGAGTCAGGACCTTGCCCGAATTTGTCATGCTCATCCTACCTTCTCTGAAACGGTGAAGGAATCAGCCCTGGCTGTCAGTGATCGTACGATTCACTCCTAGTAAGCGTTGAATTATATTGCCCACAGGGCTCAGGGGCTTAACCTTGCCCGCTCCTTATGACGCTGGAAATGATCATGGTATTTGCCCTGATGGGGCTTGTGTTCATTGCGATGATGATGGAACGGCTGCGTTCAGATGTCATCGCAGTGGGGGCCATGGTCGTGTTGGTTTTCACGGGGCTGCTGACACCTCAAGAGCTTTTTGCTGTATTCAGTAATCAAGCGGTGATTGCGGTGGCTTGCATGTTTGTTCTAAGCGCTGCTCTGGAGCGCACCGGTGTGATCGATCGTGTTGGAATCTGGATCAACGGATTTGTCGGGCACACGGAATTGGCGGTTAGTTTGACCTTGCTACCACTCGTGGCCCTTCTATCCGCCTTTGTAAATAACACTCCAGTGGTTCTGGTATTCATGCCTATGGTTATCGGGCTTGCAGCGCGTCGAAATATCAAACCTTCCAAATTACTCATACCATTGTCGTTTGCTTCTATCCTTGGAGGTTGTTGCACATTAATAGGTACCTCAACCAATATACTTGTCAGTTCAACTGCGCATAGCCTGGGCGAGTCTGCCTTGGGGATGTTTGATTTAACCGGAGTAGGGTTGATTCTCTCTTTAGTGGGGATGGTTTATCTTTGGACGATGGGTCGGAAGTTGCTGCCTGAGCGTGAAACTCTTTCCTCGATCCTTCAGACGACTGAAAATAAACAGTTTTTTACGGAGGCAATCATCATACCAAGTTCGCCTTTAATTGGCAAAAAACTGAAGGATTCACCTTTGAAATCCATCCCGAAGGCGCGCATTTTAGAAGTGATTCGAGGGGATGAATTGATTGGTGTGCCACTTGATCAGGTAGAATTTCAAGCCGGTGATCGTGTGCGTTTGAGTACCGTTTTTTCCTCTGTGATTGAACTTAAGAATCTTTCCGGACTTGAAATTCAAAAAGGTGAGGAAGAAATGGGACTGGAATGGGTGGGGACACAAAAAGCTGTTATTGTAGAATGTGTCATAAGCCCTAGATCCTCGCTTACTGGTAAGTCTATTCAAAAAGGGGACTTACGCCGGTTGTTTGGCGTCTTGGTCCTTGCGGTTCATCGCCACGGCGTCAACTTGAGAAGTAAATTTGAATCTACTATTCTTCAGTATGGTGACACCTTGCTGCTGGAAGGTACTGAAAATTCGATGAAGCGCCTGCGTGATTCCAGAGATGTCATCGTATTGACGGATGAACCCAGACAGGTGCCTCGACGGAGCAAGCAGTGGATTGCGGCCGGTACAATTTTGCTGATGATCATTGCGGCCACATTTTCAAGCATGCCAATAGCCACTCTTGCTTTTGCTGGCGCGTTGATTGTTGTCGTGGCTGGATGTCTTGAAATGGATGAAGCTTATCGTGCAGTGGATTGGCGAATTCTTTTTCTTATTTTCGGAATGCTTGGCTTAGGGGCTGCCCTGGAAAAAACGTCAGGAATTGATTGGCTTGCCAGTCATCTGATTTCAGTCCTTGGAGGGAATCAACCTGTTGTTGTCATTTCCGGTATTGTTCTGCTTACCTCTTTATTAACAACCTTTTTATCGAACAATGCTGTCGCAGTTGTGATGACACCCATTGTTCTGGAGATGGCACATCACCTGGAATTATCAACTAAACCATTCTTGATTGCGGTGGCCATTGGCGCTTCTGCCTGTTTTGCATCGCCTGTGGGTTATCAGACAAATGCGTTGGTTTACAGTGCGGGTGGATATAAATTCAGCGACTTTGTAAAAGTTGGGTTGCCTTTGAACCTTCTGATCTGGTTAGTGGCCTCTCTGGTGATACCCTGGCTTTGGCCGCTCAAATAAAAACCCTTTGGGTTGACTGACTCAGCCTCCTGCTACAATCCTGACTATTTCAAGGCAGTCTCCTTCCTTCACTATATGACTTTTAAACTCAGAAGGAGACACTGCTTCGCCATTCAACTCGATAACCACAGACTTTGGCAGAAAACCCTGGTCTTCAAGAAATTGGTCCAAAGGGCAGGGGACAGACTCTAAATCCAGTCTTTCTCCGTTAGCGGTAACTTGAGGCATGATCTATAAAGAAATGTCTTCGAGGGGGTTCAAGAAAGGATGGCGGCATCCCAATCTTTCCAAACGGGTTCATACCCTGAAATTCGAATTTGCTCCGCCATTTCCGTGGGGGTACGTTCGTCTGCGATATCGAATTGTCCTGTTGCCTGCGCTGAACCATTATCCCATTCACTGGAACCCTCCACCAATGGTATGATGCGCCCTTTGGTCGTCTGGTGCAGGTTCTCTTTTCCTGCGCCAGTGTAACCTCCTGGTTCAGTGTGGCTTCCTGCGCTCATCATGGTAATGCCCAATGGGATCAGCCCGTTTCGCAGTGATGAAGGTTCGCGTGTCGATAACACCAGTCCCACATCAGGAAAACATATCCGGAAAGCAGTGATCAATTGTACCAAATGCATATCCGAGAGATGAGTCAATGGTTGAAAAGATCCGGCACATGGGCGGAGCCTTGGGAAGGATAGTGTGATCTGAGCTTTCCAGCATGTCTTGAGCAAGTACTCGGTGTGAGCTGCCAGAGCAAGCGCTTCATGTCTCCAGTCGGCCAGCCCAAATAAAGCGCCAATGCCAAGGCGCCTGAATCCTGCTTCATAGGCCCTTTCCGGAGTGACTAATCGCCAATCGAAATCTTTCTTGGGGCCTGCGGTGTGCATTTGTTGATAAATCTCAGGGTCATAAGTTTCCTGATACACGATTAACCCCTCCGCGCCTGCCTGAACCATTGGGCGATATTCATCTGTTTCCATTGGGCCTACCTCAAGTGACAAACCTGGCACGGTTGGCTTGAGAGCCTTCAGGCAGGTTTCCATGTAGCCCGAGGATACAAATTTAGGATGTTCTCCAGCAACCAGCAGTATATTTCGAAACCCCTGACTGCCAATTTCTCTTGCCTCACGCACTACCTCATCGACTTCAAGCGTCACTCGCAAGATTGGGTTATCTCTGGAGAAACCACAATATTGGCAATTGTTTATGCACTCGTTTGACAGGTAGAGCGGTGCAAACAAGCGAATGACCTTACCAAATCGCTGTTGAGTAATGGTTTTGGATGCATGGCAGAGCTGCTCCAGATGGTTTTCTGCTTCAGGCGAAACAAGCGCCATGAAGCGTTGCATCACGCTGCCTGAACCCTGCAGTGCCTGCAATACCTTGTCGGGCGTTGCAGCATTGCTCCTGTCGCGCCATTGTCCCAGGGGGAGTCGATGAAATGTTTCGACAAAACTCACTGCGTCACTATGGAGCAGAGCTGCTTCTGCCGCAAACGGAATGAGGAAAAATTAATGATTTTCGCCCTGTCCACCCAATGCATCCTCCAATTGGTGACAAATGGATCGAAGGATTTGGATGCGTGCAAACTTCTTGTTGTTGCCTGCCACAATAGTCCAAGGAGCATTTTGTGTGTTGGTCAGGCCGATCATGTTGTTGACTGCCAATTCATATTGAGGCCATTTTTCACGATTTCGCCAGTCTTCATCCGTAATCTTGTGGCGTTTATAGGGAATTTTCAATCGCTTCTTGAATCGTTCCATTTGCTTCTCCTGATTGATATGCAGCCAAAATTTGCATACAACCGTACCGTGATCAGTTAACTGCCGCTCGAATTCATTAATTTCCTGATAGGCCCTTTTCCACTCGTGTTCTTTGGCAAATTTTTCAATCCGTTCGACAAGCACTCTGCCATACCAGGATCGATCGAATATAGTGATGCGGCCAGCTCTTGGCAGAGGGTTCCAAAATCGCCATAAATAGTGGTAATTACTTTCTTCAGGAGTAGGTGCAGCTACACAGACTATTCGATACAGACGAGCATCAATCGCAGCTGTGACCCTTTTGATTGCACTACCCTTACCTCCAGCATCCCAACCTTCAAACACGAGGACCGTGGAAATATTTCTGTCGTATGCTTCCCAGAAAAGCCGGTGCAAGCGTCCCTGCCAGGTAATCAGGGCTTGTTCGTAAATTCCTGCTTCGAGACGTTGCTCAAGATCGACCTCTGCAAGGAAATTTTTCTCAACTTTAGGAATCGTGATTTGAGGCTTTTTCTTGGGGCGGGCTGATTTTTCCAGCTTGATTGCTTGAATCATTGCTTCGTGCAACAATCGGCCGACAGTCACGTTTCGCCACTCCTTGATGGAAGCATCCACGATATGCCAGGGCGCTTCCTTACTGCGTGTGGAAAGGATCAATTGTTCAGCGGCTTCTGAAAACTGCTCGTAAAGATTGTGGTGTTTCCAGTCATCACGCATGGCACGCCAATGTTCCTGAGGATTTTCATAGAGATCCTTGAGTCGCCGATGCTGAGCTCCTTTGGTAAGATGCATCCAGATTTTTACCTGAATGGTGCCATCTTTAAGGACCATGTTTTCAAAGAATCTAATGTCTTTGCTTATTTCAGAAACCCATTCAGTGCCGCGTTTCTCGTGGACGTATTTGTCAATCGGATCGGTATACATGCCTCCGAACCAGATAGCAATTCTCCCTCGGCTAGGTAGTGATTGCCAATAACGCCACTGATAAGGGCGATCTGTGGCGTTGGCTGCCATGTCCCAAAAACTATGTGTGTCCAAACCTCTTGGGTCCAACCACTCATTGAGGATTTGGATTACTTCACCCTTGCCTGCGCCATCGACTCCTCCAATCGTAATAACCACCGACTGTGAAGTTTCATTAAGGGCACGCTGCGCTAGCAGGAGATCTGCCCTGAGACTGGTTATAAGCTCATCATACGCTTTGCGACCAATTTTTTCGGCAGATTCCATCGAGTGAAATACGTCTTCCTGAGTGACCACTTCGCATTTCATGGGGAACTTGTCAACGGGCTGTATTTTGTCGAATTCAACGAATGGATGCAACGTTTCGTTATGAAATTATCTCGTTCTCGAGAAGGTGGGGAGGCTTGGTGGGGAAACAAAAAAACTCCGGCGTAATGAAGGATCAAAACGCCGGAGTTGGATATATAATCAAGCCTTATCTGACCCGGTAGAATGCTTGGCTTGCGGAAGCTTCAATAGCGACGCCGCTAGCGGCATTGTCAACAGCTGACCATGGACCTGTGACAGCAGTTGCTGATTGAAGTGTGCCATTGCCCTCCCACGTCAGCACAATCACACCATCGGTCATGCTAATCGAAACATCAGCCGCACTGTCTCCGCCGTCAGAACTCGCTTGCCCGAGGACCAAAATGCCATAGGTGAATTCATTGTGAGGAGAACCATTCCAGTTAAGCTGGGATTTACGGCCTGCTCCATCGTCGTCATTCATCGCAATGTTAAAACCTACACTGGCACCATCAGCAATGCCCAATGATGCTTTGGTGATTTTAAATTCCATTTGGTAACCTTCATCTGTTCCAGTAGTGGCTGCAAACCAGTCTGCAGATGCTCCGAAACTTGGATTGTTGGCTTCATTGTCACGTCGTGCCCCATTGGGAGTCAGGACGTATTGACCCTCAAATTGTTTTTCAGTGTCGCGACCAGCCAAGTTACTTTCATCGGCATCAAAGAATATCTCAATGCTGTCATCCACCCATGTTTGTCCGTCTTCTGACCCGGCTTCTGCGCTGTCAGTGTAAATCTGGTCGTCAATTGCATCGATACCCACGTAGATTGCCTCATCATCATGCACGATCCAGGCTGTCAAACTATGATCGCCATCTTCCCATTCATCATTACCAACTCCAATATGATATGATCCGGTGTGACTGTTCAAAACAACAGCAGTTGCACTTTCGTATTCGGCCGCATTCACGACACCATCTATCGTCGGTGTGCTGGATTTAGGTGCAGTGTAAGTGCGTCCACCGATGAACAAGTTGCCATAGGTTGATTCAATATGCGTGGCACCGGACCAAAGCACCTGGCGATTGGATCCACCACTGGTGTCGTCATCATTCACACCGACATTGAAACCAATAACATCACCCGGTTGAGGGTTGCCTATGGCGTCGAGAGAGATTCTGAATTCCGCAACATATCCCGTATCCGTTAATTCTGTGAGCGCATACCATGCATCATTTGGACCGTAACCGGGATTACCTGCTTCAGCTTGGCGGTAGGCGTTGTTGGCAGTGATGACAAATTGCCCGCCCGTGTCGATCACTTCCGGGTTTCCGTCTGTGCTTCGCTCGTCGAAATTACTATTATCTCCATCAATGAAGATTTCAACACTGTCATCCAGCCATGTTTGACCGTTCTCAGATCCAGCTTCGGCACTATCGGTCTCAATCCAATCATCCTTGATTTCAATGGCGATATATAAATTTTCATCATCGACGCCAGCATAGATGTTGTATTCTAGATCGTTGGCATCAAAGGGTAACTCAGAAGGACCATCAACGGGACCACCCCCTCTGAACAAATCTTCCAGATTTTCATCATAACTGACGCGCCAATAGTTGCCTGCGGCACCGCCTGCCCAGCTCCAGGACTCGTTGGGATCGAGAATACCATCAATGATTGGTGCTTCGGGTAATTGAAGTGCCACTTGAGTTTTTGTGTCATCCAGCGCTGGTCCATCTCCAACCACTGGTGGCTTTTCCTCTGGATCAGTGGGCTCGCCACCACCACCACCGCCACCTGTTTCGCTTGCAGCTGCAAAGATGATCTCGCCTGTGCCACCATGTGAAAGCCGCCCCGAACTACTGATGATAGGGTCATGCCATTTTTCATACTCTTTGTTGGCAATTTCCTCCTCCGTGTAATACTCAGCTTCTTCAGCATTCCAACCTTCGAACCTCGCGCGATTAGCCCAGAAATATTGAAGTTCCAGATCTTGGCTTCTATCGCCTGATCCATTGATCCCTGGTCCAGCCTTGTCATCGTCATCAATGGCAATGTTGAATCCCATGGTATATCCATCCTGCAGTTTGTTGCCTGTATCGGGATCTTCGAAGAGTCGTTTGTGAAATCTGACTTCCAGTTGCCAGCCTCCATCGACTGGTCCACCGACCCCCCATACATCACCGTCTTCACCATAACTCATATCTTCGACGGCGGTACTCCAGCGTCCGGTTCCACGAGCTCCAGCTTCTTCGTCCCACACAGAGAATTGACCCTTGTAATTGAAATAGCAATGACCTCCGAAAGGATCGTTCGAATTATCCGTGTTGTTGTCGTACCGATCGTTCATGGCATCAATGACGATTTCTACAGAATCATCTTTCCAGAACTGGGTGTTTTCATCATCGGAATTAAGAACATCGTCATTGACATCCACTCCAACATAAAAATAGGTCTCATCGTGAGCCAACCAGTATGTAAAGCTGGAATCGGCGGCATCGTCCCAGGATCGATCTGCTGGAAAATCAAGGATCCATGCATTGTCGCCGGGAGTAACGTTGATCCCTGAAAACCCACCATATTCTGCCGGGTTTGTCTTACCATCAACAGAGATGGATCCATTATCCACCATCGGCACAGTAAGTGTTGTTTTATCTACATCGGACCAAGGTCCTTCTGAAGTTGGATCGAAGTCCAAGACTTGAGCAGAAGAATGGTGTTGAACAAGCATGGACGCACTGAGGATCACGCATGCCTTGCCTAGCATTCCAAATCGGGGGTTCATGATGATACACTAGCGAGGGTGTCCATCAGATATCAATCATAAAATACTGCCATGTGCTCAACATGCTTTCGTATTTTTTCTCAGGAGGAGATCCCAACGGTCCACTTTACTTTGAAGATCTGTAGATCAGGTAGGGGAGACGTTTGGACTGGAATTTTTCAAGGCCATGACGCCAGGACTCTACAATATTATCGACGGAGCGCCCAACCTGAAGGTCCAGCCGTGTGGCATTGGTGCCATTGACTTTATCAAAAAGCCCCCAGTTTTTGCCGGCCTCATTTTGGATGCGGATCATGTCCTTGCCCTGTTCCTTGCGCATGGCTTCGATGACATACAGATTCACCGGCGTGAGGGGAGCCCGGACAGGATCTATGAAATCCACTTTGACTGCAGGAATGGTCTTTCCTTTGTAGCGCCCGCGCGCAATCGTTGTTTTTATGGCACGAAAATTCAGTCCTGGAAGCTTCAGGGCGTTCAGATAACGACTGACTTTATTCGCATCCAGCCAGGCTGAGCCGAATAGTTCGAAGGGCATTTGGGTGCCAAATCCCAGATCCAAGCCGCCAATTTCTCCAACCATACCCATCGCCACCTGAAATAAAGGAGAGTGGGCATGAGGCACAAGAGGTGAGGTTGGTTTCCAGCTCAGTCCTGTGTCCCTCCAGACCATGTCCCTTTTCCAGCCTCGCATTGGAACGATGTAGAGCACGCATGGGTGTTCAATCATACCTTCCTTGTTGAGCAATCTTGCGAGTTCTCCACATGTCATCCCGTAGACATATGGAATGGGCCATTGTCCTACCATGGACCTGAAGCGTGGATTGAACAGTGGCCCCTCAACACGAATGCCACCGAGCGGATTGGGGCGATCCAGTACCATGAATTCTACTCCAGCTTTTCCGCATGCATTCATTGCCATGCCCATGGAACTGATAAAAGTGTAGGATCGCGCTCCTGTATCCTGCAGGTCATAAACCAGGATGTCGATGCGTCTCAGCATCGCCTCAGTGGGTTTGCGTATGGGCCCTGGCCCATAGAGTGAGAATACAGGTAAACCAGTGACCTGGTCCGTTCCATCGCGCACTTCTTTTCCTGCCGATGCTTTACCATCCAATCCGTGCTCTGCGCCAAACAGGGCGACCAGATTTACTTCCGGGGCCCGGTGTAATAACTGGATCGTAGATACTCCCCGGCTATTGATCCCGCTTGGATTGGTGAGAAGCCCTACTCGTTTCCCCCTTAATGGCTCGAACTTGAGCACTTCCAGCATGTCACTTCCCAACTCCACCCTCGCCTGCAGGCCTGAGTTTGCAAATGCAAAAAGGACAATTATCAATGGCAGGAGGAGCTTTGTTTTCAACATATGATACCAATATACTAAAATACTGCACTTTCTCAAACAGCAGGATGCATATCATTTTAAAGTATTTCGTTTTTGTCCAGCTTAGGGAACGGAATCTCGGTTTTCATCAGTTGCAATATCAAGCATTCCGGGTTAGGAATGTTTATCCAAAAATGTAATCATAGCCTACTTCATGCATGCGCAACTAACCTTATTTCTCTCCCTGTTTTTAGGCGGATTGGTTTTGAACGGGAATGAGCTGGATCTTGAAAGGATAATAGCCAAACACTGCTTTGATTGTCACGGTGATCAAAAATCCAAAGGTGGACTTAACCTGCAGCAGCTTCTTCAATCAAAACCATTGATCAGGCATCGCAAATCCTGGGATCATGTCCTTGAATTGGTTCAACAAAAGGAGATGCCACCTGAAGAGGATTCACGCATCACTCCAGAGGAACATCGTAAACTTCTGGCGCTTCTGGATAAGGAGGTGAATCATTTTGATTTTTCAACTGTTAACGATCCCGGATTCGAACAGACACGACGCTTGAGTAAGCATGAGTATTTGAACACTGTCCGTGATTTGTTTGGCGTTTCTCAATTACCGGATCTGAAGTTCCCCGATGAGATGGCAGGCGCCAGTGGGTTTGATAATTCCTCAAATACGTTGTTTTTGCAGACCTCATTGATGAGTCGCTATATTGCAGCAGCAGAACGTGTGGTCTCCTCATTGATGCCTGATACAACGGCAAACACCAAACTGCTAGCCGTGCGCAAGCGCATGATCGTTGCGTATCCCAACGCCGAAACGACTGCTTCCGAGGCGGCCCAGCGTGTGCTGCAGCAGTTATTGTTGAGGGCTTACCGGAGGCCTTCGACACCAGATGAAATTCAGCGGTATCTGCTTTTGTTTGATTCGGTCTACAGAGTTGACAGCACTTTGAAGGGCTACGAGTTGGCCATCAAACAATGCATTCAAGCTGCTCTCATTTCCCCTAAGTTTTTGTTCCGGACCGAATCTGACTCTGAATCCACCGAGCCATACCGCATTGATTCCTTCGAGCTGGCTTCCAGATTATCTTATTTTCTCTGGGCGAGCATGCCGGACGGCGAGCTGCTGGACGCAGCCTTCAAGGATAACCTGCATCAGCCTGAATTACTGGCAAAGCAGGTCAGGCGCATGGTGAAGGATGAAAAAGCTGATACCCTAGGGGATTTATTTGCAGCTCAGTGGCTAGGTTTTGGCCTTCTTGGGAACCGGATTCGCCTGGACCCCATCGACAACCCCTGGTGCACGGATAGTTTGATGCAGTCCATGCGCGAAGAGTCCGCATTGTTTTTTGTTTCCCTGGTGCGCGGTAATCGTTCTGTCACGGACTTGATCAATGCACCTTACACCTTCATGAACGAGGAACTTTCGAGAGAAATTTACGGTTTGGATTCCATTCGTGGTAACCATATGAGGCAGGTAACGCTCAATGATTCTGAGCGGGCGGGTATGTTGACTCATGGGAGTCTGATGGCGATCACTTCGAACTACAAAGAGACAAGCCCCATCAAACGTGGTTATTGGATCCTTGAAACCCTCCTAGGGAAACCTTTACCGCCGCCTCCACCGAATGCGGGTGCATTCAGGGAAGCATTGGAGAATAACGACGCTCTCACCTTCCAGGAAAAAGTAGAGCTTCATTCGAATCGTGCGAGCTGCAAATCATGCCACAGTAAGATCGATCCGCTTGGTTTCAGCCTTGAAAATTTCGATTACTTCGGGCGGTGGCGAGATTCTTATCGCGTCTGGAGGCCAGAGCGGGAGAACCATGATGTCTGGCTGCTGCTGCAGTCGATGCAATTGATGGATGCAAATGAATTACATCGTCGACTGGTCAATATTGATCTGGAACCAGATGATTTTCGATGGGCCCAGCAGGTTTTTGCCCGATTGATGCAGCTCGACAAACCCGATCAGAAATCTGAAATTGATGAAACCATTACCCCTGTCGACCAGCGTCGATTGCTCATGATCCTGGAAGAAATGGAAATTGAGCCCATCGAGTCGGAGGACCCTTGGTTTCAGGCAATTCATGAAGGCATCAATGTGTTGCGGAGCATTCCGGCGGAAAAGCTGCAAGATAAGGTGAATTCCTTGGAATTACCAGATGATGAGAAGCAGGCATGCCTGATTTTAATCAGCCGTGCACTGAACTTGCCGCAGGTGGATTTCAAAACTCGATTATCCGATCTCGGGGAAGAAACTCTGGATCAGCTTGCAGGTTGTCTGGAAGCCCTGGGAATCATGGACTGGGAAGAGGAAGAAAATGACGGGGAAGATCGGTTCGATTTGGTTGAGATTACTGGCAATGTCGAATTGTCAGATGGAACTCGGCTGCAAGGTCCCACAGGACTGCGTCAGAATTTGTTGGCCCGCCATCTGGATGACATGAGCCGTCAATTAATTCGCAAAATGTTATCCTACGCTCTGGGGCGTCAGCTGGAATATTATGACGAAAAGGCTGTCGAGGACATCATGAGCCATTTGAAGAAGCAAAACTACGCATTTGATGCTTTGATACATGGCATTGTTACCAGTTACCCATTTCAATTTAAAAAGGCCGCTCACGATTCCCAATGAACATCCTATCATCCATACCTAAATTATCCCGCCGTACCATGTTACGCAGCCTCGGGGCATCGATCAGCTTGCCTTTGCTCGAGTCGATGAACCCCATCCGATTGAAGGCAGATCGCTCGATATCACCTTCTATCAAGCGGGTAGGATATTTTTATTTTCCAAACGGCATTCCGAGGGGGATCTGGCACCCGAGCCAAGTCAACAGTAAAGGGTTCTTGCAAAAGTTGAATCCCTGGATGAGCCCACTTGAAGCTTATAAATCTCAATTGCTCATACCCACTGATATCTGGACACCAGAGGGAAATGGTCACAGCGCAGGCACGGCTACCTGGCTCACTGGAGGTGGATATGATGATCAAGCCGTTCGGGCAGGGGGTGTTTCTGTGGATCAGCTGATTGCCGGCCACACGGGGAAGGAAACAATGCTTCCTTCCCTTGAAATGTCCTTGAAGGGCGAGGGATTCTTTTCCAATTCACTGCCGAGAAATGCTGTTTCCTGGTCTCCCACAAACGTACCTCTGACTCGTGAGGTGGAACCTCGGGCTATTTTTGATCGCATGTTTCGGCCGCCTACCGGAGGTGCATCGAATCGATCGGTGATGGATCTGGTGCTAGGGGAAGCGAAAGCACTCAACAAGCAAATTGGACGTGCAGACCAGGCTCGACTGGATGAATATTTCGAATCGATTCGTGCGTTGGAAAAGCGCATTGAATTTGCCGAGATTCAAACCCTGAAGATGCAACGTGATCAGGCGTTAACCCAGGCACTCACAGCACCGACTCCGGGGATACCCAGCGATCATGAGGAATATATTCGACTTATGATGGATATGATTGTGCTGGCCTATTGGTCAGATGCAACGCGTGTGGTTTCTTTCATGCTGGATCATGGTCAATCCAATCGATACTTTAATTTCATCGAAGGTGTAAAAGGAACTTGGCACGCCCTGTCTCATTATGGCAATGCTTCGGGTTCTACGGAAGATGATGATGGGAAAACCAGTTGGGATTCTGTGGAAACCAAACGGGCAATGTATGCGGAAGTCATTCGTTGGCATCATCGGCAATTTGCTTACCTTTTGGAGCGTCTACAATCTATTCAGGAACCCGATGGAGCTTCTATTCTTGATAACAGTATGCTCCTGTATGGGAGCAGCCTTGGCGATGGAGATGAACACGATGAAAAAGATTTGCCAACACTTATTGCGGGAGGTGGAGGGGGTAGTATCAGGTCTGGGAGGCAATTGAGATTCAAACGAGGTACTGACCTGTCTAAAATTCATCTCGCATTCCTTCATCGTCTGGGAATACCTGAGAGTCAATTCGGATCAGTGAGCAGCGATTTTGGTCCTCTTGATTTTTTGACTTAAAAATTAGCTGCAATGCCAGCGCCTTGATGACTGCATGTTCGGTGTGATAACCGAACAAAGAAAGAACTGGATCAACCCCGGCGATACTTAAAAGCGAGGGAATCCAGCTCGCTGATGTTCAGATGAAAAAGGCACTCTGTTGGCTTAATTTGAGTCCATCGATTGATCCAGTGTACTGATGATCTGTCTCAATCACGACCCGATAGCGCTTTCAAGTATGTTCAGGATGATATGATCTCCTTCATTCATCCGTGTGCACTGGAGACTCAAGCGTACCACGCGTCACACCCAGTTGATTGATGAGTTTGAGGTTTTTCCAAACATAGCTTCCATCTACCTTTCCCGATAACAGATCGCGATAAGTCTCCAGCGTTTTAAGAACTTCGGATTCTGATTCATTGATAAATTCCACACGGAAATATTTGATGCCCAGAGCCACCATTTGAGACGCATATTCGGCGCCTGTTTGAGCGCGGCCGTTATAAACCGTATTGCGGCAACCCGCATCGGCTTTCAGGGGATGTTTTTGTCCAACTCTGTCGCGCAATTCCACTTCATGTTTGTCGCAGGGACGACCACAATCACGGTAATCCTTGCCATCTGACATGAATGCACAAAACACACAATGCTCCATATGAAACATGGGCATGTGCTGATGCAGGGTAACCTCCAGTTGATCCGTCGGCATGGAAGAAATCAGGGCTTTGACTTGATCGAAATTGAGGTCGTAGGAAATAGTTAAACGATCGATATCAAAGGAATTTAACAAATAGGATGCAGTCCAGGGATTCGATACATTGAATGAAAAATCTGCAATTCTTTGATTGTTCCTGAAAAACTCAAGGTCATTATAATTACGAACCAGGTATCCATCGGCCTCACTCGATTGAACTTGTTTGAGAATCCATTCTTCACCTGGCTTGATGATACGCGGTGGAGCAACCCAGATCCCTGAACTCGGGTCTGTTTTCTGCTGGTCGGTAAAGACTTCACGATATAGATGAACAGCCTCACGATATTTCTTGGGATCTTCGAAGTCGCAATAAATCTGACGACTTCCAAAAGCAATCGCAGCATTCAATTGGTGAAGATGCCTGACAAGCGGAATGAGTTGAGGGGATAAATCTGAAAGTGACTGATGCGCTTCCGGGAACTGGGGTTCAGTGCATGCTGATGTTGAACGTAGTTGCCACCTCGAACCCTCGCCGGGTAATTCACTTAGTTGGCTTACCATTTCTCTGCGCATGCGATTGAGTTCACTCACAGGAAGCATGCAGGGTCCCTCACATTTGAAGGATACCTGATCCAACTGAAAGTTCGTGCTTCCCAAGCGCCCAAATTGCTCCCGTAGAGTGCCCTCATCAAGCGGTCGTTTCAAAGCGCTCTGGATTTCTGTGCTGGAAAAAATGTGGACTG
Organism: Verrucomicrobia bacterium SCGC AAA164-E04; assembly: GCA_000383715.1. Taxonomy (GTDB): domain Bacteria; phylum Verrucomicrobiota; class Verrucomicrobiia; order Limisphaerales; family AAA164-E04; genus AAA164-E04. The sequence continues at coordinate 40,222 of KB911839.1, forward strand.
TTTTGCCTGTGGGGTGATGGGCAACGACTTCAAGTCGATGGCCAGGTGTTCCTTTGACGACTATTGAGATGGGGGTTCCTGAAAGTTTTGATTCCCTTCGGGCGGATTGGCGGAGTTTTCGCTCCAGAGCCGGATCACTTGTTTTCCATATGCGATCTCCAACATTGAGTCGTTCAGTATTCAATCGGTCATGTTGGAAGAATAGACGCAGCCTTTGTTTGTTTTTTTCTTCAGGCCCATTTTGATGAAGAGAGGTGACTTTGAATAACCTGCCACCTTGCTCAGCTTTATCAGGATTGCCCTGATCAATCACCACGCCATCACCAGCCTTTACTGGTTGCTTTGTTTCTATGGTGAAACCATCTCCTTGGATGGACTGAATTCGCCCCAGATAAACTCCGCGTTTTTTCCCAAAACGCGCATGCACCAGTTTCTGATTGTCGATTCCGTGGAACCATCCCGTGTAAAGGCCTCGGGAAAAAGCCATTTCCAGATCATACTTTGAATTCTCAAATAGCCTTTGACCTTCACCTGTTTCAAGGTGCGGTGATTCCGTGATCTGGTCGATGGCCTGCCGATAAACCCTCGTGACGTTTGCCACGTATTCGGGCGTTTTTAATCTACCTTCAATTTTCAGAGAACTCATTCTCAGGCGAACCAGCTCGGGTAGCGCGGGCAGACCTGCCAGATCTTGTGGGCTGAGTAGGTATTTTTGATCTCCCAATGGGATCGATCTTCCATCCTTTATCAAATCATAAGGCATTCTGCATGCCTGTGCGCATTCACCCCGATTAGCGGACCTGCCACCCAAAGCCTCGCTTGTTAAACACTGGCCTGAATAGGCTACACAGAGAGCCCCATGGACAAATACCTCCAATGGCATTTCCACTCCATTCACCGCAGGATCCTGTTTCAAATCCTTCTTAATCGACTCGAGTTCTTTCAAAGAGCACTCACGTGCCATGACGACCAACTGACAACCTAACATTTCTGCAAACCGAATGCCTGCAGAACTGGTGATGGTCATCTGTGTGGACGCATGTATGGGGAAGTCGGGGCTGATCGAACGAATCATGCGACATAAGCCGATATCCTGAACAATGGCAGCATCCACATCCGCTTCGATGATTGCCCTCAATTGGGCCTTTGCGGATTCCATTTCATCCGCAAAAATCAAGGTGTTCATGGTCACATATCCACGCACATTTCTCTGATGCAGATATTCCATTAACTCAGGAAGATCAGCGGTTGTGAAATTATCCGCACGCATCCGTGCATTAAAACCAGTCAGGCCAAAGTAGATGGCGTCGGCACCGTTTTCGACGGCAGCACGGGCACAGTCCCAATTACCCGCAGGTGATAAAAGTTCAGGAGACTGTGGTTTTGGTGTTGATTCAAAATTATTGGCGTTATCTACCATTGGATTTAGCGGGTTGTCGTGAAAAATTCGGCGGACGGACTGGCCAACCATAGCATTGCATGGAAGACTGTGCCAAGCATGGAGCCAATGAAACATCAAGAGAACAAGGGTATGAAACGAGTGCTCGTCGCAGGTTATGGGTACATAGGGTCTCTGGTCGGGCATTTGTTGGCAGAAGCCGGAACCGAAGTTGTTGCAGTCAGTCGAACCATGCCCGGGGGACTGCTGCGTCAACCTCACCCAAATGTGCATTGGTTTCCTGCTGATCTCACCTGCAGGGATTCTCTTTCAGGTTTGAAAGGGGATTTCGATCATGCACTGTTCGCCGCGTCTTCAAGTCGTGGCGGCGCTGACGATTACCGACACATTTATTGTAATGGTCTAGACAATTTGATGACCTTGCTTGATGGGCGCTTGAGCCAATCCTTCATCTACTTGAGCAGTACAGGTGTCTACGGTCAGAACGAGGGTGAATGGGTTGATGAAACCATGCCTGTTCAACCGAAGTCCGAGACGGGGCAAGTTCTGGTAGAAGCCGAAAAAAGAATAATCCATCGTTATCAATCCAATGCCTTTCCAGGGATGATCCTGAGGTTGTCGGGTATTTATGGTCCAGGTCGGGGCTATGCCTGGAAACGCATTCAACAGGGGAACGCTGTCATCGAAGCTCCAGGTGAACGATGGGTGAATATGATCCATCGAGACGACGCTGCCCGTGCTGTACTGGCAGCCTTCATGGAAGGGATTGCAGGGGAATTTTATAATGTCACCGATGATGTGCCTGTTCGGCAGCTTGAATTCTATCAATGGCTTGCATCGGCTTCAGGCAGCCCTATCCCGAAGGTTGTAGAAAGCGATCCGCTCAAACCAAGCAAGCGTCAGGTCACTCATAAGCGGATCAGTAATCAAAAATTAAAGCAACTGAATAACTTTAAGCTGAAATTCCCAAGCTTCAAAGAGGGATATCTGGCTTTGATGAAATAATAGAATTCAAACAAGAATTTCTCAAGTTGGACTAAGCTCTGGACCCTGAGAGCTATCATCGCAGGGCAGGGGTGCTCAGGTTCCACTCAGGATTTCGTAACATCCTCCGGTTGGCTTGAGCATCATATGAGGGCAAATGACAAAGCCTGAACTTGATCCATTAAAAAATAGATCAACAAATCGCGTTTGTGAGCTGCTTGGCAAGGTGAGGGCAATTCAACCCGCAAACATGATGCCCCTCAAATGATCAAGCTAATGGTGGAAAGATCACAACAAAAGCGTCACTGATAATGGTCTCAAAAGCTCGCTCAGTATCAGAAAGTAAAAATCATCTGATGGAAGCTTTGACTTGTTTGCTTTGATTATTCAAAGCAAATCTCTTGCAGACCAGCCTTGTCAAGGGAAGCACTTTTAATTGGATGGGATTTGGGCGTTGATGGTTTCAAAACGAACGACTTTTTCTCCTGGTTTTGCGTAGCCCAGCTTTTCACGAGCCAGACGTTCCAAAGTCATCTTGTTGGTACTGATAGCACCGATGCTTGCATTCATCTGATCGGCGAATGCCTTTTCCTCAGCAATTTGTTTCTGCAACAGATTGATGCGCTTCTGCATTCCCTCATTCTGGCGGATTACTGGTTTGTACCACTGAAATACAGCCAAGCTGCCAGCAAAAATCAATAAAAGCATCACCACTTTGGTAAGCTTCATCCAGATCCCTACATCCATACGTTTTGATTTATGGGTCATAATAGCGTCCTAGAGGGTTTATTCTCCTGACAACCATAACTTATTTGGAATACCCAATTTCTATGAGATTTACTAATTCCTGTCCAGTTTTTGCTTTAATAATTTCCAGATATCCCTGGCTGCAGGAACTCCCGACCAATAGGTCAGGATTGCATAGAACCCGGTCCCCAGGATCAAAGGAACAAACACTTCTGTTAATTGGGTCCAGACACTGGGCGTCTCTATCATACTCACAATCCACTTCCACAATGCCCAAGCCAAAAATGCAGCCAGAATCCCCGATCCCAGGACGGTGAGGGTGGGTTGAATCATTTCCTTCACTTTCATATTGGGGAACTTGCGGCGAATCGCATAAAAAATGAGTCCAAGATTGACCATCGAACTCAACGCGTTGGCTATTCCCATACCCGCTTGCTGGTAGGCTGGAATCAAAAAGAAGGCGAAAATCAGATTACAGGATAAGCTGAAAACGGCGATGCGCATGGGAGTCTTAACATCGCCCAAGGCGAAAAATGCGCGTGCAATAATATTCACCAGGGAAAATGCTACCAAGCCTGGAATCAAACACTTCAAAGCCCAAGAGGCGCGTGCGGTTGAATCGACATTGAATTCATTGCCCTCAAAAAGCAGGCGTATTATGGGCGTCGCCATTACAAAAGTCATGGTAGTTGCGATCCAGTTAGCATAAATGAGATATCCCATTCCCTGCCTCAAGCCTGATTGGAATTCTCCATATTTTTTTTCAGCCGCCAGACCTGAAAGCATAGGCAACATGAAGGTGGCTAGCGATACCCCGAAAATCCCTTGAGGCAGCTCCATCAGTCGTACTGCATAGTTGAAGGATGCCACGACATGGGGGGCTTCACCGAAGGCGATTGCGTTGGTAAGGATGATATTCAGTTGAAACGCCGCCACCCCAACGATGCCCGGAAGTATCCGCACCATGAGTTTATGGACGGTTTCGTTCTTCCATGGATTGACCCATCGAAGCCTGAAGCCTTCCTTGAAAAGGAGAGGGAATTGAAAGAGCGTTTGAGCAACTCCTGCAATCAAGATGCCGACCGCCAAGCCATAGATCTTGTCTTCGAGATGCGTCCCAAACCTTGGCGCAATAAGAAAGACTGCAGCAATCATGACCACGTTCAACATGGTGGCACCCAGTGCCGGAATGAAAAAGTGGCCTCGTGCATTCAGGATACCCATCAGTACTGCTGCCACGCAAACCATCAGGACATAAGGTGCCATGATACGAAGAAGCCCGAAGAATAATTGAGTCTTTAAACCCAGATTCACTCCCTCAATCATTGCCGTTGAGAATATGATAATGAGCGTGACAGCGATGGAGCAGGCAATGATCAGGGCTGAAACAGTGGCATTGGCAACATACCACATCGCTTTTTCACCCTCCTGCATTTCTTTTTCCTTGAACATCGGGATGAATGCAGCCGTCAGGGCACCTTCTCCCAGCAGGCGACGGAAGAGGTTGGGGATTTGGAATGCATAAAAAAAGGCGGAGGCAACGAGGCCATCGCCCATGAATCGGGCATAAACCATTTCACGAACCATTCCCAGAAGTCGACTGAGCAGTGTCGCAGCTCCCATGGCTCCCGAAGATTTTAGCATTTTTGACATCGTTATTCTTAATCAATACAGCTTCGTAATCCTGATGATCGATTCGCCGATTTACTTGCGGAGCTGATTGGCACAGGCATCATAAGCAAAGCGATACGTCGGGCAAACCTTTCTCGCGTAAAGCGAAGCTTTTGAAAATCTTAACTGGAGGTTTTAGCCAAAGGGCACTAATTTTCTACTGTTGGCGCGGTAACAATCAAATCACGATAGCAAAGTGGTAAAGGTTAAAAGAAAATCAAAACGATCCTCAGTCAAAAAGGGTTGGTATGGACAGACCGCGAATCTTGGTCGGGCCGTAGAGGTGGGTCTTGCATGGGTAGGGGCGCTCCTCGTTGTGGAGATCATAGATTTCAGTATGGGGAATCGGCTTGATGCATTGGGTATCCTGCCAAGGGTCTGGATTGGTCTGATAGGAGTCCTTACAAGTCCTCTGCTGCATGCTGACTTTGCGCACTTGATGGCTAATGCCGGTCCGATGGCCTTGCTCCTGGCCATTCTTTTCTCCGATGGCAGGTATCATCCGAAATCAAGTCTGGCTTTGATATGGCTGGTAAGTGGCCTTGGAACATGGCTTATTGGCCGTAATGCCATTCACATAGGGGCAAGCTCTGTTATTTTCGGATTGGTGTCCTTTTTGATTGTGGCTTCACTCTGGATGAAGAGTTGGCGAGCGTTGTTTTTTTCCCTGGTTGTTTTCTTTCTTTTTGGAGGATTGTTTTATGGGATCTTCCATGTGCATGCCGGGGTGTCCTGGGAAGGGCATCTGAGTGGTGCGCTCGCTGGTGTCTGGGTTGCCTGGATCATGCATGGACGTTGATTCCGTATCTCTGCAGTCAACGAATATCAAAACTCCGACGGTAAAATAAGTCCCAGTTGAGGCTTGTTTTTGAATCCCCGCTCGATTTTGCTTTCATCGAAAAATTCAAATCATTGCCAAAGATGATTTGTGTTGCTATCCATTTACCCACTTTATCATGAATGCAGAACAACAAACTGAGTCCGCGATCGAAGCGGCAAAAAAGGCTTACTGGACAGCAAACATTTCCGTTGTGCTTGTGCTCATGGGAATCTGGTTCCTGTTCGGCTGTGTCCTGAGTATTTTCGCGGTAGATGCATTGAACAAAATTCGACTTGGGGGTTTTCCTCTTGGGTTCTGGATGGCTCAGCAAGGAACCACCATTGCATTTATTTTTGTGACTCTGGCCTACGTTCTCATCATGAAGCGCCTGGACATGCGCTATCTGGCCCAGTGCGGTAAAAAATCCTCAGAGGAACCAACAACTGCCGCTTGATCGATCAGGTTCATCATCCACAATTATCCCATTTACCTTACTCTAACACATGGACATTCAATCCTGGACTTATCTCATCGTTGGCCTTTCCTTTGCCCTCTACATTGGCATTGCTTTTGTGACCCGTGTTCGCAGCACTTCTGGATTTTACGTGGCTGGTCAAGGGGTTCCCGCTATTTTTAACGGCATGGCCACGGGTGCGGACTGGATGAGTGCTGCATCCTACATTTCGATGGCTGGGATTATTTCATTCACTGGATTTACGGGTTCTGTTTATCTCATTGGATGGACGGGGGGGTATGTCTTATTGGCTTTGTTGCTGGCTCCCTACCTTCGGAAATTCGGCAAATACACTGTCCCGGACTTTGTGGGGGATCGTTATTACTCTGATGTAGCCCGCGTGGTCGCGGTCATGTGCGCGGTTTTTGTTTCATTCACCTACGTGGCTGGCCAGATGCGGGGCGTGGGAGTGGTGTTTTCAAGGTTTCTTGAAGTGGACATCAATACAGGGGTGATCATTGGTATGATACTCGTCTTTATTTATGCAACACTGGGGGGCATGAAGGGGATCACATACACGCAGGTTGCGCAATATGTGGTTCTGATCATTGCATACCTGATTCCTGCCATTGCGATCTCACATGTCATGACCGGGCATTGGATTCCGCAGATTGGCTTCGGAGCCAAGGTGGTTGGTGGAGAAAATGCCGGGGTGTATTTACTGGAGGCGATTGATCAAATTCATCGAGATCTGGGTTTTCCTGAATACACCGGGACCTTCATCCCTGGTCACAAGTCCATGATCGATATGTTTTGCGTCACGCTGGCCCTGATGGTTGGAACGGCTGGCCTGCCTCATGTGATCATTCGTTTTTACACGGTCAAAAATGTGCATGCCGCCCGCTGGAGCGCTTTCTGGGCGCTGTTATTTATCGGGATCCTTTACACTACAGCTCCCGCGATCGCCACATTTGCAAGAGTCAATTTAATCCAAACTTTGCATGAAAAATCCTACGAACAGCGACCGGAATGGTATAAGAGCTGGGAGCAAACCGACTTGATTGCGTGGGTGGATAAAAATGGTGATGGCATCATTCAATACGCAAGCGGACCTGCTTTTGCAGGAAAACCCGATTTTCAGGAAAAGGAAGATGGATCCTATGTCTTGGGAGCTGCGCAGCAACCGCTCTTAAACAACAAAGCGTCTGATGGACCTAATGAGTTGTATGTTGATCGAGATATCATGGTCCTTGCCAACCCGGAAATCGCGCAATTGCCCGCATGGGTCGTGGCATTGGTTGCTGCCGGTGGGTTGGCTGCGGCGCTTTCCACTGCGGCCGGATTGTTGCTGGTCATTTCCTCTTCGATGTCACACGATTTGGGTAAATCCATCATCAAACCCAATATGAGCGAAAAGGAGGAACTGCGCTGGGCGCGAACGGCCGCGGGAGGGGCGGTTATTCTGGCTGGGTATTTTGGAATCAATCCTCCTGGTTTTGTAGCGCAGGTCGTTGCTTTTGCATTTGGTCTTGCGGCAAGTAGTTTCTTTCCTGTGATCATTCTTGGGATTTTCAGTAAGAGGACGACAAAAGAAGGTGCTATTTCGGGCATGCTTTCTGGGATTGGTTTTACCGCTATTTATATCTATTACTTCAAGTTCTACAACCCGGGAGCTGGTCCGGATCAATGGTGGTTTGGCATCAGTCCAGAGGGCATTGGATCGCTTGGAATGGTGATTAATTTTGTGGTTACCATGACCGTCACGGCGTTTACACCTGCGCCACCCGCTGAAGTTCAGGAACAAGTCGAAAATCTAAGGTATCCCAGCTTGTAGTCCGCTACTTTGTCCAATGATTCAAGACCTTCGACCAATTTAATATGATCGAATCTGACAACTCAACTCGGCGGCGCCCTGTGCGTTGGTGGCCCTTATGGGTGATTGGTATTCTTGCTGTAGTGGCTCTAGTGTTCGTTTGGGAATTCAGAGATGCGTACAGGCAGGAAAAGAATATTTTCAGCGCGATCATTTCGATGATAACTCTGGGGCTCATGCTCCTATGGTGGACCTTTTTCTCCAGAATTAAATGGAAGCTTCGCCTGGGGGGGATCCTGGCTGTGGCTGTCATGGTCGGAATTGGATCGCAGGCTTTCGAGATCATTGGAGTTTCCGGTGATTTGATTCCAATCATTCGCCTCAAATCGGGAGGAACTCAGAAGGCCAGCGTCGAAAAAGTCGTCGTCGATGCAGACGTCGAATCGCTGCCTCGTGCAGAGCAGGATTTCCTTCAGTTTCTTGGACCCAACCGGGATGCGGTTCTTGCTGGCATTTCCCTGACGCAAGAACAGATGCAAACGCCGCCCATGGAGCGATGGCGTCAGCCGATTGGGCAGGGATGGTCGGGCTTCGTTGTCGAGGGGCCTTTTGCTTACACTCAAGAGCAATCAGAAGATCAAGAGAAAGTGACTTGCTATCAGCTTTCAACAGGCAGCCTGCTTTGGGAATACAGTTATCTTGCGGATTATTCATCAGTCATTGCTGGTAATGGTCCACGTGCGACACCCACAATTTCTGGAGACTTTCTTGTCACGATGGGAAGCACTGGAGTTTTGAATTGTCTCAAGCGTTCTAATGGTGAATTGATTTGGTCACATGACGTGATCGAGGAAGCTCAGGCCAAGATCCCTGAATGGGGATTCAGCCCGTCACCGTTGGTCATGCAATCACAAGTCATTGTGCCGACGGGAGATGGTGGTGAAAGTGGATTGCGGGTTTATGATTTAGAGACCGGCTCGCTGTTGCGTTCATACCCGAAAGTTTCAGCCAGTTACAGCTCCCCGATCCTGGCACAGTGGGGAGATGTCCATCAGTTGCTTTACATGCATCACAGAGGTTTTGCCGGATTCGCTACTGACAGTGATCAAATGCTTTGGGATATTTCTTGGGGATCTCAGTATCCTGATGTGGCCGTCCCCATTGTATTGCCAGACTCAAGGGTATTCATTTCCAGTGGGTATGGGATAGGGTGCGCTTTATTGGAGGTGAAAGCCACCGAATCAGGTGATTGGAGTGCGGAGCAAATTTGGAAACAACGGAGCATGAAGGCCAAGTTTACCAATGTGGTTGCCATGGATGGTTTTGTTTACGGACTTGATGACGGGATGATGGCCTGCATTGATTTGAAGAAAGGACGCCGTCAATGGAAGGATGGTCGTTATGGTCATGGTCAGATATTTCTTCTGGATAACGCCATCATGATCCTTTCTGAAAAAGGCGATGTCATCTGGATGGAGATCAATCCCGAAGAACCCAAGGTGATTTCTCAGTGGCATGCTATCGATGGCAAGACCTGGAACCCGCCTTGTCTCGCTTGGCCTTACCTTCTCGTTCGTAATGATCAGGAGGCAGTTTGCTTTGAGTTTGATGTCAAATAGGCACTCTTAAATCGAGCAGGTTTGATTCAAAGTCCTTTTATCAACAACGGGCAAACAACAAACTCAAGCGTCTCTGACAGCGGGTGATGAGAACCGGCTCGAGCCTTTCTATTGATATCTCCTGCTCGTATCCGTCGAGTTATTCAGCAGCTGAACTTGAATGGGCATGGAGTTGAAAAAACGGGAGATGCGTTCCATTTCAACAGGATATCATTGGACCGCATTTGACGTATCTGTCGGGAGAACTTCATCTCTTTCGCTGAGTCATGAGGGCAAGGATAATTCTTAATACTCGCAATATGCCCGTCTTGAACAGTTCTTGATTCCCTTATACCAACTGCGTCAGGATCTTGTGCTCCCGCACATTCTTAAACACTTACAGTGTTGAACCTGGAAATAAAAACCCCGCCAAGCAAGAAAGCTCGACGGGATTATTGCTTAAATTGAACAAGGTTTACTCATCAGAAGACTCTGTCGGTTCTTGAGTCGTCTCATCGGATCCTTCAGCAGTTGGTTCAGATGGAGTATCATCTCCGGTATCATTACTGCCTTCTTCCTCCGTATCTTCATCTTCGTTTTCTTCGCTGATGACAGGAGCGATGGCCTGAAGTTTATCTTTTTTACCGGTTTCGACCAGTTTGACGCCCATGGTGTTTCGACCTGTTTCACGAACGTCATCCACCTTGATCCGCACCATCTGCCCCCCGACCGTGATCAGCATGATCTCGTCGTGATCATGCACGGTCAGAGCACCCACAATGCCACCTGTTTTATCGGTCGTGCGCATGGTGATGATCCCCTTACCACCGCGGGTTTGTTGGCGATACTCTTCAAAAGTGGTGCGTTTACCAATGCCTTTTTCACTGGCTACCAGCAGGGTGGCACCTTCCTCGATAATGGACAGGCCGACTACTTTGTCATCATTTGCCAGAGAAATGCCTCGTACGCCCGTGGTTACACGTCCCATGGATCGTGCATCGGTTTCATTGAATCGAATACTTTTACCGTTTCGAGTGATCAAGATAACATTGTTTTCGCCGGTCGTGAGTTTGACTTCAATCAGGCGATCTTCTTCCAAAATCTTGATGGCACGAATGCCGCCTTTGCGATGATTTTTGAAAGCGGATAATTCTGTCTTTTTGATCGTTCCATTTTCCGTAGCGAAAAGGAGAAAGCCAGGTTGCTCCCAGGTGGTATCTTTTTTCTTTTCATCCGAGTGAGATTCAACACGAATAAGGGCCGCAATTTTTTCTTTGGGCTGTAATTCGAGGACATTGGCAATGCCTCGTCCCTGGGAGGTTCGACTCATCTCCGGAACTTCATGGACTCGCTCAACGAAGACACGTCCGGTGTTCGTGAAAAACATCAAATAATCATGCGTGCTGGCAGTGAACAGGTGTTCTACAAAATCCTTATTTTTGCCCTCAATCACACTTTTGGTTTTGGTCGCCATACCAATCACACCTTTACCTCCACGTCGCTGGGCACGGTATTCGGTAAGGTTTGTGCGCTTGATGAGGCCATTGTGTGTCAGGGTGATGATCACAGGCTCATTGGCGATCAAGTCTTCAATGAGCATGTTGCCGTGGAAAGGAATCAACTCAGAACGTCGTGGAGTGGCATATTTTTCACGCACTCGCTGAAGTTCTTCTTTGATGATTGCAAGCACACGAACTTCTCTGGCCAGGATATCCATCAAGTCTTGGATGGTTTCAAGGAGTTCACCATACTCCTTCTTGACCTTGTCTGTTTCCATGCCGGTCAACTGGTAGAGACGAAGCTCCAGAATTGAGTTTACCTGGGCTACACTGAACTCATACCGGCCATTATTCAGTCGTGCATCACCGCGAATGAGGATGCCGAATTGTTCCACGGTTTCCCGCGAAAATTCATAGGCTAATAATTTGGTTTTGGCTTCCTCACGATTGGCTGATTCTCGAATGATACGGATGAAGTCGTCCAGATTTGCCAGAGCGATTAAATAGCCCTCCAGGATCTCCGCCCGCGCCTCAGCTTTTTTCAACTCAAAGCGTGTGCGTCGAAGAATGACCTCACGGCGATGCTCAATATAGCAATTGATGATCTCCTTGAGATTCAGGATCTTTGGTTTCTGCTGATCAATGGCCAACATGTTGACACTGAAAGTCGTCTCCAGCTGAGTGTGTTTGTAGAGATTATTGATGACCACCTTGGGGATGGCGTCACGTTTTAACTCGATGACGAGTCGAGTCTTTTCGTCCGATTCATTTCGAAGCGCCGAAATTTCAGTGATGATCTTTTCGTTGACCAGCTGCGCAATGCGTTCTTCCAATACCGCCCGGTTCACATTGAATGGAATCTCGGTAATGATGATCTGCTCTTTGCCTGTCTTGGTTGTTTCTACCTCGACTCGACCTCGAATTCGAAGGCTTCCCCGGCCAGTGGTCAAGTATTGACGGATAGGATCAAGTCCACAGATTTGACAGCCACTCGGAAAATCCGGGCCTTTGATATGTTCCATTAACCCATCAATGGTGATCGCTGGATTATCGATCTGAGCAGTAATGCCATCGATTACCTCTCCAAGATTATGAGGAGCGATGTTCGTCGCCATCCCCACCGCGATACCGGTGCCACCATTGACCAATAGATTCGGAAAGGAAGAAGGGAAAACGGTGGGTTCTACAGTGGAATCGTCATAGGTAGGGACAAAATCGACAGTGTCCTTTTCCATGTCGTCCATCAGAATGGAACCCAAGTGCGTCATGCGTGCTTCCGTGTAACGCATGGAAGCAGGCGGATCGCCTTCGACGGATCCAAAATTACCTTGTCCCTCAATCAATGTGTCACGCATCGCCCATGGCTGAGCCATGTGCACCAAAGTCGGGTAAATGGCCTGATCCCCGTGGGGATGGTAATTACCCATTGTCTCACCGACAATTTTGGCGCACTTGATGTGCTTTTTTGATGGACCCACACCCAGATCATTCATCGCATAGAGAATACGACGCTGCGACGGCTTCAGTCCGTCTCGCACGTCCGGCAGGGCGCGCGAGATGATGACTGACATCGAGTAATCCAGAAACGAGTTCTTGATTTCATCGGCGACGTTGATCTTTTCGATCCATCCGCCTTTGGGTGGTGTGTTTTTTGTGGAATCGGATTCCGCCATAGGTTGCTATGAATATCTTGGATCGGTCCTTACGACCGAGGGGTGGTTAAAATTGGGTGTACTATCGACTGCATTGCCTGTTTGGAGTGCTGATTAAACGTCGAGATTTCGAACGTTCAATGCATTGTCTTCAATGAATTGCCTGCGAGGCTCGACTTCGTCTCCCATGAGCTTGGTGAACATTTCTTCTGCTTCTACTGCGTCCGTGAGGTCGACTTTCAAGAGCTTGCGAGTGGTGGGATCCATCGTTGTCTCGAAGAGCTGTTTGGGGTTCATTTCACCCAGACCTTTGAAACGTTTGATTTCAAGACCGTGTTGACCGACTTCCTTGATGCTATCGAGGATTTCAGCAATGGAGAACAGTGGTTTGATTTGCTGTTTCTCACCTTCTCCTTCGATCAGCTCATACAAAGGTTTGTCTTGTGCTGAATAATGCTCAACATTGAGGCCCTTTTCGGTCAATTGTCCCAGCAGTTTTTCAATCGCCTTACTTTCATGAAGTTCAATATGACGGGCACGCCTCGTCATACGGTCCTTGGGTTTTTCATTTTCAAAGTATTCCGATTGATCACCGCCGAACAATCCCAGATCGACATTTTCTTTCCCGAATTGTGCCAGTTCTTCCTCGGCCTTGAAGAAATGAGTGAATTCTTCGTTTCCAGCTCGAATCTTGACAAAGTGTTTGGGGAGATGCCCGTCATCACTGCGGTGCTCGAGATAATCGGCAAAGTCGCCTCCATGACGACGAATTGCGTCCGCAAACTTGTCGAGCGACGAAAGAAGAGCCAGTATTTCAGTGAGTTGCTCATCTTCCAGAAGTGCGTTATCAGCCAAGTTCCTGAGTTTAACCTCGCTGGATCCAAGACGAATGAGGATTTTGCTCAATGCAGCGTCATCAGGCACATATTCCGTATGGCGCCTTCTGCTGATTTGGTAGAGTGGTGGCTGGGCAATGTAAACATAGCCTCGACTGATCAGATCCGTCATGTGACGGTAGAAAAATGTCAGTAGCAAGGTCCGAATGTGAGAACCATCGACATCTGCATCAGTCATGATAATCACCTTGTGGTAGCGCAATTTATCGGGATTGAACGAACCTTCGCCATCACCGGTTCCAATGCCGGTTCCTACAGCTGTGATCATTGTGCGAATTTCGTTGTTCTGCAGAACCTTGTCCAGGCGAGCCTTTTCAACGTTGATCAATTTACCCCGAATAGGAAGGATTGCCTGAAATTTACGGTCGCGACCTTGTTTCGCCGAACCGCCAGCAGAGTCACCTTCGACAATATAAAGCTCAGTGTTCTCAGGGTTGCGATCAGAGCAATCTGCTAATTTACCAGGAAGCCCCCCACCGGTCATGGCACTTTTTCTTACTGTTTCTCGTGCCTTCTTGGCGGCCTCACGGGCCCTCGCTGCCATCAATGATTTTTCGACCACACGCTTTGCCACCCCCGGGCTGCCATCAAACATTTCCATCAAGCCCTCATAAACGATGGAAGAAACCACACCTTCGATTTCCGTATTGACCAGCTTCACCTTGGTCTGTGATTCAAACCTTGGATTGGGGAGTTTGACACTCAATACACAAACCAGCCCTTCGCGAACATCATCTCCTGAGATATTCTGGTCCTTGTCCTTCAAAAGATTGTTGCCACGGGCATACTTGTTGATCGCGCGCGTCAATGCCGTTCTGAATCCTGTCAGATGTGTGCCGCCATCTGCATTTGGGATGGAATTCGCAAAACAGAGTATCTGTGAGTTGTAGGTGTCGTTGTATTGAACCACACAGTCGACATAGGCTTCTTCACCTTTCCCTTCCACCTGAATTGTGCGATGGCCTGCAAGACTGATAGGATTAGGGTGAATCAATTGTTTATTGCGTCCTAATTGTTTTACAAATTCTTCAATACCATCCTTGTAGAAAAACCGCTCTGACTTCTCGTCCGCTCGTTCGTCCGAAAGCATTATTACCAACCCTGGATTCAAGAAGGCCAGTTCTCGCAAGCGATTCGCCAGGATCTCGAATTTAAATTCAGTGGTGATCGTGAAGATTGTGGCATCGGGTTTGAAGGTGATCAGTGTGCCGGTGCTGCTGCTTTTTCCGATGACTGACAGCTTTTGTGTCGTTTTGCCTCGCTCAAATTCCATGAAGTAGACGCTGTTGTCCCGCGATACCTCGACTTTAAACCAATCTGAAAGGGCGTTTACGCATTTCGCACCTACACCGTGTAAACCACCTGAATATTTATAGGCCCCTTGTCCAAATTTCCCGCCTGCATGCAGATTAGTGAGCACCAACTCGACAGCCGGTATTTTGAATTTAGGGTGCGTGTCGACTGGAATACCTCGGCCATTGTCACGTATGGAGGCTGAGCCGTCCACATGAATGCTTACTTCAATGCGTGAACAGTAACCAGCCAAGTGCTCATCAATGGAATTGTCCAGCACCTCAAAAACACAATGATGGAGTCCTCGTTCATCTGGATCTCCAATATACATGCCCGGTCTTTTGCGGACTGCTTCCAAACCCTCTAATTTGTCAATTTTAGAGGCATCATACTTGGCGGCGTCCTCTGCTGGAAGATGTCCGGGGTTCTGTTCGTTTTCTGATTCCATAACTTACTAGGCTACAGATAGTTTTATCAGCAGCTCCATATTCTGATATCATAGGCGAAACAAGCCTCAGAGACAAATGTTTATTTCGTTTTTAAGGTGCTTAATTGTTTCTGGCATGCCCCATGCTTTCCTATATGCAGGATCTCTCCATGACAGACCTATGACTTGTGCAGCCAGGAGGTGTCCTTATTCATTTAGAAGGAATTTGTTTGGCTGTTTCATAAATCATCAGACATGGGGTCATTATGGGATAAACGATGACGCTTCGACCTCCTATCCAATGGCAATGGACAAGAGGAGGCGGCAATTAAGATAGAATGAGCAGTTTGACGCTTCTCTCATGACTTTTGGAATCGACAAAGCTCCCGTATTCTTTTTCAGTGTTTAACTCTTTGCGCCGAGTTTCAAAATTCATCGCACTATATTGCAGGATAAAGTTGGAAAAACAGGAATGAGTCAATCTTCTAAATCTAAGGCACCGTCCAAATTAAAGGCGGAGGCGTCGGTTTCATCCAAGATTCCAACCACCCATCCCAGTGGACGTTTTTTTCGAAAGATCGATTGGCAGACCGCTGGCATTACTGCCTTGATGGTATTTGTCGGCTATCTCTTTACCATCGCCCCGGATGTCACGCTGGAAGATTCCGGTGAGTTGTCTGTAGGTGCTTTTTACGCCGGTGTTCCACACCCTCCCGGTTACCCTATCTGGACGCTTTATTCATGGTTGTTTACCGTTCTGATTCCTGTTTCCAATATCGCCTTCCGTGTTGCTCTATCCTCTGCCGTTGCAGCTGCTGCGGCTTGCGGTCTCTTGTCGCTCATGGTTTCGCGTGGCAGCAGCATGATCGTTGAGGGGATGGAAGAGCTGAAAGGATTGGATCAAAAGCTTGAAGACTGGGTTTGTCGTGTCTCGGGCTGGGTTGCGGGAATGTTGTTGGGCTTCAATGGTTTCATGTGGAGTCAGGCGGTCATTGTCGAAGTGTATACCCTGAGCATTCTCTCCTTGATGGGGGTACTTGTCTGCCTGATGCGCTGGGTTTACATACCTGAGCGGAAGCGCTACCTTTACTGGGCATTTTTCCTGTTTGGTATTTGTTTCAATAATCATCAAACATTGATTGTTGCTGCCATGGGGATCGAGGTTGCGATTGCAGCGACCAACTTAAAACTTGGTCGGGATCTCTTCATGATCAACAGCATTGTCTACATCCTGGGACTTCTGGCCAAGTGGAATGGCATGGTGACCTCCTTTGATGAAAACTTTGCTCTGTTTGTGATCTATAACGCTGTAGGCATTGCCTCATTGGGAGCCTTTGCCTGGGCATGGAACAAGACGCAAGCCGTGATGACCGAATGGCGTCCAGTGCTTATTCTGACTTTGGCCTGGTTAGTGGGCGCATCGTTCTATTTTTACATGCCGATTGCTTCATCAACCAACCCTCCCATGAACTGGGCTTACCCAAGGACTTGGGATGGTTTCATGCATGCGTTCAGTCGGGGGCAGTATGAACGCGCCAATCCTACGACTTCGCCTTTCAGGTTCATTCAACAGATGTATCTCTATTTCAAAGGTGCAGCATCTGAATTCTCGCCTGTCATGCTGCTCACTGGGCTGGTGCCTTTTTACTTTTGGAAACGCATGGCCAAGAGAGAACGGTCCTGGATGACCGGGCTGTTGGCCGTATTCTTCTGTCTGGCAGTTCTTTTGATGATTCTTTTGAATCCGCCTCCCGACAAACAAAGTCAGGACCTGAATCGAGTGTTCTTTACTTCCTCCCATGTTTTAATCGCCATTTTCATGGGATACGGAGTTGCCCTGATTTCTGTCTTTTTAGCTCGTCATTATGAGCGCTATCGAATGCCAGCTCTGGTTGGGGGCTCTATTGCCGCAGGGTTAGCCTTATATGGCAAAGTTGGACTGGAGAGAGTGCATCCACTGGACCACTTTACTGCGCTTTACGGTATTGCTCTAGCCGTGGCTTTTGTTTTGTTTTTTGGGATATCCAGAACGCGAGCCCCCATGAAGGCTATCCTGGTCATCTTTTTCCTGTCCCCGTTTTACTCTGTAATGAGTCATTGGTGGGTGAATGAAAAACACGGCCACTTATTTGGCTATTGGTTTGGTCACGACATGTTCAAACCCCCTTATGAGGTCTATCCCGAGATGGCCGAGGGGGCTGTTCTCTTTGGAGGAACCGATCCCGGTAGATTCAATCCAACCTACATGATTTTTTGCGAGAGTTTTATCCCCGCAAGCAAGAAACCTCGAGATCCAGACTTCGATCGTCGAGACGTTTATATTATCACGCAGAATGCTCTGGCTGATAATACCTATCTGGATTACATCCGTGCTCACTATTTCAGGAGTGCTCAGAAAGATTTGCCATTTTTCCAGGAGATGCTTCGATCCACAAAAGAAAAGGAACTCAATCTCAGCACCAACTGGTTTGCTCGATCTTTTTCTCCGGCTGACAACGCCATGATGGGCCTTGGCTCTTTCGTTGAGAAAAAACGTAAGGCCAGAGGACTTTACCCAGCGAAGGAAATCTATACGCCTTCAGTAAAAGATTCTGAAAATGCCTATCTTCAATACATGTCTGAAGCGGCGTTTCGAAAGGCTAACAACCAGCTGAAGCCTGGAGAAATCGTTGAAGAGACTCCTGATGGTAGGATTCTCGTGCAAGGTCAGGCGGCTGTAATGGCGATCAATGCCCTGTTGACCAAGGTAATATTTGATGAAAACCCAGATCATGAGTTTTATATCGAAGAGAGCATGCCACTTGAGTGGATGTATCCTCACTTGAGTCCCTTTGGCATTATCATGAAAATTAATCGCGAGGAAGTGCCTGCGATTACCGAAGAAATGCTCCAGCAAGATCATGAATTCTGGTCCAAATACATGGATCGACTGATCGGTAACTGGGTGGACGAAGATACCACGATCGAAGAGGTGGTGAAATTTGCAGAGGACGTGTATCTAAAAGGGGACTTTTCCAACTTTAAAGGTGATCCCAAATTTGTGCGCGATGACTGGGGGCAAAAAGCCTTTTCAAAACTTCGCAGCGGAATCGCCGGTATTTACGCATGGCGTTTGGGACCTCAATGCCCTGAGCATTTGCGACCTAAGACCATTGAAGAGGAGCAACGACTACTGGAGGAGGCGGATTTTGCCTTTCGTCAGTCATTGGCTCTCTGCCCTTCAAGTCCTGAGGCGGTCTTCCGTTATTCCAATCTGCTGGCAATGACTCAAAGGGTGGATGATGCCATCTTGATTACAGAGACCTGTTATAAGTTCGACTACGAGAACGAAGGAATTGGCCAGCTGCTGCAGCAGCTTCATCGAATGAAACAAGGCCAGGCGCAACTGGGGCAGATCCAGAATTCCATCCAACAGTTGGAACAAATGTATCTTTCCAACAAAACCAATCTGGATGTTGCCTACAAGTTAATGTCCAACTACGTTCTGACCTTGCGTACCAACGATGCGGTGAGGGTGATGGATGAATTGCTTGCGGATCAAAACGCGCCTGCCGAAACCATCCTCACGGTTGCGTCTGCTTACAATGACCTGAAACAATACGAAAGACTCGAGTTGGCATTGATCAGGCTCGTTGAAGTCATCCCTGAAAATCCTGAAGCCTGGTTTGATTTAGCGGGAACTCAGGCGCTGATGGGGAAAAAAGAACTCGCGCTACAAACACTTTCGAAAACCATGGAGCTGAGCCGTGCACGTCGCGCAAAGAATCCATCTGCTGTCGATCTCGCAAGAAAAGCAAGGGGGGATCATCGATTCAATGCGTTGAGAGTTTCACCTGAATTCCAAAGGGTTTTGACCAATCAGTAGTCTCTTGAGCTAGATCGGTTCGTTTCGATCTATGTTGCGTCAATTCGCAAGGGCGGCAGGGGATGTTTTTTTGAGCTCGCGCCATGGGTAAGACCGACTGAGCTTGCGTTTCGAGACGCCTCGCTGCTGGGTCAGTAATCGTAAAGGCCGGGATCCTGGCTGTAGCCACCTCCCATCCCACCACTTTCTCCAGTCATATCACCGAGAGCTTCTCCCAGTACATCCCCCATATCCTCCTCGATTTTATCTGGATCTTCACCTGCCTCAAGGCGTTTGATAGCGACATCCATTTCCTTAGGGAGCATGCCCGGTGGCATGATACCCTGCATTTTGCGCATCATCATGGCCATGTGTTTGGGGTTGTTTTCATCCATATGCCCCATGTCGCGTTCTATCTCGCCCATGGCACGCATCATTTTGGATTCATCGAATCCGGAAAAATCCGGGCTTTCACCGGACGGGGCTTCTTCTGAATCTGAGTTATTTTCTCCGCTGATCATCGCGAAAGAGCTCATTTGCTTCTTCAACTCTCGATGACCGCATTTCGGACATGAAGGCGTTCCTTCAGGATTGAGGCGCTTGGAAAGAAAATTGAAAATCACCCGGCACTTCGGGCAGGCGAATTCATAGATGGGCATATGCCTGTCCTATTTGACTCGATCAAATGTTTTCTGAAGAATTTCCCAATCCTGCATGCCAGCTACTTTTTCTCTTGCTGAGCTAATTAAAGAGGCTTCATTTGCATTTTTGGTTGGCTCATTGACATCATAGAAGATGCCGAAATATCCTGGAAAAGAATCATCGGCTAGTTTGTAAGCTTCCAGCTCACTGGTCACATCATGGTCTTCAGGGATTTCTTTGAACGCACCACCCTTGCGTGGTGTGGCTTTGTCGAAAGCTCCAGGATAGAACTCCACACATTCACTCAAACATTCAATGACACTGAATCCGTCGTGATCCATGGCTTTATCCATCATGGCAAGGAGATGCTTGGGGTTGGTTGCAGTCGTGCGCGCGATGAAAGTAGCTCCAGCCGCAACAAGCTGCTTCATTGGGTTGATCGGTTTGTCTTTCGATCCGCCGACGTCTGTCTTACTTCTGAAACCTATCGGTGAAGTTGGAGAAGTTTGTTTCTTCGTGAGACCATAGACGAAATTGTCCATGATTACATATGTCAAATTAACATTCTTCCTCGCTGTATGTGTCAGGTGGTTGCCACCAATGGAAAATGCATCTCCGTCACCACCAAAGACGAATGTATGAAGGTCTGGTCGTGACAATGCGACACCAGTCGCAAAAGGTAATGCTCGACCGTGGATAAAATGCACGCCATTCGCCTGAACGAAATAAGGGAAACGGCTCGAGCATCCAATGCCTGCAACGGTTGTGATTTTCTCGTGGTGCAGGCCTCGCTGCTGTATGAGGCGGAAATAGAGAGCGAGGATAGAGAAATCACCACAACCGGGACACCAGGTAGGGTGATCCGCTGAAATCTCTTTTTTGGTTAATGGTGCACGGTTGCTGGGTTCTGCATCTTCGAGTGATTGCTCAGCTACCACTCCATTTGAGGCGTCATTGTCAACAGTATTGCTTGCGCTCATGGTTCTATCTACTTGAAATTTTTATGGTCAGGTAATGGATGAGATGTGGTTTGGAATCAGTTGATCGCTGCGGTCACGCGTTTGATGATCTCTTTTACTTTATAAGTCATGCCGTCGCTTTTGTTGATTCCCTTGATCTTAGGATCGCAGTATCTTGCTCTCAAAATTCCCGCTAGCTGCCCGTAACCGTAGAGACCTTCATCGTTCATTTCCACGACCATGACATGTTTGAATCCGTCGAATGCCTTTTCGAGCCCTTCAGGGAGAGGATTGATGTGACGGATATGCAGCGAAGACCATTTTTCGCCTGCCTTCCTGACGCGGTCCACTGCCTCGTGAATGGGTCCTTGTGTGGATCCCCATCCAACAATAAGCACGTCGCCATGATCACCACCATAAACCTGCGGGAATGGAAGGCTTTTCGCCAAAGTTTTTAGCTTGTTACGGCGTTTGTTGGTCATTTCCTGGTGGAGCTGGCTCGAGCCTGTTGGGTGACCAAGCTCATCATGTTCCAATCCGGTAATCACAGGGTATTTGCCGCTCTTGACCTGAGTTCCAGGTGCGATTCGGGGACTGACGCCTGAGACATCTTCCAGACTGTATGGTTTGTGCTCTTCCACAGGGGTAAGATCGGGAGTGATATCCTTGCAAAGTGTTTTCAGATCAGGCTCATCGAAAGCTTCAATGCGTGTCCCGATTGCCTGGTCTGACAACAGCACGACAGGAACATTGAATTCTCTGGCAATCCTAACCGCCTCCATTGCCGAATAAAAACAATCCTCGACATTAGCAGGAGCCAGAACCACTCGAGGGGAGTCACCGTGACCCCCAAAACAGGCTATGTTCAGATCTGATTGCTCGACATTCGTGGGCATCCCCGTTGAAGGGCCTCCTCGTTGCACATCAACAAGCACCAGTGGTATTTCTGCCATGATGCCCCAGCCCAAGGCTTCTGTCTTGAGTGAAATTCCAGGACCACTTGAACCAGTGACGCCTACTCGGCCTCCATAACTTGCACCCAGAGCCATTGCAATCGATGCAATTTCATCTTCGCATTGAATGAATGAACCTCCATATTTGGGGAGTTCCCTGCGAAGTAATTCCATGATGTCCGACCATGGAGTAATTGGGTAGCCTGCGCCGAAACGAACACCGGCAGCGATGAGCCCATACGCCAGAGCTTCATTACCGTTCATCACAACTTGGCTTGAATCTCGATGCGTTGCCTCGCTGAAAGAAAATGTTTCGATCAAATCGCCAAGCTCATACAGGTGCCCTGCGTTGAATGCGTTGAGGGCTGTCTCAGTGATCGCAGGGTTCTTGCCCTTGAACTTTTCGTTGATCAGGCCTTTGAGCTTATCGGAATTGAGGTTGAAAATACGGCAAATCAAGCCCAGCGCGTAGATGTTCTTTCCCTTGTCTCTGGCTGTGCCACCAATGGCTTCGATGGTGAGATTGGAAATGGGAATCGCAACATGGTTGTATTTTTTCTGCCATTCCTCGTTGGGGGTGACATGATCAGAATCGTAAAGAACAATGCCGCTTTCCTTGAGTGAATCGATGTGCCCCTCGTAGGAGTGCTGATAAAAAGCGAGCAGTACATCTGCCTCGTCACCTGCGCTCAAAACTTCCCCGGTGCCAATGCGGACTTGGAATATGGATGGGCCACCTGATATGGTTGAAGGTATGGTCATGAATGTCATGACCTCTTGTTCGCTCCTTCCAGCTAGCCTGGCGAGAAACCCGCCAATAGATTGAATGCCATCCTGTGAATTACCCGCAATGCGGATGACTGCTTCCGAAATGTTTGCGTTGTTTGACTGTCCGCCGGCGGTTGAAGCGGTTAAAGTGGAATCATTCATTCAGTATCTGTTCACATTAACGATTCTGATAATAATATTTTAGGATCGTGAATTTTTCACGCTAGCATTTTACTAATAATGCGTCCCTTCAAAGTAGGGCTGAGCATGTTCAGTGTCAAACGATTTAAGGTCTATTCCTGATATATTTTTTCTCTAAGCTCGGGCCTTCACTTGATGATTGAATTCCTAGTAAATAAGCTAAGCTAATGTATAGGGTCATTTATTTTAGTAAAATTCAAAACTCTTTCTCCAGAAGCACCCTCAGTCCGTCCAAAACGCCATGGCCTGCCTCAAAATGACTGATGTATCCATTATTCCGTGCAATGTGATCCTGAACCTCTGGGATAGCATTTGAAGGTGCCACTAAATGATTTGCAAACCTTCGGTTCAGCATTGGAATATCATTAAAATGATCACCGGCTGCTATGATTCCTGTTGCATGCAATTTATGTAATTTGGAAACTTCATTGAGGATGGTTCCCTTGTGAATGTTGGCATGGCTGAATCGAGCGTAGACGTCGTTCCTGACCCAAGCTAAATCTGAGAAATCTTTCAGCTTTGAATTGACAAAGGAATGGATTTGATCTGCGTCCTCATTGTTTTTTGCAATCAGGCACACAGGTGAATGCAAGTCCTCATAAACTTCCGCTTGAAATTGGCTGCTTATCCACTCTGACACTTCGCTCATCAATGGTGAATGTCTTTCAAACAACGTTTTGTGAGCGGCTCTCGAATGTTGATTCCAATGATTCACAGGGTGATATTCACCAGATCTGTATTTAAATACTTCTCTTTCGACAACTCCTATATAATCGGGCATGACACCCGATGAATGTTCAACAAGGCTCTCTAAAAGGTATTCTAAATCCCTCCCTGTATTGACCATCCAGAGCATACCCTGTTTTCTCAATTCCTGAATCATCTCGATCAGTTTTTCTGGGATCCGTGGTGAATGGGATTCTGAATACAGCGTGCCATCAAAGTCGGTGCACAATAGATAAATCGAATTTTTAGTCATGGGACAATCTCAAGACTCAACGAAGTGCCCTGTCGCCGGATACCTTAATGCGAAATTGAAGCGTAGTCGACTATTCAACTGAGGTAAGAAGCCCACCACAGTTTTTAGTTGATCTGTTTTTTGATCAATGAGCGGTATAATCTTGATTTCAAGCTACAAATCCCCAATTTCAAGCATTGCTAATGCTGCCTTCGATGTCCCTGAAAAATAAAAAATCAGCCGTATCTGTGACGCCCTTGTCCATTCGAAGGCGCAATCATTCAGTCTGGCTCGGGCCTCTCATCGTGTTTCTGGGAGCGGTGAGTTACTTTATTTATTTCGCTCAATTCCCGGTTCTCCGTGATTTCCCTTGGATTAACTTCCCTGTTGTTTTCCTGGGTTGCTGGGTAAATCTGATCGCAATCAAACGAGCCTTTGGTCGTTCAGATCTATACCGGGGTAAGCTCATGGCGGTATTGTCCATGGCCTTTTCCATTCTACTGACCTCCTTGTTTGCTGGTTATGTTGGTTACATTTCCTATCAACTACCAGCGCCCACAGAGACCACTCGAGGATTATCCATTGCCCCTGAATTTGTTCTAAGCGACCAAAATGGCCAGGAGGTGGGTCTATCTGATTTTCGAGGTAAAAAGTTAATAATTACTTTTTATCGAGGGCATTGGTGACCTTTCTGTATTTCAGAACTGCAAGGTTTGCAGTCTCGCATGGATGAAATCAGAGCTCTGGACAGCGAAGTCCTGGCTATCAGTATTGATGCGCCTGAGCAGAGCAGGAAACTTGCGGTCAAAAAAAGGCTCAGTTTTTCTCTGCTATCTGATCCAGAGGCCCAGGTGATCGAGCTCTTCGGGCTTCGGCATCCTGGAGCAAACCCCATGGGAGAAGCAGACATAGCCAGACCCGCGACCTTCATATTGGATCGTGAGGGAAACATTGTATGGAAGATCATTCCTGACAACTGGCGTATTCGAATTCGCCCCCAGACGCTTATTGATCAATTGGGACTCATCGAATAATTTTAAACTCCAGAGCGATACCGAGGGAATACCTGCATTCGTTGCAAACGGTTTTTGTGAGAAGGTCGCACCCGCAACATTTCGTTCTTTGAAATTTGCAAAACCCGCATTTATATATGGTCATGATCGATTTATCACACCAAGCAGCCATTGTGTCTAAAGTGATTCAATCCCGAGTCACCGAAAAAGTGATGTGTGACCCTGGATCCAAGCCAGCGGGGGTATCAGATGAAATTGAAAACCTGAATCGGCAGCGAGTGTTCGAATCGGTGGAGACTGCTGGTTGGGCGCCCTTCCACTACAATCGCGGTGTCGATGGTATTGCAGAGCCCTGGCGCGCACACCTTCTCTGGAGGCAGCAAGCACAGGATGCAGCTCGATTCATGCATGAGTCGCTTCAGGTGAAAACCAAAGAGCCTCGACTGGCTGCTGCCTGCAGTGCCATGGTTCTTGTGACGTGGTTGCCTGAAACTTCTGCAACGAATGAGCTGATACCATCAAGTGAGATGGTTGAAAAAATAGTGGCAAGAAACGAAGAGCATCTAGCGGCAGCATCCTCCATGGTACAAAATCTCTTGTTGATGTTGACTGCGCACGGAATGGGAAACTATTGGTCGAGTGGAGGGCGCTTTCGTGGTAAAGAGATGTTTGAGTATCTTAATATTCCAAATACCGAACGTCTTCTGGCTGCTGTCTTTATCGAATATCCAGAAGAACTTGCATTGAATCCTGGTTACAAGGAAAGAAAACCCGGCGCACAGAGAGGGAATCGAAGTCATCAGTGGTTTCGGGAGGTTTCCTGAAGTGGGGCAGCGAGACGCTTCATTACCCACCTGCGGTTACCCTGATGCCTTTTGATTCGTGAATTCCGGCCGCAAATATGCACCAGATTCCTTGTTGTCATTTTCAGATTCAGCGAATAATCGAGGGATGAGTCGGATCCCATCAGGTAATAGTTGCTTGTTGTTTTCACGGTGTTGATTGGCTCTGATGTAGTTTTGATGGAAACCGGTCATCATGGCCGATCTGGAGGTGGAGCAAACGGGTGAGGTAGTGAATGCCCATTCGTAACGAATTCCCTCCGAAGCAAGTTTGTCGACATAAGGCGTATGGACTCCTGTTGTGCCATAGCACGATAAATCAGGAGACCAGTCTTCGATACAGATCCAAAGGACATTCGGGCGATCTTGTGTCGGGAGCGTTGTGGAGCTTGAGTCCGTTTCTACCGCCTGAAGAAAAGTAGTAAAACAAATTCCCAATATTACCTGGATCGATTTCATGGTTTTAATGCTGATACGCATCCAGATTTTGCGGGCACAGTGACAAAGGCATCAAGTGTGAAAATTTCCAGACTTCCATTCGTATGGTTGTATGCGACTGGAAACTATATCGGTCTCGACTTGAATGATGGGGCATGAGATGGTTTTTTTTCATGTCCGATAAACCTGAATTTCAACTGAGTAATCGCCGTCGATTTCTAAAAGTTTCTGGCAGTCTTGGAGGAACCGCCCTTCTCTCCGATTGGCCGGCCTGGGCACAAGATAACCGGGAAACCTTGCGCTTTGGGATCATTGCGGATGTGCATAAAGATGTCATGCATGATGCAGATGAACGCCTCTCTTCTTTCATTGATCATATGAAAAAGGAGCGCGTGGATTTTATCGTTCAGCTTGGAGATTTCTGTGTGCCCAAAGAGGCCAATCAGCCTTTCTTAGACATTTGGAATTCTTTTTCGGGTCCTCGATATCATGTGATAGGGAACCATGACACCGATGGGGGCTACTCGCGTGAGCAAACCGTGGACTGGTGGAAAATGCCTTCGCGCTACTATTCCTTTCAGCAGGCAGGAATGCAGTTCATCGTGCTCGATGGCAATGATCGTCCTGCGGATCATGCAGGTGGATACCCACGTTACATTGCAGAAGACCAATTGGAATGGTTGCGTGATCAACTCGATTCAACCGACCTTCCCGTCGTTGTATTCGTGCATCAGAGTCTGGAACGGGAGTCTGACGGCGGGGTGCAAAACGGAGCCAAAGTGCGTCAGATCTTGGAGGATGCCAACGCTTCCGCTGGACATCGCAAGGTGGTTGCGTGTTTTTCCGGGCATCACCACAGAGACTACGTTCGGAGAATCAACGACATTCTGTATCCGCAAATCAACAGTGCCTCATACCATTGGGTGGGTGCAGAATTTCAGCACGTTCGCTACAGTGAGGCGATTGATCAAGCGTACCCCTACATCAAATACACGGTGCCCTACGAAAATGCTTTATTTGCAATTGTAACGATTGACCCCACAAAAGGCTTCATGAGTATCGAGGGCAAACAGAGTGCGTTCGTAGGACCTGCACCCTGGGATCTTGGGCCCAAGCCTGACGGTTGGGATGCCCCGACGCTTACTCCAAATATCTCAACTTGGAAAATGCCTGTCTGACCGACAGCTCCTATTGAAAAGCGAGTGCCGAAGACAGTCGCTTGGCAATCATTTCATGAGGCTTGCCCATCTGCTCGTTTTCTCGGCTGAGTTTATTTTGACTTCTGATGATGAGGACTTTCCAGTAGGTGCTTCCTCAATAGGTCTCCATAGTCGTTACCGGGTTCGCGAAACACGGTGTGAATGTGGTTGATGGGGCCCGAACGGCGACCCGGGGGGTAGTGATTGTCAAATTCAATGATGACCGTTGGGCCGTGTATCCGGTAATAATAAGGAGCGTCATCTTTGGTTCCTGCCCATGCAAAATGAATCTTATCCAAACCTGCTTTCATGATGCGCTCCATCTGAATGTGGGCAATGTCGTGTTCGTAGTTGTGAACGTACTCGTTTAGAAGAGACATGAAAAGTCTGCGTTGTTTCGTGTCGAGATCCGACACTGGCAGGCCGATCGGTGTTTTTAATTGATCACCCCGGGTCGGGCCTGTGATGACATCGCGCGGAGCCGTATCGCCGATGATGGCTCTTGCACGTTGATTTGTTGCCAGCGACTCGAAGAGCGCCTTTCCTTTTTCATCCTCCGCACCCTGCACATTCCATCCAGAGTAAACTCCCTCTGGTAATCTGGCCGGATCAGATCCCATGAACGCAGGTCTGACGGCTACTTCATTGCCTACCACTGTGATATTCAATGCAAGATGATGTCCGTCCAGTTGCCACCCCCAGGCGTCATCTTTTTCGGGACTTCCAAAGATACCGATCCAGTAAAGATCATGCCCAAACATCGGGGTTCTGTTTGGGCGTCTGATGGCAGCCATGCTTTTTAAAATCTCATCCAAATGCATGATCCCGGTTGTTTTGAGATATCCCTGACTACTTAGGGTGCTTTGCAATAATTGATGGGCTCCAGACCGCTGCTCTGGTGACATTTCCTTGAAACTGACACCCTTGCGCTTGAAAGAAGATGCCGGAAGATTACTCCAGGCCCTTCGTTCTTCATCGTCCATGGAAAACGATGCCTTCGCTCTCAGTTCCGGGCTCAGGCTCGTCAGAAATGCCATGGCCGCATTGCGTATTTTTTTGACAGGAGCCTGATACTTGATGTCGTTTTCAGCAGCACTCGCAACAGCGCTGCATAGAATGAGAATAAAAGATAAAAGGAGTGATTTCATCTGGTTAACTGTTTAAGGATGCGTTCAGCCTGTCAGCTTGAAAACGCTTATGCAAGCGGAACTTCACCTTGTTCAGGTCACGAAGGGCTGCGTAAAATCAGCTAGTATTGCTGAATTATTTGGGAAGTTATGTGAGGCAAAAAATGGGTTTTTTGATGTCTGCATGCTACCGCAAAGATCCAAAAACGTCGACACTATTTACGTAGACGGATTCCTCCATTGTTGTGACAAAAATCATCGGATCATGGATCCCGCGATCTCGCGATCCAGCAGCTTCATTCTAGCCCATGCAATGTTGGCTTCAAGAGCGAATGCAACCGCATCTGTCCATGCAGTGATGCAGGAATGATACTGTCCTCCCGGCTCACTGCAGTTGAAATCCAGAGGGAACGTTCTTGGATGTCCCAGCGAGATGAAAGTCAGATGTTGAGAACAGCACCCGGAGATGCTGCGGGTGCAAAGGAGAGGTCGGTTATTTCAATACGCAATGATATCTGGGGGTCAATGGATGTCTGTCGCTTTGCTTGACAATGAATTTCGATGGCGACGATCGAGAAGCCATTGAAACCAACGGTGCAGGGGGCTTTTCGACTTCGAGCGCCTTTTCAGGTCTGCACTTAGGCCTTGAACAAGTTATTCCTTTCTCTCATGCTTTCTCCCTAACCCCCTCAACTTTTTTATATCCGCGTATGATCAGTCGCAGAAAATCGCTTCAAACCATCGCTACTGGCCTCTGTGCTGCTTTTGGGTCGTCCATGTTTCCTTCTTGGGCACAAGCTGCTTCCACTTTTTCAGGTGGCCCAAGGCGTGTGATCTTTTTTCTTCAAAATCAGGGCTTTGATCCTGCAACCTGCATCCCGGACAGCATGCGGAACAGCTGCTCACTTGCTGGTGTCAAGCTGCCCGAACCCATTGAAGCTTTGGAGCCTCACAAAGAAAAACTTCATATCATCAATGGATTGCACGGCCTGCACACCAGTCCTGCGCACAGCGCCTTTTTTGGCGCGCTGGGTGGCTATCGAGGCAGTGACGGTGTGCCTCCAAGTGCGCCAACCATCGACCATGCATTGAGCAAGGCCCTTCCTGAAACATTGTTGCCTCACCTTTGCATTGGAATGGATTCGATGGAAAACATGACCGCCAAGCCTACCGTTGCCAATCTGTCCGCCAGTGGAGCGGGGCAGCCTATCTTCATGCATTCGAACCCGAATCACCTCTATCAAATGCTTTACGGTGGGATTTCCAAAGGTGAGATCCGCAATCGACATGAGGCGCGAACAAGCATGTTCGATCGTATTGAACAACTTGCTGGTGCCAAGGGGAAAACTTTGCGTGGTGAAACAAAACAACGCTATGACCACTACGTTCAAGGATTTCAGGCAGTCAACGGACTAAGGGAGCGCCTAGGGGAGTTTTCCGAGCATCTCCGTCAATTTGCACCTGCCGTGGACGATCGCTACACGCAACCTGAATTCGAAACGGATTGGCATGATGTCTTGCTGGACTTGGGTATTTCGGCTCTTAAATCAGGTGTCACCAGCGTGCTCACGGTTGGTTCGGGACGTGGTGAGATTTTCGGCTCATGGAAAGGTTTGGGGGTCGAGAAACAAGGGCACAACCTGGGGCACATGAAGCAAGTGGATAATCCGATCTGGGTTAAAATTCGCCAATACAACAGTCGCATGCTGGTGAAATTGATGGAGGAATTAGAGAGCGTGCCTGAGGGAAGTGGAACGATGATGGATAACACGCTCATCGTCTATACCAGCAACAACGCCGATGCACAGCATACGAATGGAGCTACTTGGCCCGTGATGCTTTTGGGGAACTGCAATGGTGCATTCAAGACGGGTCGTTTTACTCAGCTCGATGGATCACGCCCCATCAACGCCTTGTATGCCTCCATTCTTCGAGCTTCGGGAGTCAATGCTGATCGCTTCAACATGAGCGAGAAGCTTTCCAAAAAATTTGATTCTGAAACAGGTCCCCTCAGAGAAGTTCTGGTTTGAGCATGCGCCTAGCCATACTCGAGGTGATCGTCCTGACGGGACTCCATTGCATCACCTGCGCGGATACGCTTTTCACTCCCGGTGAGTTTGTTCCGGGAGATTTCAAAAGCGTTGCAGAGGGGTTTATGGACCAATACTGCCTGGATTGCCACGACGAGGATACGAGTAAGGGGAATCTTTCATTACAAGACCTTGGGCCTGTGGATGAGACGAATACCCCGATCTGGAAATCAATTTGGGCTCAGGTCATGCTTCAGGAAATGCCCCCTCCAAAAAAGAAATTGCAGCCTGAAATTGTTCAGCGTCTTCAATTTTCGGATTGGATTGTTCAGGAGCTGAAACGCGTCATGAATGACGCGGGTGGTTTTAGCGAACACCTCGATCCGCAGAAAGGAAACTTCCTCGATCACGATTTGCTTTTCGGTCCATTGCCTGAGGGGATCCAGATCAAGTCAAGCTCCTCCGAGGCCCGCCTATGGCGAGTGACGCCGCAGGAGCACATCACGCGCTTGAATGAGCTGATCAATACCGAACCCGAGTTTGATTCCAGGAAGCCGGGCTTGCGTACTCGCGGCGATGTCGTCCCCACCAACCACGGTGGAGAACTCAAACTTTATTTTGGGGTGGATCGCATCATCAAATGGCAGGGGGGGACGGTTGCTTACGCAACTTCGGTCAAGAGCGTACCTGTTGTTTTGTCTTCTGCCCGTAAACATGGCCTGGAGAACTACCCTGATCTTTATACCGTGAACAGCGCCGAAGCGACCCAGATTATTGGGAAAGCGGAGGATATCCTGCGTTATATGGCATACGGCCCACTGAGCATCGCCAATTCGGAACAGATCACTGATGATCCTGATACTTATAAAATGGAGGGTGATATTCGAGGGCTACCCACCGCTCTTGTCTACAGTACTCAAATCGTCCGGCCACTGACTCCGGTTCATGATTTGATGACACACAACGGTGTCAATGACGAACGCCTGAGGTCAGCCGTGGACTATCTTTTCGAAGCCCTCACATTTCGCCCTCCGACCTCCAGGGAATCCGATGATTACTGTGGGATTGTTGAAGACAGTATCATCAAGTTAGGCAAGGAAGACGGCGTGATCTTGGGATTGTCTTCTATTTTTCTCGACCGTGATGCTTTGTTTCGTTCTGAACTCGTCGAGTATGGAACTCCTGATTCGCATGGTCGGGTGATGCTTCAGGATTGGGAACTTGGCATGGCCGTCAACCATGCACTACGCTACATCAAGCCTGACCAGAAACTCCGTCAAGCGGTCATGGGGGGGGCGCATGCGGACACGCGGGGATGTTCAACGAGAGGTGCAGCGCATGCTGGCCGACGAGCGGATTCGCAAGCCACGAATCCTGCAGTTCTTCAGGGACTATTTTGATCACGATTTAGGCGGTTATATTTGCAAGGATACCAAAGCGCTTGGCCAGACCGGTGTCTCAGCTAGAGGTGCAGCGCATTATCGAGCCATGTTCGATGCCACTGCCAGTACGGACCGTCTCATCGAACTGATCTTGCAAGCGGACACGCATGTACTCAAGGAACTGCTGACCACTCAAAAAGTTGTGGCCACTAAAAACGATCGCACTTATTTCGGGCGCAAACACACTCCTGAGGAAAGGCAAGCCGCATTGGCTGCAAAGAAGTTAGCCGAGGCGGAACAGGCAAAAAAAGACGCCATCGAACTTGAGGTTTTGGAGATGGATATTTCGGATCTCAATGCAATCTTGAAAAAGCATCCAGAGGAAAAGCATGCACAGCGGACTTTGAACAGAAAAAAGAAGCAGTTGGATTCAGTCAAAAACAGAATCAAAAAAGCAAAACGAGGTGGAGACAACTCCAATATCGACGTGGCACCCGCCAATTTGAATGGGCCAAAGATTTATGCCCGTGTGAGTCATCGTTCTTTCGGCAATGGTTCCTTGACAGCAGATCGTATGCTGGCCACAGCGCCAGAGGGCCAGCGTATGGGGATATTGACCCATCCCGCCTGGCTTGTTTCACACTCGGATGCCATGGATAATCACGCCATCCTTCGAGGGCGCTGGGTTCGAGAACGCTTACTGGGAGGAGGGATTCCGGATGTTCCCATCACGGTGGATGCGATGCTGCCGGATGAACCCAGAACTTCTCTTCGAGAGAGAATGCGAGTCACACGTGAAGCTTACTGTTGGACATGCCACGCAAAAATGGATCCCCTCGGACTCCCTTTCGAGATGTATAATCATGCCGGCCTGTATCGAACCACCGAATGGGGCGAGCCGGTCAACACCGAGGGAGAGATCATGGATTCCGGAGATCCCAGACTGGATGGATCTGTGGTGAATGCGATTGAGATGATTGAAAAGCTGGCGGCCAGTGAACGTGTCGAACAGGTTTTCGTGAGACACGCTTTTCGTTTCTGGATGGGCCGCAATGAAACCATGCACGATGCGCCCATCCTGAAAGCCGCACACAAAGCCTACCGCGATAATGGAGGTAGCATGAACGCCTTGATTACCTCTTTGCTCACTTCGGATGCATTTATCTATCGCAAGGTGGAACGTTGAAATACACGCAAGGGGAAGGTTCTCAAGCTTCCGTCCATGAGCTGCTGCCACGGAAAGAGCTCATGCGGATGGGGCTTGCTGAGCAGAATCCGTCACCGAAGACATGAATTTTTCAACAGATGAAGATCAGTAAATATGAAATCTCTTAGATTGCTCGCCGTTGTTTTTTGCTTAGCCGTAATTGCTCCATGGCTCCGCGCGGATCATTCCGCATCCCCTCCGAATATCCTTTTTATATTTGCGGATGATGTGGGGCAGGAGGTGCTTGAATGCTATGGTGGTCAGTCATACCCCACACCTCACCTCAACGAACTGGCACGCAGCGGTATGAAATTCAATCACGCCTACAGCATGCCGGTATGTCACCCTTCTCGATTGACTCTGATGTCGGGCAAGTATCCGTTTCGTCATGGAAAAGTTGCATGGGGAGATTTTCCCAAGGAAGCTGAGGATCAAACGTTCTCGCGTTACCTGCAGCGAGCCGGGTATGCCACGGCCATCGCAGGTAAATGGCAGTTGTGCCTTCTGGGCGATGATCCTTTGCATCCGCGTCGTCTGGGATTTGATCAGTGGGATCTTTTTGGTTGGCATGAGGGACCCAGATTTTATGAGCCAATGATTTACCGCAATGGCAAAGTAAGGCTGGACACCCTGGGACACTATGGTCCGGATCTTTATCAAAAAAGCTTGATCGAATTCATGAAAGCCAATCGCGATCAGCCATTCCTCGCATACTACTCCATGGCTCTCGCGCATGAAGTGACGGATGATTTAAATCCTCCTGTTCCTCATGGGCCTTTTGATCGCTATGATGACTATGCGGAAATGGTCGCTGAAATGGACCGTGCTGTCGGGCGCTTGGTTGCGGCCCTGAACGCTCTTCAACTGCGTGAAAAGACACTTGTCTTATTCCTGGCTGATAACGGTACACCTCCCGAGATTATCATACGTGCCGAGGGTTCTGACCTCATCAAGACGCCCGTTGTCTCTCGTCGCAACGGAATGGATGTTCCCGGAGGGAAAAAGCAATTGAACGATGCCGGCACGAACGTGCCCATGATTGCCAACTGGCCTGGAACGATTCAACCAGGGCAGAGTATTGATGATCTTGTGGATTTCAGCGATGTGCTGCCTACGTTTCTGGATTTAGCAGGTCAGGTACTTCCTTCAGACCACAAGATAGACGGTTTCAGTTTTGCCAGTCGCTTGCGAGGTCAAGGCGCCTCTCGACGCTCTTTTGCCTACTCTGAAGAAGCTGTACTGCCGAAACCCGGCGGTGTGGAGCCTGACGGTATCAGTTCAGGTCTGAAATGGGTAAGGACCCAGGAATGGAAACTCTACAACGATGGCCGTCTTTACCACATGCGGGAAGATCCTTCAGAACAATATCCCCTGCATGCGAAACAGGATGATTCAAAGGTCTCAGGCATCCGACGCCAACTTCAGGTCGTTTACAGGGGATTGGGACTCCAATGAAACTTTTCCTGTTACATTTTCTTGGCGAAAGGTCCGTTACTTCAGCGGGAGACGATATGCCGCAGCGGCGTTTTTCCAATAATAGTGTTCACGGGCATCCTGTCCTTTTTGACTGATGAACGCGTCCACCAACTCAAGGAAACTGGCATAAGTACCTGTGTGCTTTGTGACAGGCCAATTGCTTCCATAGATCAGACGCTCTTTTCCGAAATGTTTCCATAACACTTCGAGAGCAGTCGCGTAATGCTCAATGGACTGAGGCGCAGGTTGTGGCACGGAACGTTGGTAAAGACCGGAAATCTTGCATGTGACATTCTGATTCTTCGCAAGTCTATCCACTGCCATTATCCAGTCTTTGTCAGGCGACTTGCCGTCAAAGTTCCAGCCAAGGCAATGGTTCACGACGATGCGAAGCTCGGGAATCTTACGAGCGATGGCGTCAACGGTTGCAATGCCCGGGATTCCCCCCCCGTTCGTCAGGTAATCCATCGTCAGGTCATGGTCTGCAAGCAACTGGAGATTTTTCAGCACAATGACATCTGAAAAATCAATCGGTTTTGATCCACGCGGACGAATGCCGACAAACCTCTGGTCTCGTTTCAATTCCTTCAATTGAAATTCGAAATCTGTACGATAGACATCGATGTTTCCCACGAGGCCCATGTAAAACTCGTCCCCTTTTACTAGGTCCAGAATCCATCGGTTGTCTTCCAGTCGGTCGCTTGCCTCCACAATGACCACTCCAGTGACTCCGGAGGCCTTTGCGAGTTTGGAATACTCGGCAGGCAAGTGCGGTTGATAGAGCACAAGATCGTCCTCTGGTGGCCAGGACATTTCTGCGTCACGAGTCGTGTCATAGAAATGAATGTGGGTGTCGATGAGATGTTTCACTGGCTTGAAATTTTCTGCCATAGACGTGTGTGTCCAGATGAAACATACCGAAAGTAATAGAATGATTCGTATCATTGTTGTCAGAGGGTTTGAGGTGCCATTCAATGCAAATTACACGGGTTGTGCAATGGAATATTCGGGTAGCTGCTGGATACGAACCTGAAACCACGAACGGACTGGCCGCTCTGGTCTTGGGTTTTAATGAAGGTTCAAGGTTCTTGAACAGGGCTGGGCGAGTTCCTGGCTGCAGGAGTTGAAGCACTTCGCAGCGAACAGAATCAATGGTATTGAACACCCTGTTGACAGGAAAGTGCTCCTATGCCAGCCTTTCGAAGGTGCGTTCTATTTTCGCCAAATTATTTGTCGTTACAAGTCTGACCCTCAGTATTGGTGGTCACTGGGGTTTCTTGCAGACCATTGCATGGTCAAGCATGTTGCTTGATTACTCACAGAATCTAACTTGGACTTCGGCTCTCTCCAAAACGATTGATCCCGACACGAGTTGTCGGATATGTGAATTTGTTCAAGAGGGCAAGCAACAAGAGTCCAATCAGGAATTTTCCAAGACTCAGTTCAAGATAGATTTGGTTTGTGAACAGCGAGAAGTCTTCTTGAATTGCCCGAATGTTGCCGATGACAAAATCATACTCTTCATCTTGCATTCGCAATTCCATGCTCCGCCCAATGCCCCACCTCCGCGTGTGGTTCAAGTTTGATCCTTTTATCACCTGCAGTCTCAAGACTACTGCACCAAGCGCCTGCTGGACGCTTGCCAAACCATGCTTCACCCGCTGCCTCGGGTTTTCAGGCAATCGGACTTCCATGATTATCAAACACACTAATTTCTTTAAAAAAATGCAATTCAAAATTTCTTTACCTATCTTTCTATCATATACTCTATTAATGGTTTCCAGTGTTCAATCGCAGGATTCGATCTTCAATGCTGTTCCCATGCAAGGCAAGATGCTGATGCCTGCTATCCGATACATGTCGGCTCATGGTCATCTGATGGTCACGCTTCCAAATGAGACCCCTCACTTGACGCCACTTGAGGAGAGTCACCCAGACACGCATTTTGCTCTCACTTCCCCCTGGTATGATGATCTTGATCCGGAAACCCAGGGAATGGCTTTCAATCGGCAGTATGGATTTGTGATGGATGGGGCAAGTGATTTGCTTCCGCTCGGAATGGCTGTCTGGATCCGCATGCTTTCCTCCGCTCATGGACTTGAGGTCTACCAGTATCGCAACATCAGCGAGACTGAACAAATATGGGAGCCAATGTTTGGTACGAACGGCTCAAGCGAGGTTTTCGAATGGAATATGAAAATGTTTCATCCCGCATTTGTGGGGCCCAGGAACAGTGGAGCCAAATCGGCAGAGTTTGAAGCCTATGTTGTCGATACTGACACTAGCGAGCGTGTTCAGGAAATCGATGGTGCCTCTTTTACCCTGACATGGACAGCAGCTCGACCAGAAGGCATGCCCGTACTATCCATTTCCCAAAAAATTGTATTAAACTGGGAAGGCGCCTTTGGTCATCATATGCTGCAGTCCACCCACGATCTGGACTCCGGAGAATGGTCTATGATGCATGTGAATCCGACCTTGATTGATGGCAAATATACCGTGATTCTTGATGGAGATCACCACGGTATGTATTTCAGGCTTGCTCCCCATGCCCCATGAACTGATCAGACATCGCGGAAATAATCGAGTTCTCCGTCGCATGAATGCTGAAGTCCTGAAGTTGCAAGGGGGATTCACTCTGATTGAGTTACTGGTGGTCATCGCAATCATTGCAATCCTCGCAGGCATGTTGCTGCCTGCTCTTAGCCGGGCGAAGGCTGCTGCATCCCGTATTCAATGCATGCAAAATACCCGTCAATTAAGTCTCTCGGTCCAATTATATGGGGATGATCATCAAGACTTTTTCCCTCGCAGTCAGCACTCATCTTTTGCCTATCACCAGGCCCCTTGGGAAATCACTGTGAGACCTTACTTGTCCCTTTCCAGTCTTACCTCTTCGTCAGCTATGGAGGCACTTCACCGCGGTGTTTTCAAGTGTCCCAAAATAAAAAAATCGAGTCAATGGAGCTACGGACTCAATGTTTATTTCGAACTTGAGGCAACGGATGATTACCGGGGACGACCGCAAACATGGCGCAAGCAGTCACAGCTTCCGCACTCATCGGAAACCATCATTCTGGGTGAAGTCGAAGATAGTGCGGATCACATCATGGCTCATTTCTGGGATCAGGGCATGCCTGTGACCATTGATCGTAATCGACACGGTAAAGACGATCTCAGCTTGTATGGATATGCCGATGGCCATGTTTCTTCCCTTGAATTTGAAGTCACCTATGGAACCCGGGATCGCCCTGCTGACCAATGGCATCCGCAAGGTGTTCGGTAAATCCCGACGCCTTCCAAACCAGAAGCTGCATAAAAGGGGGATTCTTTCAAAGCTCATGCAGACCGGATGATGGAGACCAGGGCATGTTTCCTGCTCTCCCTCAGCCTGTGATGAAGCAAATGTTCCTTTTTTGAATCAAGGCAACATCCATTGACGTCAAAGCTCTTTTGATAAAGGATGAGAAATGAAATGCGAAATGCACGATGTCAATGGATAACCTCCTTGGTTGTTGTCAAATTGTTTGCCCATGGGCTCACCTCTCAGGCAGCAGTGATCGATTTCGCTCATCAGGTCGTTCCGATCCTTCGACAACACTGTCTTGAATGTCACGGTGAAAACAAGTCCAAGGGCGGGTTTTCGATGAATCGTCGCGAGTTGTTTTTTGACGGTGAAGTGGCTGTCTCCGGACATGCGAGCGAGTCCCTGTTTGTTGAATTGATCGAATCCACGGACCCTGAAATGCAGATGCCCCCCGAGGATAAGCCACGGGTGGCTCCCGAACAGATCAAGGTCCTGAAGCAATGGATCGACGAAGGAATGTCATGGGAACCGGGATTCGTATTCGGTGGTGAAGGGTGGGAACCTCCTTTGAAGCCCCGCAATATCAAGCTTCCGAAGGCACAAAGGGGCCGGGATCACCCTATTGACCGTATTCTGGATGCTTATTTGACGGAGCATGGAGAGTCTTCTCCTGCTCAAATTTCAGACGCAGGGTTTTTGCGTCGAGCGACCCTGGACGCGATCGGATTACTACCGAACCCAGAGTCTCTTACGGAGTTCATTGAGGATACAAGTGACAACAAGCGTGTTCGCATGATCGATAACCTTTTATCCAATGATGTCGCCTATGCCGATCATTGGCTGACTGTCTGGAATGATCTTCTACGTAATGATTATACCGGAACGGGATTCATTACCAATGGCCGCACTCAGATCACCACATGGCTTTATGCTGCGCTCCGTGAGAACATGCCTTACGATCGACTCGTTCGTGAGTTGATCGCACCCATCTCCGAAGACTCAGCCGGTTTTGTCAATGGAATCAAGTGGCGGGGTGAGGTGAATTCCAGTCAGACCCGTGAGATTCAGTTTGCCCAGAATATTTCTCAGGTGTTCCTCGGGATCAATATGAAGTGTGCGAGCTGCCACGACAGTTTCATTGATCGCTGGACACTCGAAGAGGCCTACAATCTGGCTGCTGTTTTTGCGGAGACTCCGTTGGAGGTGAACCGATGCGACAAACCCACCGGGGTGGTGGCGGTACCCAAATGGTTGTTTCCGGAGCTTGGTCAGGTGGATCCCAAGGCTCCCAGAGAAACGCGTCTGCAGCAATTGGCTGAACTCATGACGCATTCTGATAACGGACGGTTCACTCGCACGGTGATCAACCGGATCTGGGATCGCCTGATGGGGCGAGGTATCGTTCACCCTGTCGATGCCATGGGCACCGAACCATGGAGCGAGGATCTGCTGGATTACCTTGCCGCCCGCTTTGCCAGCGATGGTTATGACCTGCGTAAATTCATCCACTTCGTCATGACTTCGCAAGCGTATCAATCGCAGAGTGTGATTCTCCAGAAAGAACCTGGTCCGGATTACGTTTATACGGGCCCTCTGGCCAAGCGCATGACCGCGGAACAGTTCATGGACTCGATCTGGCAGATCACCGGGACCAATCCAAGCCGAGCAGAAGCGAAAGTGGACCGCGTTGGAAGGGAGGAAGGGGAGAGCCGGAAACTCCATGAACAGCAGGTTGAAGCAGTTAGCGCGAAGTGGATCTGGCATCAGGGTGCGGTTGGTAAGCAATCCCAGCTTCGCCACACATTCCATCTTCAATCTGTTCCGCAAACAGCCTTAATGATGACTACTTGTGACAACGCTTTCGTCATGCAGATCAATGGGCGAGAGGTCACTCAATCGAAGGAATGGGATAAGCCTGTTTACATGGAAGCGACTCGGTTTTTGAGTGCAGGAGAAAATCTGATTGAAATCGATGCCGAGATGTTCGGCGGAGCTGCGGGGTTCATCTGCCAGATTTCGATGCTGGAAAAAGACAAGCAAATGCGCGCGATTATCAGCAATGCTCAGTGGGAGGCCCGCCCCCCAGGTGGTGATTGGGATGCTGCCAAAGTCCTCTACATGCATGGGGAAGGCCCGTGGGGAAATATCCTTAACCCAAAGGAAGCGATCATGCCCATGGGGCCTACTTCTGCTGTTCGTGCTGCCTTGGTGAAAAATGACTTTCTCATGAGGTCTCTGGGTCGTCCCCATCGTGATCAGGTAGTGACCACGCGTCCTGCTGAACTCACGACCTTACAGGCCATTGATCTGGCGAATGGCGACATCCTTGCCCAATACCTGCAGCAAGGCGCCCAACAGCTCACCGGTAAGCATGGTCTCGGGAACTGGCTTTATCGTCATGCCTTGTCTCGACTGCCCACCACTGGTGAGTTGAATATTTTAAAGGATGTGCTGGGAACCCGGCCCGATCCAGCTGTTGTGGAAGATTTGCTATGGCTCGTTTTCATGCAACCAGAATTTCAGATGATTCGATAAGATTGCGACACCTGCTTTGAATGACATGAACTCCGAACTCCTTACTCGAAGAGACCTCCTCAAACAGCTCAGTGCTGCATCTGTTGCCACGCTTGGAATGGGTGCGCCCAGAGTATGGGCTGAAGCTGAGGAAGTTGTGCACCCAGCTGCCAGAGCAGATTCCTGTATCCTCATCTGGCTTGCAGGTGGCATGGCTGCACCAGATACCTTTGATCCCAAGCGCTATCTGCCATTTGAACTGGAGCTGGATGTGGACAAGATACTCAGCACCTTCCCGGCGATTGATACCGTGGTGGATGACATCAAGCTCACGGAAGGGATGGAACACCTTGCACGTGTCATGGACCGCGGTACTTTGATTCGCTCAGCGGTGCAGCCTGATCTTGGCAGTATCCTGCACTCACGTCATCAATATCACTGGCATACGGGCTATGTGCCACCAATCACAGTTGCCGCGCCTCACATCGGAGCTTGGATGGCGAAGGTGCTCGGACCAAATAGCGAAGTCGTACCTCCCTTTATCAATATCGGGCAACGACTCGAAGGCGTGGGTGAAAAGGAGGAACTCAAAGCTTTTACCACTGCGGGTTTTTTTGGATCACAGTTCGGTCCCAT
This sequence comes from Verrucomicrobia bacterium SCGC AAA164-E04, assembly GCA_000383715.1. Classification (GTDB taxonomy): domain Bacteria; phylum Verrucomicrobiota; class Verrucomicrobiia; order Limisphaerales; family AAA164-E04; genus AAA164-E04. The sequence goes on from KB911839.1 coordinate 80,971, forward strand.
GAACCTGCCATATCCAGCAGACGCCTTGAAATCAGTCCAGCCTTCCAAGGGAATGGAACCGGGGCGTTTCGCGAATCGCTATCGTCATTATCGAAAATTAATTGATCAGAATCCCAACCGCGCATGGGTCAGCGATTACCGACAGGAATCCATGTTGCGTTCGATGGATGCTGCACATCGACTGTTGCAATCTGATGAGCGCCACGCCTTCGACCTGACGAGGGAGCCTCAAGCAGTCCGCGAGATTTACGATACCGGGCGATTCGGGCAGGGATGCCTGCTGGCTCGAAGGTTGGTCGAGTCTGGGGCACGTTTCATCGAAGTGACCACTGAGTATATTCCCTTCAAACATTTCGATACTCACGAAAATGGACACACCACCATGAAGCGGATGAAGTCGGAAATCGATCGACCGATTGCGCAACTCATTCTCGATCTGGAAGAGCGAGGGTTGTTGGATCGGACTCTTGTCGTCGTTGCCAGTGAATTCAGTCGTGACATGATGATCGAAGGCGTGCCTGGTTCCAGTGCCCGTGATCAGTCCCGCGCCAAGACTGATAAACTCAAGGAAATGAAACAGTATGGTCTGCACCGCCACTTTACCGGTGGCACGAGCGTGGCGATGTTTGGGGGCGGTGTGAAGAAGGGATACCGGTATGGCCGGACAGCTGACGAGCGTCCCTTGGTGGCCGTGGAAAATCCGGTTTCTATTGAAGATCTTCATGCCACGATTCATACCGCGATGGGAATAAATCCCAGGACGGCGTATGATATTGAGAAACGGCCATTCTTTGTGACAAAAGACGGTCTTGGACAGCCTGTGAGCGAGATATTTGCATGACCCTTTCATTCATGCCCTGGCAATGATTCAGTCTGATGTCTCGATCTTTAGACGATGGAACTGCTCCCCTTTCATACTTGTGAAGCAAAAGCGGAATTTTTTGTATTTGGATTATTTTCTTCAGGAACTTGAAAAGGTGCCTTGACTAGGATTGTCATTTGAATCGCATGGTATGCGTCGGCACAGATACAGAGACCAATAATGGAGGAGCTTTGCTGCTTCAATTCTTTTGATTCAGGTTAGCGTTTTTCTGGTGAAACGGGCAAATTTACAGTGAAGGTGGAGCCCCTATTCAAAAAACTCTCCACAACGATATTCCCATTCAGCGATTGAACCAGCTTTTTTGAGATTGAAAGTCCAAGCCCTGTGCCCTCGGTTTGCCCGAATTCTCGTTCCCTGTCCAGTCGATCAAAAGGAGTGAAAAGTCTTTGCATTTTATCTTCTGGGATACCGTATCCGTTGTCTTTGACTTTGATTAGAATGCGATCTCCATCACCATGAGCAGACAATGTCACCAGGCAGTCTCTGGGGCTGTACTTAATCCCATTGGAGACTAGGTTCATCAGGATTTGCTTCAATCGTTTGTGATCTGACTCAACCGTCAGCGTTGCCTTCGAAGAGAGAGAGAGCAGTATTCCAATATTTTTTGCATCTGCCATTGGTTTCATGATCTCCTCTATTGAGATCAGCATCTCAATCACATTAATCTCGTCCAGATCAAGGACCAGATCATTAGCCTCTACACGTGCAATATCTAGGACATCGGTTACCAGATCCAGTAGATGATTGCCTGCGTTGTGGATACGTTTCACACTCTCTCTTTCTTTATCCTTCAGGTTACCCATTCCCAGTAATTTGGAAAAACCAATAATACTGTTCAAGGGCGTCCTTAACTCATGGCTCATACGGGACATGAAAATGTTTTTAGTGTCGTTCGCTATTTCCGCCTGGTCTCTGGCTACCTCAAGTTTTTTTCGCACTTTCCGCTGTTTGGTCACATCCCTGACAACAGCGATGAATCGTTCCGAAAAATCATCACTCATGTATTGAAGTGTCAGCTCCACTTCTGTGTCGTGGCCATTTTTGTGGCGTAACAAACTTTCGAAAACAAACGATTTTTCAGTCCCGGTTTTCAGTTGATGAAACACTTCATTCAATCGCTTTTGATTCATTTGGCGATCTAGAGTAAAGGGCGTTAACGCTAGAAGCTCCTCCATTGCATATCCTGTTATATTTAGCGCGCTCTTATTTGCGTAAATGAAGCGAAAAGTTTCAGGCTTAAACATTAAGATAGCATCGAACGTTGCATCGAGCGTATCTTTGTACACTCGCATCTGGTTCTGAGTAGCATGTTGCTGGGTAACATCACGGAAAACACCGCGTGACAAAACAGGTTTTCCACTCTCGAAACGCACGTTGATGTGGCCCTCGGTTTGAACAAGTTTTCCGTCTTTAGCTGTAAAGGTAATGTCCAATACACCAACGTCTTCCCCCGCTAAAAGGCGTTTGAATGATTCACCGCATTGCTGTTGACACCCCGGCGCGATGATGTCGAAAAAGTTGATAGTTTGTAACTCTGATTCACTGTAACCAAGCGTTTCCTGCCATTTTCGATTAACCCAGATAATTTTCCCATCAGGTGAGATGGTCTGGATCAGGTCACTGACATTGTCGAACAAATCGCGCAATCGTGTCTCGCTATCTTGCAGACGGGCCAAGGACATTACTTGGCGACTCATTGTTTCAAGTATTTCTCTCTCTTGAGGCGTTAGTTGTCTAGGGACATGGTCCATAATGCACAATGCGCCAACATTATGACCATTTGAGGTGATCAGTGGGGCTCCGGCGTAGAAACGAATTTTCGTATCTCCGGTGACAATTTTAAGTTTCTTGAACCTCTCATCTTCCAGCGCATTGTTGACTTCCAAAATAGCGTCCCCTTTGATGGTATGATCACAGAAACTTTCATCTCTATCGACCTCACATTCATCCAAACCATGAGCACTACGAACAAAAGTCTGATCCTCACCTACCAGCGTAATAAAAGCGTATGGTGTTCTGCAGAACATTGATAAAAGTCGCGTTAGCCCGGAGATTTCATCCCCAATCGACTTTCTCAGCGACTCTTGTGACTCAAATGCCAACAAACGCTCATTTTCTCTTCGATTCGTATTCTGACTCGTCATGTGTTCAATAAAAACTAAAGTCTCGGTCTTTCAGCCATAAACAGGCCAAGTTTTGTAATCCGCTTCTCCCTGAGAAAAGATTTGTCACAATCCTCCAAACCAGAGGCTTAACTGCCACATTAAATAATTCATGCAAATTAATTATTTAATATTTTTTTATTAAGGGGATTTCAAAGGTGGGAGTATAGAACTCACATTTACACCTCTTTCGTTTGTATCGCTGTTGGCGAGTTTTATGCCAGGTCTTGAAAACGGGTGTGCTGAGTACGTGCAAGGGACGAAAGTATGCTTCTTCTCACTGAACAGGCGATGTTATTTTCACGACCAGACGGAAGAGAGCGGCCCAAACACTATTTTAGTCCTGACCATGACCCCAATCATTGCATGCGGTTGAAGAGCGCATATTTTTGCCTGCAGCCTAATATCGAATATTTCACCAAAAGAATGAAAGGACAGGGAAGGCCATGGCGTTGACCCAAACCAGCTTAATCACCGAATTTCAGTTACTAATACGACAATCGCTAAGCGCGTTGCTTTTGATGAGTTTCGTCATAAGTCGATGTGTATGCAGGGAAACGGACCCACTCTGTGCAAGCTCAAGAGCAATTTAGCAGGTTTTGCGCCAAAATAAGGTGGTAACTAGCGAGTAAGGAGCCACTGGAGTCAGGACGTGAGAATAGAAGTAAGCATCGTCTCAGGAAATTAAACTCACTTGATCAGGTAATCGAATCTGGTTTCTCATCAATTGTCCCAAGATGGTCAGAGCATGTTCGTTATGTGTCGCCATTAAACCGCTTGGCACATCACCTGCGTCATTGAATATTGATTCCAAACCATGGGGGAAATATGCAAGCACCGGGCAATCGCCAGGGAGGGAGTGCCTTGATCCATCAACTCTTTCAGCTGTTGTGTGACCTTGACCGGAATCATTCATCTCGAAACCAGAGCGCATCTTCATATCTTGCAACCTCAGGGACGGCATTCGAGTCTATGCGGCGTTTGAGCTAGGGGCGCTGTGAGTCTGAGTGTCACGAACGATAAGTCGATGAATGTGAAATCAAATTTTTCCCGACGCCCGCATTTCTTCTGTTAATTTTTTTTGATATTCCGAGTGAGCCTGGACATCCTCACGAGCTCGATCACTGTAATAAATGAACCCCAGTGCCTGCCGTGTCCGGCAGAGGGATTGATTGCCATCCGCGCGATGAATCGTCAGTGAGTCGTGCACCAGGAGGTCCCCTGCATTTGCCGGAAGGGGCAGTTCGTTTTCACGGTCAGCTTCACCTGGGTAATCGACGATGCCCTGACTGAAGCCCAGTGTCTGGGTGCGAGTGTGCTCTCGCATTCCCTGCTTGTGTGATCCCTTCACATATCGAACGCAACCGTTATCTTCATCCACTTCCTCCAGTGCAAACCACATCGTCACCGCTTCACAGGGATTGAGCATGAAATAGAAACCGTCCTGGTGCGGCGGAGTGGGTCGTCCGATGCGTGGGGGTTTGTTGAAATACTGCATGTTCTTCGGCACAACTGGCCCATGGAGCAACATTTCGGCAACCTCACGGAATCGACCCGTATGAAAAAAATGATGAAACCAAGGATCGTGTTTCTCCATATGTTGGACCTGCTTCAGTGATGAAGGGACGTTCTTTTCCTCGTAAAATACATACTTATCCTCTAGTTGAGGAACAATATCCTGAATAAATCGCTGCACATTTTCAAGGAGATCTACCAATGCCTCCCCGGTGACGAATTGTGGGAACACCACAAATCCATCACGATCAAAAGACGTTGACACTGCGGGTTCATTTTCTTTTTGATTCATTTATTCCTCCTGTTTTTCTACATGGGATAATTTGTTTCGCCCGTCGAACGGGCATTGGGAACATCTGGTAATCATCGCCTGAGCATGGTGGTTCATTGAGAAAACTCCAACTTTCCAGATTGTGACCACTCAAAAAACCCCATGGCCTTCAGCTCGGATCTCAGTGTGGTGATTTGTTTCTCCGACAGTTTCCCTTGCGGTAATCGACAGCTCCCCATGTCAAATCCCTGCATCGCCAGCACTGCTTTCATGGCAGAATGAAATGGATACTGGCTCAGTGTGCGTATCATCTTAACCATCAAAGATTGCAGCCGGCGTGCTTCATGAAGATTGCCTTCAAAGAAGGCGGTGATGATTTGATGGTAAGGGAGGGGCGAGATGTTGTATGTGCTGCCAATGGCCCCATGCGCTCCGATGGCAAGTGCGCCCAGGAGCATTTCGTCGCAACCCCACAGAACATCGAAACGACCATTCTCCAATTCCAAACACTCCTGGAACTCATGGAGTTTGGTGTCGGTATATTTGACGCCTGCAAGATTCGGGATGCGATCACTTGCTCGTTTCAGAAACTCAAGCACTTCCACCTTCGACCCCGTCAATGCCGGGATGTGATAGTAATAGAAGGGAAGCTTGGGTGCGCAGCTGGCGATTTCAGCCATGCAATCGACCAGGCTCGAGACACTGTCGACTTTGAAATACGAGGGACATGTGGCTGAAATCATGTCGGCTCCTATGGTTTGCGCGTGTTCGGCAAGTTGTCTTGCTTCGATGATGCTGTTATGTCCGATCTGTACGATAACGGGTACTCGTTTGGCCGCAGCCAGCACGTAAGCTTCAGCGATTTCCTTGCGCTCCTCACTCGACAATGACATGCCCTCGCCCGTGCTTCCACAGGTATAGAGACCACTGATTTCATTTTGCAACAGGTGTTCAACCATCGGGTCAATTGCCTTGGTGTTGATTCCATGATCACGGTTCAATGGTGTATAAGTCGCAGCGATAAGACCCTCAAGTCCCTTTTTGTCTGTATGTTGATTCATTTTTATCCAACAGGATTGTTCCAAGTTCTTCTTCCATCCGCATTCTTCAACGGAACCTGTTCACTTACCCAAAAGCTCATCCAGTCATTCCATGCATCCAACGAAAGCAAACATGGCAATGGAGGATGGTGCTGACTGGATTGGAAAGGCTTCGTTTTTTGCCGGATATTCATTTGTTTTCAGGGAAGGCCTGTGCTCAATGACCATCTCCTCCCATAGGATGGTGAGGCGTGTTGCTGTCCGCATACCTGGCCGATAACTTTTCTTCGCTTTCTGATGAAAATGGCGACGCAGGTAATCCTGCGCTATTGACAAGATTGACTGGAGGTTTTGGAAATGGGTGCCATGCGTAGCGCACTTCCTGAGGTTCGGGCACCTTTGGGCTCCAGACCAAAAGCGAGTGCGTATCGATCACTTTCACATTTGCCATGTGAAAAACTCCCTCCTTGCCACAGACCTCAAAGTGACGCAACGCCATGCCATCAGAAGATGTCAACCCATCACCCGCGTGCTTGAATGAGACCACCATCTTACTGGCTTTGCGTTTTGATGAGTCGAATAATGGTCCAGAATAGGTTGTGTGCATCTCGGATCCATAGGTGGTTCCCAGTGCCCAAATTGCCAGACGCTCTCCCACAGGTTTCTTAAAAAGGGGATGGACATCCGATTGATGTCCGGTGTCCAAGGTGATGGCCATACCAAGGTTTGTGAGCTGATCGAGTGTGCGACGTTGTCCATCCCTGAACCTTGGCCACTCCGGTCGATTCAATGCAGGAAGTTGAACATAAAGGAAGGGGAAGTCGCCTTGCCCCCATTTGGAACGCCATTGATGGATGAGCAAGGGAAACAGTTTGCCATGCTCCTGCGTTCGAGCAGGGGTTTCTGCATTGGATTCCCCCTGATACCAAATCACTCCCCTGATGGCAAAGGGGATCAGTGGCTTGATTCCAGCTTGCCACATAAAGCCCGGCTTGAAAGGGTGATTGGGGCCACACGCATCGCCCGGTATAGATTCGCCCGCTTGAATGGCTGCCAGAAGATTCTGTCGGCCACGCGAACGACAAAATGCGCCCAGACGTTCATTGTCCAGCCAGTCTCCTGAGACAAGTCCCTTCAGATCCACATTGTTCAAAAGCGTTTCAGCAGGAATCCATGCTTCAGTGGGGGTTCCACCCACTGCCGGGCAGATCAGGCCGACAGGGACTTGAAGTTCCTGCTGCAGGAATCTGCCAAAATACCAGCCAACGGCGGAAAATTCAGAAGCCGATGCTGTTGTTGCCACTTTCCATTTACCTTTGCAATAGGTTTCCGGAGTCAATCGTGTCCATTGAGTTTGATCATAGGCCCCCAGTGTTCCTCTGGTTCCACCCCTCAGGTGCATCAGCCGTAATTGCGGTGCGTTGCCTCGTGATAATTCCTCATGACCTCTGGCGGATTGCTGGAGCGCCCACTCCATGTTCGATTGTCCTGCACATACCCAGACTTCACCCACCACAATGTCCTTGAATTGGATCTGCTGCCCTTCGGATTCGATCCTCATCACCGTCGGCGAGGCGGTTGCTTTTCGCTTTTCAAACTGGACACTCCAATTACCTGAGGCATCGGCAGTAGTGTTGATTTTTTCTTTGCCCAGTGAGACTTGGACTGTCGAATTTGCATGAGATTTACCCCAGACAGGAATCACGACATTGGCCTGTAGTACCATGTGGTCACTGAAAATCTGCGGTAACTTCAGTGCACGGGCTTCCTCCCTTGGCTCGTCTCCGGTGTTGGTTTCGGGTTTGCCAATAATGTCGGTAAGCGGAACCCTTTGAAATGTCATGTGGGCCTGACTGCCTTCATATAGTATTCCAACTGTGTGCTCGTCGATCATGGTCATGCACGAATAGCCACTGCCATTGCCTTCATCAAGCAGTAGACGAAATGCTTTTGGCCAAGTCAGACCACGATCCAAGGATGCTTTGATCGTGATCCGGTTCCTGCCTTTGATGCTGTCAGGATTGGAAAAAAGTAAACGGTCGTTCATCTTTCTGCCCAGTTCCCTTTCCACATTGATCAAACTGGCCATACACGCTCGTGGTTCGATCAAGGAGCGTTCGGAGGTCGCGTGCTTTTGCCAGGTTGCCCCCATGTCACGTGTTGTCATGACGACTCTTACCGAACCACGGTTGTAACGGCAGTTCAACATCAGTAAACCGGGTTCGATTTCGACCACCTGGGCTTCAGTCGTATCATCAAAAGCGCCCGTGCCAGCCTGCCAGGTTTTACCGTGATTGTTTGAATAAATAATCGTCGAATGGGGTAGGCGATGGGCGGTGTTGTCTGAGGTATCGGGTGGGTCTTGATATTGCGCAGCAAATACGAGGGTTCCGTCGCGCATCGTGATGCCTTTTCCTGGTCCTTGCAGGATAAAACTCCATTCAGGTCTTTTTACCTGTTGCGTGATATTTATTGGTTCAGACCATGTCACGCCGTCGTCATCGCTATGCACCAGCATGAGTTGCCCGGTTTCTTCTGGTTCCAAGCCAGGCATCGAACCAATCCATGAACGGTTTCCATGACTCCACGTTGCAGCGACCCAGATGCTGCCGGTTTGGCGGTCAACCAGCACTGCGGGATCACCAATACCGTCGTAACGCCAGTCCGGATCATTTCCCATGTCCATGATCACCCGCATGGGTTCCCACGTTCGACCAGCGTCTGTTGATCGAGACATGCCGACGTCAATATTGCCGGGAAGATCGCCCCCATTCTGCCGCCGAACATCATATACGCCGATCAGCGTACCATCATTCGTGGTTGCCAACCCGGGAATGCGATACGTATGGACTCCCTCGTCGCCCCCTTGGCGCAACGCGACGCCCAGTCGTTGCTTTGAAGATGGATAGGCCTCCATCGTCACCGGGCCATGGGAAGTTCTGATCTGCGTGACCCTTGCTCCCACCTCATGATCGATATCAGCATCTTTACTCAGCTTGCATGCGATCCATAGGTAATTCGTGCCTGCAAGCAATGTCTGGTTGCCTGAAAAAATCAGTGCTGCATCTGACGAATTGATGTCATTCATCGCTTTTCCAAATGAGGTGCTGGCTGTGAATTGACTGTGTGGGCCGCCAAAGAAAACGAGTACAGATTCGACGTCTGTTGAATCGCCGTTCAGCGTTGCCCGCAGTTCCGTCAGTGAAACTGGATTCAGATTCCCTTCCGTTTCTATTTTCAATTTCAGTAAAGGACTTGCGTCGACACCCACCAGTGCGGGCAGTGTGAGGGGAACGGCTTGCACACGCTTGATTTTTTGTGGGCGAGCCGGGGTAATTCGGACATCGTCGATCAGGATCCCCGTATCCGGTGGGCTGGTCACCGAAAACCTCAATTGCCTGATCTTTTCATTACCCAGCGACACGGCAACATGGGATAGAAATGCACGACCGACACGGACGTGATCGTCCCCATTGAATATTTCTTCCCATCCCTCACTGGAATGCTCCTCGATGCGAAAAGAAAAAGGTGCGCGACGTGTCCAGCGCTCTGTCCAAAAGGTGAGTTTACCTGGTAGATCCATGCCATCGGCAAGATGGAGTGTGACACTCGTATGCGTTCCGCCTGTCAGTTGAAGGCAGCGGTTCCCTGTTTTTGCGTGCTTGTCATCAACCATCGATCGACCAGTCTCCGTGGTCCATGTTCCAAGCGGCGTTTCCAGTTTGTCGAACGGACCCGGTCTGGCTTGCTCGAAACTCAACACTTGATCGCTTTCGGAAAGCATCCCTTCGGAAGGCGTTTGTTCGTTCCTTCCCATATAGGCTTTCAGGCGGCCTGAAAGTTGCTTTACCCGATGGGGTGATGTAGATGCGATATTCTGCTTTTCAACCAAACCATTCGTATAATCGTAAAGCTCGGTTGCTTGAATCACTCCGCTTGGTTGGTGCACCCAATGGGTCAGGCGATGCGAGGGAGTGCGCATCGAGTAGCCCATCAGGTCTTCTTTGCGGGGATATTGACTGAAGGCTTCCGATTTTGTGATATGGCTGGGATCATCCAGGATGCTGGTAAAACTTTTTCCTTCAAGCTGATTGGGCAAGGGGAGTCCTGCCAGTTCCACCAGTGTCGGGTAGAGATCGACGAGTTCCACCAAAGACGGACTTGAGGTGCCAGCCGCTTTCATTCCGGGCACACGGACGATTAAAGGAACGCGGGTATCGAGTTCGAAATTGGTCGTTTTACCCCAGAGCCCATGCTCGCCAAGGTGGTATCCATGATCTCCATAAAGAACAACGATGGTATTTTCACTCAGCCCCGATCGGTCCAATTCGGATAATAAGCGACCGACCTGCGCATCAATATAACTGACACAGGCGAAGTAGGCATGTCGCAGACGTCGTTGATTTTCAATCGGGATTTCCCCACGTTTGGGTTGATCCGTGTAACGGCGTAATTCGCTCGATCCATGCCCAGCAAAAGCGGGAGTATCCGCGGGAAATGCCTTGTGAGAAGCCAAGTCGATCTCCTCATAGAGATCAAAATAACGTTTTGGAGCCACGTAAGGTGAATGTGGTTTGATGAATCCCGCAGCAAGGAAGAAGGGTTTGTCACCCTTTTTCCACTCACGCAATGTCTGTACGGCTGCATCGGCGACCTTCCCATCGTAGAGTGCAGGGTCGGTTATATCCGGTGATTCAGTTGCCGGACCAAAGACCAGCTTCTTGGTCCAGTCATCCGGAGCGGGGTTTTGTGGATTGTAGATGCGTCGAAAGACCTTTTTTGCCGATGCCATTCCTTCTTCAGTGTAATAGTAGCGCGGTCCGAAGCGGATCACGGGCGTGGACCAGCTTTGAGGGTCTCCCATCGTGTCCCATCGAGTATTGCTGGTCCCTTCAGGAAACACGCCGTGATAAATCTTCCCAATCGCAGTTGCGACGTAGCCATGTTGCTTGAAGTATTCGGGCAAGGTAATGATCTCAGGGTGATTGGAACGAAAGTGCATATGGTTGCCAGTGACACCAATCGAATCAGGACGCATGCCCGTCATCAGGCTTGATCTGGATGGATTGCAGACAGATTGCTGACAATACGCATGGTCAAACCGTCGGCCACTTCCTGCGAGAGCATCCATGTTTGGACTGTAAATATGCGATGCCCCGTAGCAAGCCAGTTCAGGTCGTAAATCGTCGATGGCAATGAACAGCACATTTGGTTTGGCCTTTTCCTGACTGTATACCGCTTGATCAAAAAGGGTCAGTAAAACAAACAGGAATGTCAGTTTGAACAAGTTGTGATGAGTCATGCTATCTATGCTATTCATATTTCGATCAATCTGAAATGAGGAGCAGTGTCGATGTTTATTTTGCAAGCCGCTTCCTAAAGTCAATAGGGTTTTTTATTTGGAGTCCCTCGCGTTACCCTGAATAGCCCTGATTTGGGATGGTCCGCATCCTCAAAAATCCCTCCCATGCACAGTCGTTCGGAGTCCACGCTCTCTTTCCTTCGGGAGGCTTGGTCATTCAGTGATTATGAGTGCATCACACCTTCAAGCGGCTTATGAACCGCGTCGATGGTCTCATCTTCCGCTGGAGAGACCATTGCCAGAAATTGCGCGAAATGCGACTGAAACACTGGAAACTCAGCGAGAGAAGAGAAGGACCCTGATGGAAGTTTCCAACCCATCGATTTGTAATTAACTTGTGTTAAAAACATACAAGTAGCTTTTGTTAGGCTTTTTTGGAATGTTGGTGTTGGTTAGAGAGTATGAACGGCCCTAAATTGTATCACTCAATCCGCCCAGTTGATGGCTTGGCACACGTCCTCGACTTGGCTTTACGCTTCCTTACGGTCCAGTTCGCCCTGGTGATGACCCTTCATTCCATCAGTGCTCAGGATGTTACCTCACCATCGCTGGTTTCAGCTTTCAAAGCAGGAAATAAAATCACTTTGGAATTCAGCGAGTCTTTGTCAGTCAACGCTGTTGCTGGCAGCACCGTATTCCGGCTTTCCGAGGATTTCGAATATGTGGCGGATGCTGCCGATATTTATGACGGATTTGAGCTGGTTGGTGGATGGGAGAATGCCGGCGGTACTTTGGAATACGACATCAGTGAGGAATTTCTTACGCTCATTGCTGCAGATCAAAATGGTTGGATTCAGCACGACAATGACGAAACTGCATGGGAACTGGGCGTTGCGGATGGTGGTTCCTGGACAGCTGAGATTCGCGTAAGCGTTTTTCCTGATGAAGAAAACGGACTCGCGTTCTGGGCTGCCAATGGAAAAGAGCGCGGTATCATACAAATCAATGACCTGAATACTCAAATACTGGGTGGTCAAGTGCTGGATCAGAATGACAACACCAATGAGTTTCACACATTCCGCATGGCTTATGCATCAAACGAAGGGCTGTATTTTATCTGGAGAGACGATGTGCTTCTCACACCTTCAGGTGTGCCAGCCCAGGCTTCCACCAGCAGTAATCGATTCATCGTGGGAGATTGTTGCTCCGGTCTGTTGATGACGGAAGTTGACATCGCCCATATCCGATACGATACCACAGAGGCCTTCTCTCCGACCGAACATGGTGAGGTAAGCGGTGCCAATCTGATGGATAACTACGAGATCGCGGGAGGGACGGTCGTCTCCGCTGAAGTAAAAGAGGATGGTAAGACTGTCGTGATCGTGACCGAAGGGGTCGAAGCGAGTCCCACGGTCAATTTAACCATACGCAAGATCGAGGATCTGGCTGGAAACCTGTTTGAAGCGACCTCCGTTGAGGTGCAAAATGGGGGAGCGAAAATAACGGAATTAAGTTCAGATGGATTTGAATATCTGGCGAGTGCAGGTGATATATTTGAGGATGGTTCATTGGTCAATGGGTGGGAAAATGCTGGAGGAAATATCGCCCTCGAACTCAGTGGGAATGTCCTGAAATTAACTTCCGGAGACAACAACGGCTGGTTACAGCATGACAATGACATGACCCCCTGGGAAACGGGAGTCGCGGACGGATTATCGTGGACTGCTGAAATCAGAGTGAAGCTGTCCGATGATGAGGGCAACGGGCTTACCCTATGGGGAGCCAATGGGGTATCGAGGAATATCATTCAGATCAACACTGACACTACGCAGATCCTGGGAGGCAGCATTCTTGACGAGCAATCCAATATCAATGGATTCCACACCTTCCGTCTTGCTTATGAATGGCAGGATAATCTTTATTTTGTCTGGAGAGACGGCAATCTTATCACCCCTGATGGAGTTCCAGCGCAGGCTCCTGCATCCAATAACAGATTCATCGTGGGTGATTGTTGTGGTGGAATTTTCATGAGCACCGTTGAATTGGAATACATTCGATACGACACAACCGGAGCCTATTCTCCACCGGCTGTCACCGAACTTGATTCTGCCGATTTTGAATATACTGCTGCTGCCAATGAAATTTTTGATGGGGACACATTAAAAAATCAATGGACCAACGAGGGGGGCACTACTGAGTTTGAATTGCATGACGGATATCTCACTCTCGTTTCAGCAAGCAACAATGGCTGGATCCAACATGACAGCGACACAACCCCCTGGGAATCAGGTGTGGTTGGTGGAGGTTCCTGGACGGCTGAGATCCGAGTGCGAGTTCGGCCAGATGAAGGCAATGGTCTCGTGCTTTGGGGTGCGAATGGACAGGAAAGAAATATCGTTCAAATCAATTCGGACAGTACACAGGTTTTAGGCGGAAACATCCTGAACGAAGATGATAACAGTGATGGCTTTCATACCTTCCGACTGGCATTTGAATCGGGATCCAATGAGTATTTTATCTGGCGCGATGGAGAACTCATTTCCATCGAAAACACACCGGCTCAGGCCCCATCCAGCAACAATCGGTTCATTGTCGGAGATTGCTGCAGTGGAATCAACATGTCCAAAATCGATCTTGTCTATATTCGATATGACACGACAGGTGCCTTTTCCCCAACTGCGGTGTCTCAAATGGAATCGACTCAGTTTCAACTGACCGCTGATGCAGGCCAGATCTTCGATGGGGTTGATTTACTGGGTGACTGGGTGAATGCTGGCGGATTCACTGACTTTGAGCTTTCCGATGGTGCGCTCACCTTTATTTCCACTGAAAACAATGGGTGGATCGAGCACAACACTGAGGACGCCACTCCATGGGAACTTGGGGTCGCGGAAGGTGGATCCTGGACGGCTGAAATACGCGTCAAGCTGGCAGCTGATGAAGGAAACGGATTGGTACTATGGGCGGCGAACGGTAGTGAAAGAAACATACTGCAAATAAATGAAGGCAATACCCAGTGGTTTGGAGGCGCTGTATTACTCGAAGCAACCAATACGGATGATTTCCATACTTTCCGGATGGCATTCGATTCTCAGGACGGGCTTTATTACGCTTGGAGGGACGACGTCCTCTTGGCCGTGGAAGGTGTGAGTGCTCAGGCGGCGACGGATCAAAACAGGTTCATCATAGGGGACTGCTGCAGCTCCATCGAAATGACAAACTTCGACTTGGAGTTCATCCGTTATGATACCACTGGCGCCTTTTCACCCTTCATTCCAGCACCACCAGTGACCACTCCTCCCTCCTTGTCGATGTCTCGAGATGAAAACGGTCATATTGTCATTGAATTCACTGGACATCTGGAAGAGGTATCTGAGATGAATGGTATCTGGAAAGTCATCTCTGACATGAGCCCGACACGAATCTCGAGTGATCAGTTGAAAGGCAAGGCCTTCTATAGAGCAGTGAGCCATGAATAAAAAAAACTTCCATGATCATTCAATCCCTATGGAGCATTCCGCTTCCCGTCCTGAGATCAGACTGCCATCATCAGGGTTTACCCTGATCGAGCTGCTGGTCGTCATCGCCATCATTGCCATACTGGCTGGAATGCTTTTGCCTGCGCTCAGCAAAGCCAAGGGCATGGCGAAGATTACAAAGTGCCTGAACAATATCAGACAGGTCGGATTCGCGAGTACCATGTATGTGGATGATTTCGAAGGCGTGTTCCCTCCCAAGCGGGCCAAGAACGGGTTTGTCACGCAGAACAGTTGGGTGGGACGGGCTGGATTGCTTGATGGATACGATAAAGTGACCGCCGCAGATCGTTATCTCAATGCCTACCTGGGCGTCGGCACGAGCACCAATGCAGCCGTAGAAGTGGCACATTGCCCGAGTGACAAGCAAAGTGTTGCCGATACGGGCCATTCCCAGTATGAGGATTACGGGGCTTCTTACATGGCTAATCTTTATTCCCCTGAAGGAGAAGGTAACCCTGTTATTTACAGCCTGAATATCGATGACAAAACAAGCGTGCGCCAATCCGCACTATTGAACCCAAGCCGTTTCGTCATTTTTTCATCCTGGGGGGCCTATCGCGTTGGCTGGTGGAGTGAAGATGACAGGAAGAATCCTAAATTACCCCGATTGACCTGGCATCAGAAGTCTTATAAATGGTCTACATTATTCGGTGATGGTCATGTTTCCTTGACCCAATTCGATCCAGAGGACGGCCCGATATCCAATGAATACTCATTTGATCGACGCCGATAATTCCTGTCTCATCCACCAGAAGATCAGGAGCGAGGCCAGGATCTTGAGTGCGGTGGTATCTGGAAAACCCCGATCTTTTCACCATGAATTTTTCGAATCGTCTGAAGGATCTTGTGTGTCTGTTCAGTGATGCTGGTGGTGATCTGAGACTCAAGAGGCGATAGCAGACGAGGATTGTCTATCAATGCCTGAAGCAGTATGTTACTGACAATTACACTCGGGTCTGCAAGCCCTAATGAGTCCAGTCAATGTCTTGGACTCTCATGATTGCCATGAAAAAGAAAGTATCAGTCTCAACTCATAATGGATTTCTAGGATTCGTAGAACGAACCGGGAATCGGCTTCCGGATCCTGTGTTCATATTTGCCTTTCTGATTGGGATTTTGCTGGTGATCTCCGTGCTCTGCGAATGGGGGGGCGTTTCCGCTGCCCATCCGACCAAACTGAAGGAAGATGGCTCTGCGCCTTTGGTCCTGACTGCAAAGAGCCTGTTTTCGGCGGAGAATATCCAAAAGATCTGGGTGGAAATGCCCAAGACATTCACGCATTTCCACCCTCTCGGCTACGTTTTGGTAGTGATGCTGGGTGCCGGAGTCGCGGAACGATCCGGGCTTTTCGCGAGCGGAATCAAATCCGCGATGCGTCATGCGCCCAAGGGGCTCCTCACCCCAACCGTTGCTCTGGTTGCCATGCTTTCAAACCATGCTGCTGATGCCGGTTACGTTGTGGTGATTCCACTGGCCGCTATCATTTTTGCCGCTGCCGGGCGACACCCTCTTGCCGGGATCTCTGCAGCTTTTGCCGGGGTCTCCGGTGGGTTTTCGGCTAATTTCACTCCGGGGCAGCTTGATGCCCTATTGTTTGGCATCACTGAGGCGGCAGTCGAGGGCGCACAGCTTGAATCGGGCTGGACGATGAACATTGCCGGCAACTGGTTCTTCATCGCGGCCTTGCTGGTGATCTACCTGCCGGTGATCTGGTATGTTACCGACAAAGTCATCGAGCCTCCGCTTGGTAAATGGATCCCAGGCGGGGCGCACAAGGAAGCCTTCGGCAAGGAAGATAAACCTCTGACTGAGGGGCAGAAGAAAGGTCTGCGTCGCGCGGGTCTCGCCGTTCTCGGTGTTGCGTTGCTCTGGCTGGGGATGACCTTTGGCCCAGGTACCCCTTTGTTAAATGATGGTCCGGGCACAGAAGGCCAGGCCTGGTATGTCACTGCAACCCCGTTTTTCAAATCTCTCGTTGGTGGATTCATGATTCTCTTTCTGGCTGCGGGCTGGTGCTATGGGTCGGCAGCTGGTACTATTAAATCGAGTGATGACCTGGTCCGCATGATGACGGATTCGATGAAGGACATGGGGTACTATCTTGTTCTCTCTTTTGCGGCAGCGCATTTCGTGGCGATGTTCAATTGGTCGAATCTCGGCATGATTTCCGCTGTGCATGGAGCCGGAGCGATCAAGTCCAGCGGCCTGCCATTGCCCGTCGTTCTCGGATTGATTGTGTTGTTTTCGGCCGTGCTGAATTTGTTCGTAGGCTCTGCGAGCGCAAAGTGGGCCTTGCTCGCACCGGTCCTGGTCCCCATGCTCATGTTGTTGGGCGTCAGCCCGGAGGGCGCAACCGCCGCCTATCGTGTGGGGGACAGCGCCACCAACATCATTTCGCCCCTCATGGTGTATTTCCCGCTTGTCTTGATCTTTGCCCGCCGCTGGCAGGGGGATTTTGGAATCGGATCACTGACCGCGATGATGATCCCTTATTCGATCTGGATGTTGATCACAGGTGTAGTTTTGATGATTCTCTGGATCGTGCTTGGGATCCATCTTGGCCCCGGTGCTCCTATTGGAATCCAATTGCCGTGATGAACTTTTCGGGATGATGCGAGATTGAAGGTGCCCTATTGATTCACAGACACGCTGGTTTTGCTTCTGTAATCAGAAGAGATATGTTTCAATCATAGGGAAAACCCTGTTCATGGATTCTTCATGCGATCAATTGCTGGAGACTGTCATTATCCTAGACGGCATCCACCAGCATGCGTCTTGAAATTGAAGTTTGAATGAAGAATACATAATTTGCTAAACTTTCTAGGAACCCAAGGAAAACCAACTGACTCGTGTCACAGAAGTTCATGCATCTTAACATTAAAAGCGTTCATTGGCTCATGAATATCGTAGGCACCACATTATGTTGGATTGCTACTTATTCAGGCAAAGCAAACGGTTTTTCCGAGGGGCAAGTTCGGTATTTCGAATCCAAGATACGCCCCTTGCTGATTGATCGCTGCTACGATTGTCATAGTGCGGCATCGCAACGCCAGGAGGCTGGCCTTCGCTTGGATTCAAGGGATCATCTTATCGAGGGAGGTAAATCCGGGGCAGCTCTTGTCCCTGGAGCGCCCGAAGAAAGTCTCTTGCTGCAGATCTTTTCAGCCAGTTCTGAAGGGGAAGTGCATCCTGCAATTTCCCCAGCCTTAACTACTCAGGAGTTGGCTTTGTTGCGTCGCTGGATCGAATACGGGGCTCCATGGCCAGCGACCAAAAAGCGTGCGCGTGCATCGGGCTCTTATGACTGGGAACAGGAAAAACGCCATTGGGCTTATCGCCCCATCAAAAAGCCTGAGTCGCCCTTACCTCCCAATTCTTCGTTTCGTATCAAGAACCCGATTGATTTGTTTGTGGCCGCGCGTCTGGATCAGGCGGGTTTACCTCAGGCTGAGCCTGCGAGGGCAGAGATATTTGTCCGACGAGCCTTCCTTGATTTGATTGGATTGCCGCCATCTGCTTCCGAATTAGCTCAATGGAGTGAACAGCTGGAGAACGGGCCAAAAGCATCTCTGGACGACGGCGCGGTGGCAAGAATGATTGACGCGTTATTAGCCCGTCCGCAATACGGTGAACGTTGGGCGCGCCACTGGCTTGACGTGGCCAGATATAGCGAAATTGGAGGTTGGACACAGGACGGAAGATCGAATCCCATGGGGTTCCATTATCGAGATTGGGTGATCAGAGCCTTCAATGAAGACATGCCCTTTTCAGCATTTATTCGTCATCAAATCGCAGGTGATCATCTGGACTCCGAGGCTGCCGTTGGCACTGGCTTTCTCGCCTTGGGTCCCAATTATACGTCGGATGGAGGCGATCCGGAAAGCATTGCGCAAGCCAAAGGCGAAACCCTTGATGATCGAGTGGATACATTCTCAAGGGGCTTGCTTGGATTGACCGTGTCTTGTTCGCGTTGTCATGATCACAAATTCGATGCCATTCCCATTGAGGATTATTACTCCATAGCGGGGGTATTCAACAACACGAGGGAAGGGGAGACTCCACTGGTGGATGCATCCACAGTGCGCGCCTTCGAAGAGGGGCAGAAGCGCATCCGCGCATTTGACGCCCGGCTCAAGGAACGGCGCAAGGCTGCAAAAGCCCTTGAGGGCGCAGCAGGCGAGAAAGCAAAAAATGAAATCATGGAGATGGAAGAGGCGTTCAAACGTGTGAAGGCAGAGGCTCCAGCCAAATACGCATACGCCCATACCTTGCACGACACGGACGACAAGGACATGCATGTGGCCTTGCGGGGAAACCTACTCAAGAAAGGAGATCTGGCGCCAAGGCGCTTCCTTCGCATTCTTGCCGGTGAAGATCGTCAGCATTTCGACCGAGGAAGCGGTCGCGCTCAACTGGCTGAAGCGGTTGCTGATCTTTCGAATCCACTTTCGAATCGTGTCTTTGTGAACCGTGTGTGGATGCATCATTTTGGACGTGCTCTCGTAAGAACACCTGACAACTTTGGGAAACTGGGACAAAAACCTACGCATCCCATGCTTCTGGACTGGGTAGCGGCGAATTTTGTTGAGTCCGGCGGTTCGCTCAAACAATTGCACCGTCTGATCATGACTTCAGCCACTTATCGATCCAGCAGTCGATTCGTCGAACCTTGTTTCAGCGTGGATGCGGATAACCGTCTTTTATGGCGCATGGATCCCCGGCGAATGGACGTGGAAACCTGGAGGGATTCTCTACTCACGGTGACGGGAGAACTGGATCTCATTCAAGGGGGGGCATCGGTGAACAACATTGCTTCGAGCCATCGACGCACACTTTACGCCAGGATCAGTCGTAACGATCCCACTGAATCTGATAAATTCCTCAGATTATTCGATTTCCCAATTCCTCGAGGTACGGCCGCCAAACGCACGCGCAATGTGATTCCTCAGCAATACTTGTTCATGCTCAACAGTCCATTCATGGTGGATCGAGCCAAGGCCCTGACCAAGCGTGTGAAAGCGGATTTCGAAAAAAACACAGGCAGTATTGATGCCGTTTACAGGCTTATCCACGGCAGGTCTCCGAGTGAAGAGGAAACCAGGGCTGCCGAGACTTTTTTGGATCAGTCCGATGGCAATCAGTCTGCTCTGTCTCCCTGGGAGTTGTATTGTCAGGCGTTGCTTGCATCCAATGAATTCATGTATATCCGATGATCTTTTGAAAAGAACTGTCCTATGAACTTACATCATGATCTTTACAACGGTCTCACGCGACGAGAAGCACTGCATCGCCTGGGAGCTGGTTTTGGGGGGCTGGGGCTGGCGCAAATGCTTGGGGCTGCCAATGGCAAAACCGAAGTGGCGCGATCTCCATTGGAACCCAAAGCGCCTCATTTCGCTCCCAAGGCCAAACATGTGATCCAACTGTTCATGCCCGGGGGGCCTTCTCAGGTGGATACTTTTGATTACAAGCCCTTGATTGCAAAGCATGCCGGAGAACGCCCCGACATTGTCAATCGAAAGACACTTCGCAATACCAAGAATGGACTGCTGCCTTCGCCGTTCGCGTTCAATCAACATGGCCGCTGCGGAAAATGGGTCAGCGAGATCTTTCCTCGCACCGCCGAGTGTGTGGATGACTTATGTTTTATTCATTCCATGCATACGGATATTCCCGAGCATGCGGGTGCGATGATGATGTTTAATCTGGGACACCTTCAACCGAGTCGGCCCAGTCTTGGTTCCTGGCTCTGCTACGGGCTGGGAAGCGAAAATCAGGAATTACCGGGCCTGGTAGCCATGAGTCCTCGCGCCAAACCCCGTGGTAAAGCCGCACACTGGGGGAATTCTTTTTTACCGGGGGCCTACTCGGGGGTTTACGCCAACATCGCGGAAATGACGCCTGACCGCATCCTCAACCACTTGAAAAATCCGCATCTTTCAAGGAGTGAACAGAGGCGTCAGGCAGATTTATTAAGCCAGTTGAACCACCTGGACCTCCGGAGGCAGGTGCAGGATCAGCAACTGGATTCCAGCATTCAGGCCATGGAGATGGCGTTTCAGATGCAGTTTGCGGTTCCCGACGTATTCGATACCACCAGAGAAACCTCCGCAACCAAGGATCTCTATGGGGAATCCGAGTTTGCAAAAGGATGTCTGATCGCCAGACGTTTAGTGGAAAGGGGGGTAAGAATGGTGCAGATTTCGCATTCGATTGATGGCTATGACATTGCCTGGGATACCGGACATGGAAATATCCATCACCACCGTGACTTGGCGAATCAATGTGATCAAGGGATCGCTGCTTTGATCCGCGATCTCAAGCATCGAGGTTTGCTTGATGAAACTCTGGTGATCTGGGGAGGTGAATTTGGGCGAGCGCCAACCTCCGAAGGAACCAAGGGCCGCGACCATGACCATTATGGATTTACCGTCTGGATGGCTGGAGGCGGCGTTAAACCAGGATTTACATATGGTGCGACGGATGAATTTGGCTGTTCCGCAGCAGATAATCCAGTGCATGTGCATGACCTGCACGCCACCATTCTGCATCTCATGGGCTTGGATCACGAAAAACTGACTTACCGCTATTCTGGACGTGACTATCGTCTAACGGATGTGCATGGCCATGTCCTGCACGACATCATTGCCTAGAACCTTTTGTCGGTCTTTGCCGTAAGTTTGGGGGCAGTCTTGTGCCAGATAAAGGGCTTGCATGTGCCGGTCGATCGCTCCGCTTTGAACTGTGCGGGGATTTTCGGTATTCAATGAGCTACTTTGGCTCTCACGCCGTTGCCAGCCCTTGAGGATTTGAGGGAAGCAAGTGGGCAGCGCACAGCGCCTCATTCTGTTTTAACACGATCCAATATTTTGAGTTCAATGTCCTTGAAGTGTACGATCATATCAGGGTCATGCAGTTGAAACTGAATCATGCCTGACTTGAGTCTGCGGTTTTTCGGAAGGTGCTCCTCAAATTGTGCAGCAGGTTTCCCATTGATGGAGAATTGAAATTGGTTTCCGCGAACGATCACATGAACACTATTCCAATCGTGTTTCTTGATGTCCTCCACCTGAACGGCATCTTTGAGAGGTGAAATAACAGGGGAATCATCTTCCCTGATGATCAGCTTATCACCTCGAAAGCACCGGTGCTCGATGCGTCCAGGTGTATGGAAATCCCAAGCTCCAAGCACCTTGCCACCGATTCCTGCATGGCCAAGGTCCACATGATATGCTTGATAATCGCGTTTGCCAGTGGGGTCTTTTACTGCTCGGATGTTGACCCCACTGTTTCCCTCACCCGGAAACCGATACGAAAACTTCAGTTCGAAATCGGCAATGTCACGGTTGCCGTCATAGATGAGATAACAGCGCCCCTTTTTACCTTCACCAACGAGATACTCATCACGAACATACCATGCCTCCGAAGCCTGTGGGAAACTTGGAGACCAACCCTCCAGTGTTTTGCCGTTGAAGATTCGGAAAAACTCGCCTTCTGAAGCGTTCGCGTTTGTTTGATCAACGTTGAAGTAGAATAACGTCCATACGAGGATCATCCAGCGGAGTTTCATCGTCAATCCTGTGGATTGCCGGGCATGCTTTGCTTGGGAGTGGTCTGAATTGAGATGCATCATTGGGTTCCTAGTTGAGTCAGGTAATGTACGAGATGGGCAAGTTCCTTTTCGCTGAGATCATCGGTGAGACCTTGCGGCATCAAACTCCTGAGTTTTTTTGATGTACGGATTTCTTCTTGATTGATTTGGATGAGTTTGGGGGAAACAGTGTCCTGCAAAACGAGTATCCCCTGTTCTGGACGTTGAAGCGCGGTTCGATCATATCCAATGAAGATGCGATCGTCCTTGGTGTTTACTTCAACCGGTGTGTAACCTTCCTTGATCTGGCGATCAGGCCAGAGAAGTTCTTCGATGATTCTTTCTGGAGAGAGGGTGGAGCCAATGGTTGTAAGCTCGGGGCCAATCAAGCCTCCTACACCACTGACCTGATGGCATGCGTTGCAAGCTAACTGTGAAAATAGTCTTTGGCCTATTTGAGTATTGCCTTCCCGGCGGGCTTTGCCAGCCAGGTTCTGAATAAAAGACGCATCGTAAGCTCTCTCTTTATCCGATTCTATCGACGCTTGATTCAATGCTGCCAGAAGCTCTGGATCAGGGTTTCCTGAGGCGTAGAGAATCCGTTGCAGATGCTTTGCGACGGCAGCACTTATTGGGTTTTTCTGAAGGGCTTCTGCAAGCGCATGGGATCCTCCCCCTTTATGAGTCAACGAGGCCAGGACGTTTGAGGCGTATGATTCTGAGATTGTTTCTTTTACCAGATAGTCCACTGCAGCTTCTGCAGCGGAGGGTAAATCGAATTGCGCAAGGGACATGATGGCCTGCGAGCGAAGCATGGGCTTTGCATCTTTTCTTGCAAAATCGATGAGTTTATTGCGGTTCCCAGCTGTATCAAGGTCTCCCATTGCTCTCAAAGCCGCCACCCGAAGCTCGGGGTCGTAGTCTTCTCTGGTGGCGATCTCGACGACGATCCCGGATGCATCCTTGAATCCTGCGAGGCCGATCAGTTTCAATGCGGGTATTCCAATCCTTTTATCCGTGTGGAGCGCCAGGTCCTTCAGTAATTGCAGGTTTTTTTCCGGTAACGCTGCTGGATTGGTTTCAAGAATTTGAGCCAGTGCCTCCAAAATAACAGCATGAGACACGCTATCGTATTTTTTGTTTCGCATGTGCCGATCTGGATGGATTCCATATTGATAAAAATCCTCCGGATCTCCATTGGCTAGAATTGAAATAATCGCATTACGGTTTGCTGCTTTATTCAATGCGCCTGCATCAACCATGCTCCTCAGACTGTTGACAGCATCCCTGTCCTTGATTTCATTCAGGATAAAAGCCAGATGAGCAGGTTTTGTGAATTGGGATTCACCTTGTTTAAAAACGGGTAACCAAATGGGCAGCAGTCGATGAATGGTTTGTTTCAATGCATAATCGATCCATTGATCCACAGGGTGATCGGTCGCTTCCACCGCGACCTGCATGGAGCGCGGTGATAAGATAGCAGAGCATGCCACGATGGCTTCCAATCTGACACGGCCCTCAATGTCATGGATAGATTCGGAAAGAAGTTCCAGCGGCGCATCTATTCGATCATGCCAACGCCCGATCAATTTTGTTGCAGCAGCGCGGATTCGCATATCCGATGACCTCAACAGCTGGCGGAGCAGGTTGGGACGCACCGTTTCAATGGAGGCAAAGGACATCAGCGCTTCGTAGAGCAGGGAGGCATGATCCGGGTTTTTGTGATCCAGAGTGCGAACCCATGCATCAAGTGCTGATGCGACTTCTGAAACCGGGTGACCGGTGAGCGCGCGTTTCGCCTGATAACGTGTCCATGAATCTGGAGCTTTTAACCCTTGAATGGTTTCACTGATCGGCGCTTTCAGGAGGTCTACTGGCCTTCCTGACTTTTTTTGTTTCCTGTGATCTGCGATGGAGATGCGCCAGATTCGTCCGTGTGCCTTGTCTCGAGTTGGATCTCGAAAAGCATCATCCTGATGACAGGTGATCGGGTTATACCAATCAACCACGTAGACAGCGCCATCAGGCCCCTCCTTGACATCAACCGGTCTGAAATTACGGTGACTTGAGCTGAGCAGCGGTTCCTCCCAGGTAAGAGCAAAGCCAGAACCATGATCGGATATGGAAAAGCGGCTTACCCGATTCGCCTTGTAATCTCCAATCGCAAAAGTTCCACGCATGTGGGCAGGTAAACTCTCGCTGCCAAGGTAACCAATCCCGCAATAGCCTCCGGGATTGCCGATTCTCGGGAACTTGCGTCGATGAGTTGTTGGCACTTGAGCAGGAGCCAGCCAGCTTACTCCTCCAGCGCCGTCTACTCCGAAGCTCTGACCCCAAGGATCGAAGTCGATTCCCCAGGGATTGCCAGGTCCCATATGAGCTTCAAGGAACGGCACAAGCTGAAGTCTAAGCGGGCGCAGTTTAAAGTATCCTGCATTGAACAAAGCGCTGGTGCCCCAAGGCGTTTCCACTCGTGACTCACACCCGTCTCCATGGCCAAAATACAGTTGGCCATCCGGACTCCATATGAAGGAGTTTATCGTCTGATGTGAATCCCCGTCACCAAAACCACTCAGGAGAACCCTCCGCTGGTCGGCCTGACCGTCACCGTCGGTATCTTTGAGGAAAAGTATCTCCGTGTTTTGGCCGACATAAATGCCTCCATGCCCCCATTCGATACCAGTTGGAATATTCAAGCCATCCGCAAACACGGTCGAGCTGTCTGCGACCCCGTTGCGATCCTTGTCCTCCAGAACAATGATTTTATCGTTGGGAAGATCGCCGGGGAAAACGTGAGGGTAGGTGGTGGTGGTGGTGACATACATGCGCCCCGATGGATCCCAGCGCACATTCAGAGGGGATGTGAGTCCTTGGTGCTCGGAAGCGAAAAGATTAACGCTGAAGCCTTCCGGTAGCGTAAACGCTGCCAGCTCCTTTTCGATATTCGCTTGAGGATCCCCATGCAAGATTTCCTTTGGAGGACGATTTGGCCCCGGATCGGTGCCATGTATTGCGATGCGCTGGATACGCTCTTCAGCTTCTGCGATCATCCGTGGCAAGGTCAGCCATTCTTCACGCAGTGAAATAGGACCTTTAGTAAACTGTCGCCTGGCGTCATCACCAAACAATAATTTCCAGTTGGTAGGGCGCCAGTAGTTGAGCCAAAGCCGATGCTTTTCAATGACCGCTCTTCTCAGGGGATGGAGCGCATCATGTGAATGGGAGTCGATGCCAAGCTGATTGGCGATCTGCGTTGCAATGATAGGGTGCGCTTCAGGGCTGATGTGTCGTCCATTGGATGTTGCATTGCTGGTTGCCTGATGAAAAAGGTCCACAAGGAACACACGATGTTTTTTGGCCAGCTGACGGATGACATTTACATACTGACTCAAGATTTCGTTTTGCTGCGCAAGGTTTGGCAGGTGAGGGTTGTCAGAGTTCTCGAATGGGGTGGGAGTCAGCAGGACAACCCTGCGGCCATCCTTCAACCACGATTCAATGAGTCTTGAGTAAGCTTCTGAAAATGCGGCCAGTGGTTCAAGACCCTCTAATGATTCCGATTGGCCAAATTGGGAAATAATCATGCTGGCCCCAATCCGCTTCAACTGATTGTTCAAATCCCCCAATCCTCCGTCCTGATCGAAATGCGCTCGTTTGCGCCATCGTTCGATCACCGTTCCCTGTCGGAATACCGTATCCGCTTCCCATGCCAGATCCCGGAACTGGGGGGATGATTGCACAAAATGTCCGCTCAGGATGGATTCCAGATAACCTGCCTTCTGTAGATAAACCATATTGGCACCACCTAGAAAGGCGACCACTTCATTTCGCTCCAATCGAAAGGGTGTTTGGGCATGAACCTGAGCGCGGCCGAACAATAAGCAGGTCAGCCAGACGAGACAGATAGACTTGAAAGTTGTTTTGTTCATCGGGCTGCCATTGATGCCAGTTGCATCACTCATCGATTCAGAAGGACTTATTTATTCGTGATACAGTAAACGGAGGAGGCGGTTCGAATAAAGAGTTTACCTTGTGCGATGGAGGGAGTGGCAATGCACAACTCATCCAGGTCGTTTGTTTCAATTATTTCAAATTCGGGGCCAGCTTTTAGAACGAATGTTTTTCCACTTTCAGCAAGGCCAAATAGTTTACCATTATAGGCCCAGGGAGATGCCGTAAAACTTGTGTAAAGCGGGAATCGTGTGCGGTCGTAAATTTCTTCCCCGGTAAGCGCGTGGTGGCAGGTCATCATGCCCTGATCAAGGAGCGTATAGTAGTACTCTCCATAAACGATTGGGGTTGTGTTGTAGGGGCCCAGTTTTGGGTGGTGCCACTCTACAAAAGCACCTTTCCTTTGGTTTTCATCAATACTGATGTCGCCACTTGCCCCGCTTTGGATGACCCAGACCGGTCGCCGTCGATCCTGAAAATATCCGGATGTCACATAAAGTAATCCATTCGCTGCAAAGGGTGAAGGGATGGTCAGAACAGACATCCGGCCGTCCATCGACCAGAGGACGTTTCCATTCAGATCATAGGAGCGAATACGCTTTCTGCCTGCAGTGACTACCTCAGTGCGTAACTCATTTTTCCAGATAAAAGGAGTAGCCCAGGTGGTCTTTTCCTCTCGGGGTGTGCGCCAGCGCTGCTTGCCGGTTTTGCTGTCCAAGGCGGTGATGAAAGAGGATTTGGCATTGTCATATTGAATGATTACCTGATTTTCATGCACCACAGGCGACGCAGCCGCCCCATAGTCTCGCATGGTTTCTTCCGGATGAATCAGAGATTCCCAGAGTGGTGTTCCGTTGTGATCGAAACAGTACAGTCCAAGATCTCCAAACAGTGCATAAAGACGTTCGCCATCAACACAGGGGGTTTCCGAGGCATAGGTGTTTTTCGGGTGACGTCCTACAGGTGGAGTGCCCTTGTGCACCTCACGCTTCCAAAGTGTGTGACCTGTGTTGATATCCAGGCAGTAAACCAGCCAGCGATGCATGCCGCCTGGTATTTCCTTTCGACCTTCGCCGTTATAAAGACCGGGCTTGGGTTTTTCAAACTGCCCATCACTGGCGACGGTTGTCAGGAATACTTTGTCACCCCAAATGACCGGACTGGACCAGCCCAGGCCGGGAATGTCCGATTTCCAGAGAATGTTTTCCGTCTTACTCCACTTCGTGGGCAGTCGGGGATCGTTATCAACAACTCCGTCTGCATTGGGTCCGCGAAATCTTGACCAGTTTTCTTGAGCATATAAATCTGAGCATAATACTAAGATGAATATCAGGGAAAGATGGGTGCCTCTTGCTTTCATAATGGGATCAGATCGTTTTTATTCAAACATGAAAATCACTTGATTGACAATCAAAGACTTGCGGGATGAACCAGATTTAAGTTTTTGCCTATTGATTGGACGCAGGAAGAGAAGTGGTGCTCACGCTGGCACGCCAATCGATTAATGCCTGATGTAATCTGGATGTCATGGCGACTTCAGATTCGGCCAGATTGGTTGTTTCACCCGGGTCTTTGTGCAGTGAATAAAGCTGGAGATAGCCGCTTTCCAGATGTTCGATTAGCTTCCAAGGACCAGATCGTATGGCGCTTGCCGAGACACCTCCCAGAAAATGAGGTCGTTCCAATGGGTAGTGCCAGGCAATATAATCTCTGGGAATAAGCTGTTGCGGGTTCTTCCAGGTATCGAGTATGGATAATCCGTCAACGATCTCCCCGGAAGGTTTCCTGATGCTGGCGGCATCCAGCAGTGTCGGGTAAAAGTCGGTGTTTTGTGTTGGCTGATTGCACGTTACTCCAGCTGGAATCATTGCTGGCCAGCGTACAATCAAAGGCACTCGGATTCCTCCTTCGTAGAGTTCACTTTTTCCACCCCTGAGAGGTGTGTTTGAAGTCACATTGGTCTCGCCTCCATTGTCACTTGTGAAGATTAAAATCGTGTTCTTTGTCAGATCAAGCTCCTCAAGCTTCTCCATCAGCATCCCTACGCCTTCATCAATCGATTCCAGCATCGCAGCCAAATGTGGGTTATGGTCTCCTGCCCAATGGTGGTCTGGATCGCCTCTTCCCAGCCCCTTGTCTTCACATAAATAGCAGCGGTTGCGAGTGGATTTCCCTGGTGCATGCTTTGCCTTGTATTTCTCCACCAAATCCGGACGACCATTCAGTATCGTGTGGGGCGCGTAATGACTGAGCAGCAGGAAAAAGGGCTCGTCACGATGTTGCTGCACGAAATCAACCGCTTCAACATTCAGTCGATCGGTGAGGTATTCTTCCTTTCCAAGCCGGTTCTTGGGTATGTTAATCCAGGGTATGGGTTGATCGCGGAAGACGTAGGGCCAGAAATTTGCACCGTTGCCGACACTTTTGATTTCTCCTCCGAAGTCCCAGTCAAATCCATGATCCCCCGGGCGTATTTCTCGTGCCGCGCCATGGTAGGCGTATCCGGTGAGATGCCATTTACCAATCATACCAGTCGCATAGCCATGTTCATTCAATGATTCCGGGAGAGTCATGTATGAAGTGTCCAGTGCGTTGACTGAATCCGGGCGTAAAAAATCGAGGATGCCAATGCGTGCCGGGTGCTTGCCTGTAAGGAGTGCGGCGCGATATGGAGAGCAAACAGGCGCAGCCGCATAAGCATCGGTGAACCGCATTCCATCCTGAGAGAGGCGATTGAGGTTTGGTGTTTCATTGAATGAATTGCCGTAACATTCCAGTTCCGACCAACCAAGGTCATCGGCAAGAATGAAAATGATATTTGGTGGTTGATCCTCGGGAGCGGCCATGGTCGCCAACGCAGATTCAATCAGGATATTCAGTAGACAGATTCCAACCAGAAGAAGGCATATTCTGGTTGTGACTTCATGGCGGTTGATTAAAGTTTTATCCATGGTGACACCCTTGACTGATCGACATTCCTGTTATGAACTTTATCTTAAGATTTCAAAGTTAATATTGATCGGGAATCTTTTTTCTTGCGGTGATGTGCTTCTTGGACAGACAGCTGAAACCGGCGAAACCCAAATCCATGTTCATTCGCTGAAATCACCTCATCAAGCACATAAGACATCACTCCGGATTTTGCTGCCTGATGATTTTGATCCATCAAAACGTTACCCAACGCTTTTTGTCCTTCCTGTACACGAAGACGGACTTCTCAAACATGGCGACGGGCTCATGGAGTTGCATGCATTAAATGTTCACAACCAGTATGAAATCATATGTGCGTCCCCGTCGTTCACTGCGAAACCCTGGTATATCGATCACGATGAAAACCCTGACAAGCAGGATGAAAGTCATCTTATGAGAACGGTGATTCCATTTATTGAAGCTCATTACCCGGTCCGGGTAGACCGAGAAGGACGATATTTGATTGGTTTCAGTAAATCGGGCAGGGGGGCGGTGAGCCTGCTGTTACGTCATCCAAAGATGTTTCACAAGGTCGCTGCCTGGGATCCTGGGATTCGCATAGACATGGGGCCTTACGGAGAAGGGTACGATCTGGAATCGCGGCTGCATGAGCGGTTCGGAAGTGCTGCAAATTTTCAAGCTTACCGACTTTCCAATCTATTGAAAACCCGAGGGAAAGATCTGGGGAACAAAGCTCGCTTGTTTTATTTCAATTGCGATGGTGTCGTCAGAACTTCGGGAGGAGCGCAACTCCATGCGCTGATGGTTCAAGAAGGTGTTCCTCACCGCTACGTCATGGAACCACCGCGGGAACACCGATGGGACAGCGGGTGGATACCCGAGGCGATTTCATTCTTATTGGATCATTGAAAAAGCGATATCGTTCCATTCGAAGGAGTCAGACTCGACTTCAAGGAAGGAGAGACCGCTTTGCCAATGATTTTTTGTAGACTAAATCCCGGACAGAGGATCGTAATCTGGGTTGAGTTGATTCATTTGTGCGTCCACATCTTTTCGCCAGGCTCGTAGTTTTGCCCTTAGCTCAGCAACTTTTTCAGGCATGCTTTCGGCAAGATTCTGCTGCTCCCCGATGTCTTTGCGTAAATTAAAAAGTTGCACATTATAATTTTCGAAATACTCGATCAATTTGAAATCACCGCTTCGAATCGCACCCGCTGGAGGCTGCATGCCGTGGTTGCTGTAGTGGGGGAAATGCCAGTAAATGGCATCGCGATCCAAGGATTGCTGACCTGTTAAGAGGGGGGCAATGCTGACGCCATCCTGATGTTGTTCCGGTGCCAAAGGCAATCCTGCCATCTCCAAAATGGATGGATAAAAGTCGGTGCTGATGATCGGTTCCTCAGACACCATTCCCTTGTTGCCTGCTCCCGGCCATTTGACGATACAGGGTACGCGCACTCCTCCCTCATAAAGCCAGCCTTTGGCGCCGCGCAATGGTAAGACCGAAGTGGAAAAAGCGATGTCGAGTTGATCCTCAGAAACTTTTCGTTTCGGATTCCCGACGTTCATGCCTGCCATGCCTCCGTTATCTGCCGAGAAAATAACAATCGTGTTGTCTTCAAGTCCCCAGTTCTTGAGCGCATTTAGAATACGACCAAAGCTCTGATCAACCGCTTCGACCATGCCTGCAAACTGGGTATTATCCTGATATTGTTTTATTTTGACGGTGCTTTGAGGCAATACCCCGTAGCCATTCCAGTCCTCCTGATCGATTATTTCGTCCAGATGATCACGACTGAGAGGCTCATGTGCATCCGGATTTCCCTCGAGCACATATGGTTGATTACCGTTAACTGGGTTTTCTTTTAATTTTGTTTCATATTTCTCAACCAAATCAGGGCGGCCGTGGATGGGGTCATGAACGGCGAAGTGGGCCAAGTAGAGGAAGAATGGTTGGTCCTTATTGTTTTCAATAAAACCCAAGGCTTCATCCGTCAGTCGATCTGTCAGATATTCACCATCAGGTGCGTCCTCAAGCCCTTTCAACCCATACGGAGCGTAGAAAGTTCGATTGGGCGCTCCACCGTTCCAATGACGGGGAACATGCCAATCGAAACCGTGTTTGTCCGGAGTGGAGGGCGCTTTTCCCAAGTGCCATTTCCCAACGGCCCCGGTCGCATAGCCATGGCTGCGCAACGTTTCAGCGAGGGTAATTTCTTCAAATGGCAGGAACTGTCCGGTCTTTACATTGAGGTATTGCTGGAAAGGAAAATCTCTCCTTCCACGAATCCAATCCGTCATGTTGTTACGAGCCGGATATTTTCCGGTCAGGATACTGGAGCGAGTCGGAGAACAAACATGGCAGGCTGCGTAGGCACTATTAAACTTCACACCATCCATGGCAAAGCTGTCTATGTTTGGGGTTTCATAAAAGTTGCTTCCATAACAACCCAGATCGGTCCACCCCAGGTCATCGACCAGGAAGAAAACGATGTTGGGGCGAGAGTCTGGGTTTTCCTGACTTTGGATGAGACAGGTAGTCAGGGCGATGAAGGCCAGATAAGTGCGAATGCGTGATTTCATAGGATATTTCCTCTTACTTTTTGGTTACATACACATAAAAGACACTGAGTATTGCATGTGGACCACCAAATCAGATCTGAAGTGCAATGGGGCCTTTTTGAACTGTGCCGTGATAATGACTTAGGTGGCAGCTGACCTGGTTGTTGTTCAAGGCGCCGCTTCCCTATTGGAAGGCTCGGTAATGGGGCAGTAAATCCTTCGAAGCCAGCGCCTGAGACCAAAATCTTTTTCACTGTCTTCGGCCACCTCAAGCACTCAGTAACCGCTCTTCTCCTGTCCTGCTCGAATCTCACTTTGCTGATCTGTATGGGGTTTCATGTTCACTAAGAATCATGACGTTGGGTCTGGCCATCATGGATGTCAAGGTAAGCAAAAAGGCGAAGGTCGTTTTGAAGGTGGTCATAAAAACGCGAGACTTGTTCAGTCCTTCTTTTCAGTGACTTTCCAGCCGGGTGTTGAGATGTTTCCGTAGTATGGATAGTGGTCCCAGTCGACCTTTCCGCCCACAACTCGCGGATCATGTGTTTTCTTCAAATGATCAAATAATTGGCGTCGTCTGGCATGTTGTATCGCGGAATACTCGATCAACCCTGCCACATTTGCCAATTGTTCTGGATCCTTTTTCAAATCGTATAGTTCCTCTGCGGGTCGCATACCGAAACTGAGCTCTGCCAAATGTGCGATACCATGCTCCCAACGACGCTCCATCATGAATGATTTGGTGGGCGACGTGTCGATCTCACCAAAAGGAATCGAACGGGCGCACACACGGGGGTCGGGTGATCCGGAAGGCCATCGGCCTGGCTCGAAATTATAGATATAAAGGTAGTCCTGAGTTCTCACAGCCCTGCAGGGATACCCCTTACCACCCTCGCGGCATCCGTCATGTCGCTCCATGGCAAAGTAGGCGGCATCGCGATCATTCATTTTTTGACCGGAAAATATTTTCATCAAGCTGCTGGCTGTCATCATACTGGGAACATCTGCTCCGGCTGCCTCAATAAATGTCGGTGCGAGATCGCTCAAATGAACAAAATCCTTCACGTCACGGCCTGGATTGCGAATACCTCTCGGCCACCTGATAGCCAGAGGGACCCTTGATCCCCAGTCATAAAGACTGGCTTTGGCGCGAGGGAAGGGCATGCCATGATCGCTGGTAACGACCACAATCGTGTTGTCAAGATGCCCTCGTTTTTCCAGAGAGGCGATGGCCCTCTCTACCATCAAATCAAAGTGCTCAACCTCAACGTAGTAGTCCAGGATGTCGCTTCTCACGATGGCATTGTCAGGGAAAATCGAAGGGACAATAACCTTGGCCGGATCTTTTCCAGTTCGTTTTCCAGCTCCCTTTTCATAGGCACGATGTGGTTCACTTGTGCCCAGCCAAAAGCAGAAAGGTGCTTCCTTTTCCACTGCGTCAAGGAAATCATCAAAGTTACCTGCATAGTCCGTATTTCGGATGGCCTTGAAAGGCGGTTGCAAGTTTCGTTTGGCGTATGATGTTCCTGCTGGATTCTCACTGCGACCACCGGGGGCGAGTTTGCCTGGGCTCCATCCTTTCCCGGTATATCCCGTTTTGTAACCTGCTTTCTGCAACTCGCCTGTATAGGTCGCGAATTTGGCCGGGAGAGTGCTGTGGATGTTGCCTGCTTCCTCCAGTCGCCAAATGGGTTGCCCGGTCAGGATGGCACTGCGTGAAGGGCCGCATGTTGGAGCATCACAAAAGGAATGCACAAAGCGAAGGCCTTCCCTGGCCACTCGGTCAAAGGCAGGCGTTCGAACCACTGGATCCCCATTGGCCCCTGTATGCGCCCATGATTGATCATCCGAAATGCAAATCAATATGTTGGGACGTTCGTCGGCGCGCACAATGTGACAACAAATCAACCAAATGCAGGCAATGTTCCAAAGCTTCATCATTCAATAGGATGCTTTGTTTTCAGATAACCGATGAGGTCACGCGCTTGTTGGTCGGAGAGCGCATCAAGCATGCCTTCGGGCATCATGGACAATGGGGAAGTTTCCCGGGAAAGGATCTCCGCTTTGGGAATGACAAGATCCTGACCTACTATGCGAAGCGTGATGCGTTGATTGTCTTCACGGTAAATATTGCCTGCGTATGTGCGTCCATCCCGTGTATTGATGGTAACCAGTTTGTAGGAATCAGCGACCTCCATATTCGGATCGATCATGTTGGTGAGGATATATTCCAGATTAGCCCGGTTCGAGCCGGTGAGTTCAGGGCCAATTTCTCCACCCTCTCCATAAAGCTTGTGGCAGCTTGCGCAGACAGCGGAGAACAGAGCCTTCCCGTTTGTCAGGTCCGCTCCTGCCATGTATGCGTCGGTGAGCAGGAATTTGTAACGATCCATCGCCAGTTGTTTGTCCTTGGTCATGGATTCCATGGAACCCCACCAGTCGATGAATGAAGGTCCCAGGACGCGTCTCAATTGGCGGGCAATCACACTCGATATATCACTGCGGGGGATCTTTTCTTTTTTCAATGTGGCCAGCAGATAGCTGCCTGTATTACGTCGAGTCGCGAGGGTTTGCAAAGCCGCAGATTTTTCCTCATCTGTATATTCAGAATAGTTGTCTACAATTTTTTTGGCGATGGCCCCGTTCCTATAAACGGCAAGAGACCTCAAGGCGGTCAAGCGCAGACTCTTGTTGTCCAGCGCGGCAAAAATCGCATCAAATGCCGGAGGAAAACTTTTCTGGCCGAAGATCTTCAATATTTCTATCATCCGCTCAGTGGGAGTGGAGGGATTGACCAATTCAGCCAGTTGAGTTGCTCCTGCCTCAGCGTTACCAAACAATTGGCCCACTTGCAGGCCCAACCTTTTCAGTGCTTCATCTTTCAGTAATTCTGATTCGATATCCTTCCAGCCCCTTGGAGGTGTCAGGTCGTGCTGCCCAAGCAGACTGTCCCGCATTCCTTCCAGATACTGCCTGCGAACTTCAGAGGATCTGGTCAGCGCCATCGCACGGACGACTTCGTTCAACAGTTGCCCGGCAGTTGCTCTTCGGACAATAAAGCGTGTTAACATGGGGATCTTGCTTTCACTTGCGAGTTGTAATGCGCGGCTTGGATCCTTTGTGACATGCGGTTCTATTCCGAACCAAATCATTTTGGGTATGTTGTGGTCTTCTGCATCCTCGCCTCGGGTCAATAAACCAGTGGCGATCTTCCAGCTGCTTGCTTCAGGAACGCGCTGCAGTGCTGAAGCAAGGTAGAGGCGAACGATGGGTGAAGAATCTTTCCTTGCCATGGAGACGAATTTTTCAAGGGCTGTATCCCCTGGATGCATGTCTTCACAGAGTAACTGGATGGCCCATGCTCGAATATATTCGTGTTCACTTGCCAGAAGGTCGGTCAGGTTTTCATGCGTGATCCCACCGGTTACATGCAAGGCCCACAAGGCTCTTAATTTCCGGCCCGGATCCGACTGGCTTTCAAGGTGTTTTCTAAGCTCTATGTGAGTTTCCTCGTTGACAGCTCCCTTGCTGGCCCGTTCATGCAGGATCCCCCGAGCCCTGCGCACATACCAGTCATTCTTGTGGAACTGTAAATTGACCAGTTCCTGGTTGGTTAAATCCTTTAAATTGAAATGAGTGGGGTAAGGCGTCTCTGGTGGAGCGAGACGGAAAACACGACCCGTGTCCTTGTCGTGTACTTTATTGCCACAAATATCTCCATCATGCCAATCGAGCATGTAGACGGCACCATCTGGTCCAATTTCCAGACTAAATCCGATCCATTGCGGATCATTTGCCAGCACTGTATCTTCGTAATGTTTCGCAATAAAACCGGAGCCATTGTGTACCAAACTGTCGGCCAGGAGAGCATGCTCGTGAATATTGGCCATGAAAAATTTGTTGTGATACTTCTCTGGAAGCAGGTCCGCTAAATAAATGCGGGCTCCTCCATGGGCTGAGCGGTGTCGATGATCCACAATGGTCTGTATATCAGAATACACATAAGGATGAATATGTACTCCACCCTGCCGATGAAAAAAACCGCCCTGCACCACATGGAAGGCATGAGGGATCACACAGGCTGAAATGAATGCCTGACCGTTGTCATCAAAATCCAAACCCCATGGGTTACTGAAACCATGCGCTACGATTTCGAAGCGGTCTTTGATTGGGTGATAACGAAAGACGCCTCCATCGATGAACTGACCATCGACAACCTCTTGGCTGGTTGGAAACGGATCCCCCTTTTTAAATACGCGCCCGCCATCGACAGGCTTGCCTACGGTGGATGGTGTGGCAAACCCCTGACAGCCGTAAAGCCATCCATCCGGGCCCCAGATAAAACTGTTTAAAACTTCATGGCGATCTCGAATGCCCCACCCAGTCAATCGAATCTCAATTTCTTCATCGGCCTGATCATTCCCATCACGATCAGGAACAAACATCAGATTTGGTGGTGCCCCCAGCCAGAGCCCCTCAAAACCAACCGCAATGGCGGAAGGAAAGGGAACACCTTCAAGAAAAACCTTTTTCGTGTCCATTTTGCCGTCACCGTCAATATCTTCAAGAATCAGGATGCGGCTCTTGCCGTCATTCGAGAAGCCCGAGCGTCTTGTTTCATAGTCCCGGTTTTCAGCGATCCACAGTCGTCCCCGATCATCATAGCAAAATGCCATTGGCTGCGTGATTTGTGGTTCAGAAGTCACCAGGCTGACTTCGAGACCCTCTGCCGTTGTCATCTTTTCAATCGCTTGCTCACCGGTCAGGAATTTGGCTTCCTTGGCCTCTGCTCGGGCCTGCAACCATGCCGCAAAATCGTAATTTTGTCCGGAGTAAGCTTTCCATTGCTCATTGAGTCGAACGTCGTTCATTTGCCCGGTATACACAACGAACTGATGCTTGTATGTTTTGCTCTCCCCGGCCGGTATGGTCCAATCCCCGAGAATCGCTTCGGATGGGCCGGCCCCCAATTGCCCATCGACACGCCAGGGGGTGGGGTAGGCGTCATTCGATGGGTGGTCAAAGACGGCAATATGACCCCAGTCTTCGGGAGTGCGCCCATCGATTTGCATTCCAATATTCACCCAGGAAGATCGTTTCTGTTCCGCTCTTTGATTTTTCTGTCGTGCGCTGTTTTCGACTTCACCTTCCTTGCCCTGTAGCCATGGCATACGCACAAAGAGACCTCCATATTTGTATTCTGAAATGGTCACTTCCGTGTGTGCCGTGCCTGTCCAGACGAGGTCAACCAGATACTCATTACCCGTATCTCTCATGGACCAGACTTGAGATTCCTCCATCATGGATTCACCTTCTTCATCCAGTAGATGGTAAATTGTTTCCCACTGCACTACCTCGCCTTCACCTGCCAGTATTTCTGCTTTTTGTAGTTGCCAATAGCCATTGGATGGGTTGTGAAAAAAATCACGCCCGTTGACGCGGGTAAATCCCCAGTAGACGCCTGTTTGATGCTTATGATGTCCTGGGCTGTATTGAGTCAAAACACCATTGCCGTCGGGTGCCACAATCGGATGCAGATAAGGCCGATGATCCGAACGAGCGTTCTGCACCAGGAGCGGCTTTTGGCTGTTCAAGCGCTGTACGGAAATGGTCTGGGCCTCCTGATCTTGTACCAGCTTCAAGGAGGCTGCATGACAGGAGACGACTAAGGAAACTTGTAGTAAATAATAAAGAGTACGTTGATGCATAGATTCAGACACACGTTCAAAGGATATGATCATTTTGTTTTTGGAATGTTTCAGAGTCCAGTAAAATAAACATAAGAAATAATACACTCATCTCACTAAACCCTTGCCGCCTGAGAAAACAATGTCGGACAACACCGATCCCATCTCGACTCCAAGAAGAGTCATGCGTGCATGAATCGTGAAGCATCAGGGGGGGGCTGGCAGGCAAGTCTGCAATCTCAGCTCACATCGCACCCTGGAAACCTGCCATGCCCCATTTGGCAGGAGCAATGACGCGGACAGTTCCTCCAATATGGCCGCGGCTGTCTTGTTGACGCGCTTGTCTCGAGAGATTCGACTGCTCCTGAGTAAGCAGTCGTGACTCTGGCGACTATGATGAGACGCCGCGGTGGTGTTTGACTCGAACGATCTTCCTCAGAGTCCTGGTAGCCACTCCCATCAGGGGGAATTCCTCGTAAACTCCCTTCGATGCATCCCAATAATCCTGTTGCAGGATCACTTTTCCCGAGTGATTGAATCGAAGCATGGTGATTCCTGGGAGTTTTCGAGATTTCTTGCGAAACTGGTAGGACATTTCCCAATGAATGAAGGATGTGGGATCGCCCGCTGCCTGGTCCATTGTTTTGAAGGTGATTTGCTTGAGCTGTTTGAACAGGTCTCGATAAACCGTCTCCATTTGCCCCAGCCCGCTGGCCTCATTGACAGGGTCCGCGAAATGAACCGCTTCATCGTAAATATCACCCAGGCGTTCACAGGACGATTCGTCCATGGTCTGCAGAAAATGGACAAAGGAATCCAGAGGTTTACTGCTTGCTGCTTTCATGTAGTCAACATGCAATACACCTGCCCCAAAGCAAGGACTGATTGAGTGGCCCGCGTTTCAAAGAAAAAAATCGACCATCTGTCATTCGGTTCTTCTCTGGTAATTGGCATGGCCCATGGCGAGAGTCCCTTATGGATGGAGGCCCTACCGACTCGAAAAAACGAAACACCCTCATTTAACAACAACCTGTGCCCTCTACTCGCGTACCAGTGGTTTCATTTCAAACCGAATGAACTGGCGGGCGAAGGGCGAGGCGTCAAGCGTTGCACGGTAAACGATTAAACCCATCCCGGCTCCAAGATTGGTTCTTCCCGCATATTCAACGTCCTCAGTCCACGTTTTCAAGTCGTGTGAAATCAAAGGTATCGTTAAAAAGTCATCGGCTCCAAGTCGATGCTCAAAGGCAATGGTTAAATAATTGCCGTCTGACTGGAGGGATTCTAACTTAATATCAAATGCAGAGAATGGATCAGGGATATCAGGATCGCTTCCCAAGACATATTCGAGCAACTCCGTTCGGCCGTCTCTGTCTCGATCGCCATCCAAGCCTACTAATGCATGCTCTGCCATCCAGCTCAGTAGACGGATAGCGTCGTCTCCACCCGGATTTCCTCCGGAATCAGCACTGGTTCGCCAACTCTCAGGGGATGTTGGATCGCTTATCCAAGGCGTCATCAAGACCAATGAATAACTGTCTCCATCCGCGTCCTCAGGCCAGGGAGCTTCGTCGCTCCATTCGAAGGAGGCAATCTCACGTTGGCTTGCATCTGACAAAGTCAAGCGTTCTCCGGAGTTTGAAAGTCTGTTACTCTCAGCGGAATGGAAATTGCCGACCTTCTGGAGAGTACTCCCATATCGTGTTTCAAATGCCTTGGAGTTCCCGGCGACGACGACTCGTTGTCCTGGCTCGAGGGTTAACGATGGCAGCGCAAAGCGAATCCCAGAGGTGAAGGCTGCGCCTGTCAAGTCCACGTGCGTTCGATCGCTGATATTAGTCAGTTCGACAAACTCGAATGACTCCCCGTCAAAGATGCCTTCTGCACGCTCCCGTTCCGAGGGATCAGCAGGGTGATACATGACTTCGGTAATAGCCAGGTTTTCCATGCTGGCAAGCGCGGACAATCCGGTTCCAATGATACGCACCGAGTCGGTTCCCAGAGACTTGCCCGCGCGATCGAAAGCCGAGAGTGAAATGATGTTTTCGCCCGGGTCGATGGGAACCTGCACTCGCCAGGTTGTTTCGTTGACCCAATCCATTGGTAATAAAGCGCCACTCGCCGAGCGGATTTCATGCAGGTCGACCCATCCACGGCCTTGTATGGATGAGACCTTTTCGGGCGAACTGACGTTGTCAGCCGTCGTGATCCTGTAGCTCGTCGGTGCAATGATACGATTGACCTCATTCACGGCGGTGCTGCGACGAGTATTGATATAGGAAAGAAACCGGGTGAGATCTTCACTGGGGAGGAAACAGGAGTAGTGTTCGGCCCACTCTGTCATGTAATCCACGTTGAAAGTACTTTCCACAATATCCCAGACGTGTCCGTAGAACGCTCGCTTGTTTTTCGGGCTGGCTGAAATCAATCGATTCAGATCCGTGTTTGGCGTGAGGCTCGAACTTGCATTTCGATTGAAGGTAAAATCCATATCCCAGGGAAAAAGTAACGCTTTTCCGTCTGAAGGCCTGATGTAGATGATTGCATTGTGGCGAGCTCCACTCGAGTAATTATCACCGATACCAAACAAGGATTGAATGGCAAATGATCGCAACCATTGGTCAACGTCCAGTAGTCGATCCATCTCCTCCTGATAGGTCCGACCCGATTGCCCCATCGCCGTCAATACGTCAATCAAGGGTCCGTAATCGTCCGCATCGCGGTTGTTCTCCGCCAGCCAGTGCCAGCGATAAAGCTCCTTGTTGCTACCGCCCAGATTGCGCACAGGTACCCCGTGTGTTCCTCCGTCCTGCGTCAGCTTCAACCCTTCAACACCGCCCGTTGTTTCTCGAAGTGTATAGATCAATTCGTATTCGAACATCGCACCATCGCTACCGTTGATGAACTGGTTGTCCAGATACTCCGCGTCGTATCGAGACTTCAGCAGCATGGCTGAGCCAGTATGCTGCGATCGAGGGGCAATCACTCGTATCAGATCATCATACATGCCGGGAATGTTTCCGGCGTGATTGATCGCGTGCTTGACCATGATTTCCTTTTGACTGAACTGGTCACCTGCACCCGATCGATCAACGGCCACCGTCCGATGTGCCCCCAGAAAGGGTTGATCTGCGGGAAAGCGTAAAAGGAAACCCGCCCGAACATTCTTTGCGCGGCCATGCTCACTTCCCTTGAGCCGCACGCTGCAGTTGTAATAGACTTCACGTTCGTCGACAATAATTGTACACCCGAGACGATCGTTACTCATGACGTTGGTGCGGCGGTGGAGCTTTTCGGTGTCGGCGTCGGTCATGACAATCCGGAGGTTCATCGGTTGACAGGCGCCAAGGTCAAGGTCGGCTTGACCATCATTGTATGGCACGATGGCTCTGGAGGTGCTTCCTCCCTCAGGGTGAGTCGTTGTCATGCCGAGATGATCCGTCGCTTCGACGTAGAATTGTATCTTTGTGCCAAATGCTTGCGACGGTATTTTTCCTGACCATTCCCCTGCGTCAGATAAGCGCATTGATGTCATCTGAAACGGGTCTCCATTGACCGCATGGAATAATTGAACGGATGCCACGCCGTCGGGGTCACCTGTCTTGACAAAGACATGGACGGATTCACCTTCGACGGGAATGGCTGGTTCATGGCGAAGATCACTGAAAGTTGGCCCGGCATTCGATACATGGGCGGAATTGAGCCGGCCTGGTGTGCCCCCATCTTGTGGTGCATCCAAAATAGTCGTTCGGGCGAGTCGGTTGAAATAGAGTCGTGTATTGAGCTGGTTTGAACCACCCAGCCATTTGGCTCTAAAACTGATTTTATAATCCCTGTTGGATGAGATGGATACAAATGAACGGCCTGACTTCAGTGTTGTTTCCGCGTGATTGCTCATATGCTCTGTGGCACCCGACGCCCGGACCCATAAAACACGATTATTCGGATCCTCCGGATCATCGATCACTTCATAGTTACTGTGGTTTCCCAGCATTCGCCATCGCGTTGCATCTCCACTGTTGAAATGCCCGTTCTGAATCAGTTCCGTATTCGCACCTTCTGGATCCTGGCGTACGCTGATATCGTCTATCAGGAACTCACCTGCATCCAATAGTCCGAAAATGAATTCGTGATAGATGGTGGGATCGTTGGGGCTCTGCGTTGCTCGCCCCTGGTAAGTATAAATACGCCAGGGTCCTTCGACTTTACTCGGATGCCAGGCCCCGGGGAGGTGGTTTTCAGATCGAGGATCCGCCAATTCAAGACTGGAGCCTCCTCCATCTGCCATCGCCGGCCAGGGTGCATCGTCGAGATAGTATAGTTCATCCGCCGGATTGCCGTAGGCGTCGCTCAGTCGCAGTCGCTCTCCACGGCGAGAGAGCGATCCGCTCCACTGACCAATCACAGGGATGGCAGGATAGGCTTCAGCAAACGAAAGCGCATCTCCAGCCACCATGGAATATTCGTTCGGAGCCAGAACCGTTCCCGATGGGAATTCAAATCGCACCCCGTCGTCAAAAACCCATTTGCTCATGTCCACTGAGACATCCCCTTGATTCCATACCTCAATCCATTGATTGTCTGACCGACGGAATGGCAGGCCTGGAATCGCTGGAACAATTTCTTCGACTGCGTTGAGTGTCAACCCGAAGACCACATCGCTGCTGTTCAAAGATGTTTGATGTACTTCTACTGATATTTGATTTGATCCGACATGCAGCAGCTCCGCAGGGATGGAAACAGCTGATGAGAGAGTGGCTTCCCCTCCACGCATCGCCAGCGTGTCATGATCGACTTTACCATCGGACATGCCATATCGAAAAACCTCTGTCCCATTCAGATAAAAAACCGCTCCATCGTCGATTAAATGAATCATCTCGATTTCCGTAAGAACCGCCAGCTGTTCCTGAGTCACATCAAACTCGGTTTGAAAATAGTGGGTGACAACGAATGGATCATTCAGTGATGGGCGAGTGAGCAAGGTGTCCACGGGATATGGCAACGATCCCGTCTCCCAGGCGATCAATCCTCTCCCTTTTTTCCAGTCGCCGCTCAAGGAATACCTGCGGGATGCCCAATCAGAGCCTGGGTCACGGCCAGATTCGTTGAACAGCCAGTCTGCCCCCCATCCCACAAGTGGTGTGATATCTACCGTTTCCGGGACGCCCGGGGTTGCTACCAGTGGCCGAGGATGGTACATGATTTCATTGATCACAATATTCGAATGAAATTCGAAAATATTGGCACTTCCAAATGTTGCCTCAGAGGGGTAGAGCCATCGCCCGTCATGCTGGGAGGATCGTCCTCGAAGTCGGTCTGTGACTTTGACGGAATCCAGTAAAAGCCCGCGAACAGTATCCACTAGAAAAAGCCGGTCACCGAGCGTCGGACGAAAATTCAGCTCTTGTTCGGAAAGAGAATGCCAGGCGTCTGAAGACAGACTCGAAATGTTCGAGAGTTCCTTGATGCTTCCACTCGATGAACGAATCTCCAGGCCCTTGAATTCACCCGTCATGCTGGATCGATTGACCATTTCTGCTCGGAAAGAGGGGGCAGATGCAGCGCTGATTTCGTTGAAAGCGATGCTCACTGCTTCGCTGGGGTCCACCGGTGCTGTGATTGTGTTCAGCGAAAGACCGAATATCAGATTTTCAAGGCTTGCTTCCGACATATGGATTTCGGCGGAGAGGATGTTTTCACCAACACGCAGTGCCCCTTCAGTAAGAAAATACGTCTGACTCAATGCGGGTTGGAGCACCACTTCGTTTGCCCTTGTTGCGTGATTGATTTCCTCCGTCGGTAAATTGGCACGATGGATTTCAATTCCATTCAGATAGAGTACAACACCGTCTGCAGCCAAGACACGGAATGAACCCGTCGTTCGATCCGGGGCTTCGGTGAATGTGAATCGTTTTCGGAAGTAGGCGGTGGAACTGTCGCCGGTCAGTTCTGTGCCGAGGCCTCCTACGCCTCCCGGGGTCGACGGTGCGGTATTGGGTTTGAGCGTTTCATCTGCCAGGCCCTGGATCGATTCCGAGGGCAGAGCTGTTTCCCAGATTGCCACGTCGTCCAGTCGTCCTTTCCACGATTCTCGATCTTGATCTCCACCAAAATACAGGGGCTGAGGATGGTTCAAGCCGCTGGAAATAACTTGCTGTCCCATGGGAATACCATTCCGATAATAAGTCAATCTCGGTCCGTGCTTGGATACGGCATGGTGCGCCCAGACATCCACAGGGAAATCGGGGTAGTCAATATCTTCACTGGATGAGGATCGATGAAATTCGAATGCGGCGCTTGTGAATTTGATGAACTCTCTGGGTGAAAAATCCGCTCCATCTGGATTGTATCGGTTGCCAATGATCACATTGACATTTCCCGGTTTCATCGAATAGGCCCAGAAGGCCCAGGTGAAATCATTTTCCAGACTGATCTTCGGAACGCTGATTCC
Organism: Verrucomicrobia bacterium SCGC AAA164-E04; assembly: GCA_000383715.1. GTDB lineage: Bacteria > Verrucomicrobiota > Verrucomicrobiia > Limisphaerales > AAA164-E04 > AAA164-E04. The sequence goes on from KB911839.1 coordinate 124,856, forward strand.
GGTGGTTACGTAGTCATTGATGCCGTCAAATTCCAGCACTGGCCCGCGCTCCGAGTCAACAACCCACCTGGGTCCGTTGCGCAAGCGACCGTCGATATCACCCGCCAGATTTCGGGCCCGGATTCCGCTGCTTGCGTCGAGGGGCCAATACGCGGATGGGCCCTCACCTACAGAACCTTTCCAATCCTTTCCTGCATGAAAGGCACCAGCTCCTTCTGACCAATCCTGATCATCAAAATCCAAGTCCCTCCAGTGAGTCGGTGGCGGATCCGATTCCGTGTAGGATCGCCAGTTGGAGTCCAGCGAAACCAGAGTGAACTCTGAGGGAGACGATTCGAGTGTTCGAATATTTGGTTGTCCGGGTGTGCCACCCAGTTCCAGACTCGCCCGCCAGTTCTTTGGGCCTCCCTCAGCTGTGTTCTCGCTTATTTTTGTCAGAGTTGCGCCGGAACCGTCCGCTCCCACCGGCCAGTCGCCGTCGTCCTGATAATCGAGGCGATCCATGATGCGTCCACTGTTGTTCTCCAGACGAATGGAGTCGCCACCGTTGTTCAGGCGGCCGGTAAAAGCTCTTGGATGAACATCTTGCCCTTTCAAATCTGCATGCTGGGGATCAGCGGCCACCAGAAGCAAACCACGACTATCAATGCCAGTTCCTTCTTCAAATAGGAGCTCAATCCCTCCTGCTAATTTCCAGCCGGACAGATCGACCTTTACGCCCATGAGATTCCGTAATTCAATCCACTCGACTCCTTCAGCAGCAGGATGATATTGCACTTCGTTAAAGACGACGACTGAATCCGCCGAAGCCATCGCACGATGCATCGATACTGCAAAACAGAGACAGGTGATACTCATCCTCATCCATGCCAGCAGGCTGGACTTCAGAGGGGCCATGCGTTTTCCCGTTTTGGTTTTCATATGATCTCGCGGTTGACCTGCGTCCTGAGTATTGACGCTACTGTCTGTGAATGTGGGGTCCATTGCTTAATAATGCGATTACTCATTCAATTTCGATTCTGCGTGTCTGATCCGGATCTTTCCGAGAAGAAAGATATACATTTTTTTGAGGAAAAAGAGTTGTTTTTCAGTACGTTCTGCATGGCACGCTTGCGCATACACAAAACGAATTTCAACGCACGTTGGATTCGCCAATAGCAGCAAGGGTAGCTCCAAGTACCCCTCTGTTTCTCGAGCAGTGCACACAAGCGAGATTGATTCCTGCCCATAAGCGAGGTCATGCATTCACAAGGTTTTTATTTTGTCGTTCTTGAAGATGTTTGCACCACCAATCCGGATGTTACAGATACCCATTTCACAGGTATTTTGACAATTGAATTGTGCAAAAGATGCAGTTGTGTGTTTCACTCGACGTTGAATTCTCTCCTAATTCTGGGATTGGATGCCTCGCTCAGTCGATTGATGCATGCTTTCAATACTCATAGAGGGGCAGGCAGTCAGGGCCCTGTGCATAACTGAAAGAACAGCACAAAGGGAGACTACTGGTAGTCGCCTGCATTCATTGAACTGGAACGAGATCTTTTCGAGTAGGTCAGGGATCAGGAAAGGAGAGCCCGCTATTCATGAGAAGGAGGTGTCATTTAAAAGAGTATCTATCAACAGCTCTATTCCTCCCGTCCAAGGCATCAATTACGATTGACTCGCTTCAATAAGTCGTAGGTCTTTTGAGCATTCTTATCGCCATTCTCAATCGCATAAATCAACTCTTCCTCCAGATTCACAAGGGAATCCCGAACCGCCATGCCTTCTTTTGCCGATCCCACTTCACCGGAAAGCTTGATCTCCTGGAGCGAAATCAAAGCCGTGCGATACTTCTTTTTGTGCATCGCATTCGAAGCTTCCTTGGCGTGCTTTTTCAAGTTATTGCTGGACTCGTTAAAAGCGTCGCTCAAATGATCTGCAGCGCCATCCACGCTGTCGCTTGTGCGCCATCCCTCATCCTTATCCCCCATGCCGCACCCCATCCACAAGACGCACACACCGGTCAGTATATAAAAGTTGATTGCCCTAAGTGTCTCTGCTCTTTTCATATGCTGGGTTTATGAAATCGTATGCTTTGTTGAATTGCAGTCAGTCGCCGTTCGAGGAAGCTGGATTGCACCAGAAACGACCAGGCCTATTGCCTCGAAATCCGCCGATACCGGCTTCCTCGTAATAATTGCTGAATTTCCAATATTCCACATGACCCCCAAACATCGCCAGGTTGGCACCACTATTGTGTCTTTCCGTGACGCCCTCGTTCGGGCGACTAGCCACATTGTCCCAGTTGGAAGGTAATTTCTCATCCGCCTCCCAATACAGTAAATTTTCCCCATTGAATTGATCCATCTTGAAGCTTCCCCACTTCACGCCATTGGGGGAGGTGCCATACGCGGTGACCGCACCATTCATTACATAACTGGAAACTTGCATTTCACGTTGTTTGAACAGAGTGGTATTTGTGCGGTCCAACGGGCACCAGTAGATCTGTCCTGATGGAATGTAGTTCCATAGCTGCCCCAAGCGCACATCGTGCTCGGGGTTCTGCCCTCGCTTGCGGGTGTAAAGCCAATTGGCGACGTCGTAGGTGCCGCTACTCCACGAGCTGTAAGGCAGGTAATCTTCGGCATCGGTGACATACATGTGGGTAGCGAGGAGAATCTGCTTTTGATTGCTGAGGCATTTGGTTCGATGCGCCTTTTCCTTGGCTTTGCTCAAGGCGGGTAGCAGCATGCCGGCAAGAATAGCGATGATGGCAATCACCACCAGAAGCTCAATCAAAGTGAAAGCTCGCAAGAACCATTGGGTTCCTGGTCGCATACCAAAACGAGTGGGGCTCAAGGAATTCTTCATGGGATGGTAAAATGATGGTTTAAACCGTATTTTTTTCAAGGTTTATTTCTTCATTTTACTTCGCCTGGATAAAGGTTTTCTCCATCTGGTAGATCTTTAAAATATTACGATGCATTGAAAGTCCAAAAAAAACGCCGGGACAGTTAAGTTGCTGTCCCGGCGATTAACAATAATGCCTGTAACTTAAAGTGTCTTGATTCGCAGATTACGCCAGCGAACTTCGAAAGGGCCGCGATTACCCACTCCGTGAACCTGAAGACCGATGATGCCTTCTGGATGCGTCCTGTAGATTTCCTCGTCTACTAATCTGGTGATCTTTTGGCCGTTGATCCAAGTCTCTATCACGGGGCCTTTGGCTACGATTCGGTAGTGGTTCCATTCGCCGTCCTTGTAGTGTTTGTGCGGCTTGAGATCTATCTTGGGTGTGCGCCATCCTCCGGCGGCTTCTCCATAGATGTAGCCGGATTCGGCGCCTTTTGAGCCACTGTGTTCGATTTCCACCTGCGGGCCGTTTACGCGCCCGCCAAACTCCGTTCCCCTCAGCTTTGAACGGATTTGGCAGCCAGAGTTCAAATCGGCGTCGCAGTTCACTTCGAACTCGAGTTCGAAATCGCCGTAGAGATTCTTCGTGCAAAGAAAAGTGTTCGGACTGCCTTTTTCGGTCTTGCCGACGATCATGCCATCTTCGACACGGTAATCCGCTTTGCCGCTCTTGATTTCCCAGCCTGCGAGATCCTTGCCATTGAACAAAGATAACCAGTCGATTTTTTTTGCGTCTTGAGCATTTCCAACAACAATGCACCCAAGTGCCATTCCGGCGATAAGAAGCTGCCTTAAGCTTTTTTTCATAATTTTAGCTATGGAAGAAATATGGTATTGAGTTACTCCGGCATTGCTGAGGAATGGTGTTCTATAATGAGCCAGCGTTGACCGGTCCAGCGATACACATATGTAAACCTCGCCTGCACGGAGTTGCCGTCCTTGAAAGTAAAAGTGTATACACCTGAATTGATTGCAATATCACCAAAGGTACGTACGTTCGACTCATCTATTTTTCCCTGCGGACCTTTAGCCAGAAAATGGACAAAATAGTCCTCAATTTCCTCATGGTTGTGTCGTACTTTATTGGAGACGGTTGGCAAAAGAATGGCGTTGGTCTCATAAAGTGCGGATACATTTTTCGGGTTCCCTGTTTGCAGGGCACTATTCCATTCGTCAAAAAGTTTGGTAATGATATTTTCGCTCATCTTATCTTAATGGTTTTTAAGTTTTTTCAATTATGTTTGGTTTGTCAAAAAACAATCGGAATTAAAAAATTTCAATCGGCTAATTTACAAGACAAAAAACTCATTTACTTTTTTTTCAATGGTATATTTCAACATGGTTTTCTGGATATTATTTATCATGAAAGGCTAAGTTTTTTCATGATTCCTTCGGTTTTTTCTCATCGTTCCAGCTTCAGTGATGTGTCGTCGCACTGAAAGACTAGGCCCATTCGTGGGTAACAATGATCGGTGTTATCTTTTGCCCTTCCCCTCGCGGAGATCATGATCATGCCATTAACATGGGCAGGTCATAAGAGAGATTAATATCCCGAATGTTCACCCGCAAGCGCGGGCGAGCTTTACTGACCTTGATAAGAGGCGAAGGAACATAGCAGATTCACACTTGTTTCCATTTCCCCTCAAGGGCAGAAAGATGTGCGGCATCAGTAAATTGTTGAGCGCGTAACCCGTCTTCCAGATTGGGGTATTTCTTATCGCTCTTGCTTCCTTCAAGAATCGGCTTCAATGCAGGAAAGACATATGAACTGAATCGATTTTTAAAACCAAAAGACGGAGGTAATTCATGGCGTGTTTCCACTTGATTATTTGCTTTTGTCATGATGATTTTTCCTGAATAGCGATCTGCACTCAGGGAAGCAATGGTTCCGTGCAGTTCCAGTTCGGGAGCAAGGAATTTCCGCATATGACTGGTGTGTGATAAAACAAAAAGACCCGTTGCTCGATTTGAAAACTCACAACTAATGGAAGCATAATCAAAATTTCCTCCCCGCTTGCGCGCTACTTCAATTTCCCTGGCCGATTGACTTTTTTCGATCGCTTCTCTGAGGTTGATAGCTCCCAGGTCAGGTTTGTCAGGAGTCAATGTTTCACCATGCGCAAGGACCTTCGTGGCTTCTGCATTGATAATCCAGCGAACCACATCATAGGCATGCGATCCGACGTCTGCAATGGTGCCTGCTGAAGAAATTTGGGGATCATCCCGCCAAGTCAGTGGCATGTCATCAGGCCGCGGATTATGCCAGCGGAAAACCGTCGATCGTATTTTACCTAATTCACCAGCATGGACGATTTCCCTGGCTAGCCTGAATACTTCTACATACCGCGTCCAGAATGGAACGAAATGTCCGAGTGGAGGCGTCGATTCACGATACGCTTCCCACATTTCACCAGCTTCTCCTGCATGCATGCCAATTGGTTTTTCACAAAGCACATGCTTGCCTTCTTTTGCACAAGCGATGATTGCTTCGTGATGCAGCACATCGGGTGTGGCCACAATGACCATATTGACATCTGGATGAGTGACGACCTCTCGCCAGTTGTGAGTAATGCAGGAAGCTCCATCTTTCTTTGCCGCTGCTTCCAGTAAATCCCTTCGTCGCGCGCACAGTGCAATGATTCGAGCCTCTTTACAGGCTTTGATTTCCTCGCGATAAGGTGTTCCGATAAATCCTGTCGCCCCCAGGACACCGACCTTAAATATGGTTTCAGGCATCAAGACACCATAAGAAAGTAAAGCGATTTACGCAATTCTCTTGGGCCAGAAAGTGAGTTTCCTTTTGACTGGCCACGCATGATTTCTTTGATCAGACTTTTGACATGTCCAACCATATTTCCACACAAGAATTATCTGATTCTTTATCTCGTCGGGCGCAAATTGGTGTTTCATTGGCTGCTTTTTCAGCGTGGTTTTTTGGGGGTATGCAGATTTTGTTGACAAACCTCGGCATGCGGGCCGCCTCATTGGATTTAATGGGGCGCCAAGGCATGCTGGATTTTGGTTCCTTCACGGATCTGAATCGACGCGCGGGTGAACTTGTTGGATCGGAACTGGCACAACTGAACGCATGGAATACCATGGCGTCTCAATGGTATGCCTGGTTCCAATGTGCTTTCCTGTTCGGTGCCGCGGTTGGTGGTTATCTTTTTGGGAAACTTGGAGATCGTTATGGAAGAACTAAATTGCTGGGAATATCCATCCTCTGGTTTGCGGGTTTTACCGGTCTCGCCTGGTTTGCTCAAAGTCCGCACCAACTCCTTTTCCTCAGGTTTCTCGCATGTCTGGGGATTGGAGGAGCCTGGCCAAATGGTGTTGCACTTGTTTCAGAGGTGTGGCCCAACAAGTTTCGACCAGCATTGGCAAGCGCCATCGGCATGGCGGGGAATCTCGGGATCTTTGCCATGTCTTCCATGGCTGCCATCCATGCTGTTACCCCAGACTCCTGGCGTTGGGTGATGCTGGTAAATACGGTTCCAGTCCTGCTTGGGCTGGGCGTTCTTTTATTGCTTCCCGAATCACCCGCCTGGAAGAAGCAATCATCTCAGGAAACTGGAATGTCATCCGAATGTTCTCCCTCTGTTTTCAAGGGAGAACATTTGAGATGTGTTTTCATTGGCATCGGTTTAGCCACTATTCCGCTTATTGGGGGATGGGGTAGTGCCAATTGGATGATGCCATGGGCAGATGAAATCGGTTCTCAGATTGGTAAAGAAGATCTCAAAGCCCACATTGGAATGGCCCGTTCCCTGACGAGCATCGTTGGAAGTTTTTTTGCAGGGATGTTGGCGGTTTGGATGGGAAGGCGACGCATGTATTTCCTCATCAGTCTTGGCGCCTTGCTCACTGCTCAATATGCGTTTTGGATGACAGTTCCTGGCGATTTCAGCTTTCTCGTCGGTGCGGCTTTTCTGGGATTGTTCAACGGGTTTTATTTCGGATGGCTCCCGTTTTTTTTACCGGAACTTTTTCCTACCAGCATTCGTTCCACTGGAATTGGTGTCAGCTTCAATTTTGGTCGTATCTTGACCGCACTGACCATCTTTGCCACTGGAGCATTGATGACTGCTTTTGAAAGCGATTATGCTCGTATTGGCCGTATCACCAGTCTGATATTCCTATTTGGCATGGTTTTGGTATCGTTTGCACCAGACACGAGTCGACGTGATATGATGCACTAGCGAATGATGTTCAACATTGAAATACAACTGGAACCGAAGCGTAAATCTCTCTACGAAGAAGCGATACGCCGCCTTCAATGCATTGATGTGTGCAACGATGCTGATACTGCCCCTGATGCAAGAATTGTTGGGCCAGAGAATGCGCTTTCAAATCTCGGTGTTCCCTGCCTCGTGGATCAGCCCGAAAGGGTCGATGGCCATACTTTATCGTCATTGATTGAATCAGGCAGTCATATAATGCCTGCACACGCCCTGCGATTTAGCTCCAGGGTCAAACCCATTGACGAAGCATTGCGTGCCGGCAAGTTGGGGAAAGCAGGTTTGATGCGGCTTCACTACTGGGCAACGGAAGGTGCCTCGTTGAGGCAAGCCATGTTTGGGCCAATGGATCTGGCTCGCTGGTTTTTCCAAGATGAACCCAGCATGCGCCAATGCGTGGAGACGAAGCATTCGCTCCTTTGCCATCTTCAATTCCCAAGCGATGGAATGGCTCTCATGAATGTTTCAAACGCTTTCGAAGGCGAAGTCCCTTACGAAAGTGTTCAATTGATTGGGGCAACCGGAGCTGCCTATGGAGATGATCATCACAATACCCATCTGCATTTCCGGAAAAACAGCGTTTTTGCACGGATACACCATCATAATATCATGCACGGATTGATGGGGCTTGTTAGTGAGTTTGTAGATGGAATTTTAAACGACAGGGGCTGGAATGTTTCTTTGAAAGATACGTTACGGACTCATGAGTTGCTGGAGGAGCTTGTTGATGGCTGATCCTGAAAAAAAAACATATCGAGTGTTGGTCCTGAGTGTGGTCAAGCATGCTTATCTTCCTGACGCAGTCGCTGCACATCCAAGATTTACATTGGTGGCGGTAGCGGATGATGCCCTCCGACCCGAGTGGACGCATGAACGTAACCAAAAATATGCTGACATGCATGCAATCCCTTACTGCAGGAATGTGGAGCAAGCTTTCAAAAATCTTGACTGTGACATCGCCGTCATCAGTTCTGAAGCTGAGCGTCATTGTGACCTGGCCATGCGCGCTGTCCGGGCCGGGCTGCATATCATCGTCGATAAACCTCTTTCGCCTGATGTGCAGGAGTGCAGGTCTCTCTCTGAGCTTATAAAACAAAGCGGACTGAAGGGGATGGTGTGGAATCGTAACTTCCTTCCCGCATTGATTGAAGCTCGGCTGGCTCTGAGCGAAGGTGCAATCGGAGATTTGTTGGCGGTTCATTGTGATTTTTATTTTTCCAAAGATGCAGGACCTCCCAAAGCGACTGAAACGATGGGCAGCCCTCCCATCGATTGGCTAGATCGCCAATTGGAAGCGCATGCCGATGGTTCTGACGGTGGTGTCGGTACGCAGCCCATGGGGGAACTGCAAATTGAAGGCATATACCCTCTGGCTTACATTAACTCCATATGTTCATCGCCCTTCAAACGGGTTGTTGCCAGTACGGCGACCCATTTTCATCAGGTCAACGTTGATAACCAAGTTGATGATCTGGCTGCCCTGTCTTTTGTGTTGGAAAATGGAGTCATCGGTTCTCTCGCCATTGGTCGTATCGGGGCTGCCAGTCACCCTGATATTGGAGAAATCAAGCTGCACCTGATCGGGACAAAGGGGGCTTTGGTGGTGAGTGAGGCCCGACCTGAGATTGGTCTGCATTATAAAGACCAGCCAAAAAATGAATTCAAAAATATCAGGATTGATAATGACAATGATTTCCTTCTCATGGATGCCTTTGCCGATGCCCTTGATTGTGGCACTGAATTGCCTCTTGATATTGAGACTGCTTGCAATATTGCGCGAATTATTGATGCTGCTCAAATATCAGCAAACGAGGGAAGAGAAGTTAAAATATCCTGATGACTGCTATTGGTTCCGGGCTACATTTCACTCGGGTAATCCGTTTTTTAAACTCTCATTGTATCCTTGAAAGCTGCTCTTCCGGACGTGCGTTACCCATGATGCCATGGTTTTTCCTCAATGATCCTTATTCAAGATCGGACGCCCTGTGCGATCACTGCGATGGTTGATGAATCTGATGCGGGGATCGTAGTCCTTAACGATAAATGCGCCAATACACTGACTCAGATGCTAGAGACTTCCCAATTGTGGTCACTCAAGTTGGGAAGGGTGGAGTCAACCTTCATGAGTTTAATGACAGAAATGCCACTGTTTGAATGTATGGGGTAAGAGGGCGATGGCTGCAGATCAGTTTTCTGCTCGCATGGCTTCCTCAATGAGCAGGATAAGCTTTTTGAGCCCATTCATTTCGTAAGCGCCTCCGTCTATGTGAAACACCACTTTGTTTCCTGCGGAAAATAACTGTAGTGATACGATTCCTGCATTGACTGTGATTCGAAGTTCCCCAAGGACGGCCCAGTCCATTTCAGATCGATGTGGTGTGGATTTTTTGAGAAGATTAATTAGTCTCGAATGAAAGGAGGGCGGTAGTTTGAAGGCAGGGATATCCGCTCCTTTGTCCGGACGATTGTAAATTGTTGCCGTGATCGCACTTGCTTCTTCAATTGGGATATGAATTCCTTTTTGAATGAAATGGAAGCAACCGCTGAGGCACAGGGGCAGCATCGCAAATCCTGCTGCCATCCATATTCGTATCTGCAATTTCATAGATTATTGCTCTTTCAATCAATGACATTAAAAGTCCAGGTCTTCGAGCCCTTGACCGGTTTGCTTATCCGCACACAACGCAAGCCGGGCTGGTTGCCTCGAGCGTGGGAGATTTTGATGATCATTTCAGTCTGTCTGTTGCAGATTCCGTGACTCGTTGCTTTGCAGATGGTAGTCGAGCAAACAAGTCAGGAGATTGATCTTCTTATTACGAGATCACCCTGTTTCCCTGCCAACTTTCTCAAGGCAAATCAGCGTGCGACGATTGATCGTTCGCAAAATTTCTCAAGGGTTTATTTCTTTTTTTAGTGGCGGGCAATCAACGGTCTGGATGCTTACCCCACTCATATCTTCTGCTGGGATCAAAGTCTGGATTTGGTGTCGGCATTTGAGCCTTGGTATTCGTTTGCCATTTGCTCAGAGCGCTTTTTAATGCATTCAATTTTTCCGGATAGCTGAATTTAAGGTCGGTCATTTCATTGACATCATATCTGAGGTTATACAGCTCGACTTCACCGTTCACCAGATTTTCAACGATTTTCCAATCACCTTTTCGAAGGGCCGACATCGGCTGCTCGTGATGGTATACGGGATAATGGGTGAAAATTTCGCGTTCGATATCGGATTTGTTCTGGGTCAGGGCAGGGAGCATGGAGATTCCATCCAGGGTTTGCTGTCCGGGTTTGGTTCCCTGAACCAAGTCCAGAAACGTTGGGAAAAAATCGACACTTGAAACCAGCGCTTTGGACGTGGAGCCCTTACGGATCTCGTTTGGCCATCGAACGATTAATGGTACCCGAATACCGCCTTCATAAAGGGTGCCTTTGCCCGCTCTTAAAGGGGTATTCGTAGTGGCAATGTATCTCAGCGGATGTCCGTCTGGGTATACATTCCGACTATTGCCTCCCAGCAATGGAATGTTGTCGAATCGATTATCGACACCTCCATTGTCAGAGTAAAAAATAAACAGCGTTTCCTCCTCGAGACCTTCTGCGTTCAAAACCTCCATCAGTCTGCCTACACTTCGATCCACATGCTCGATCATTGCGGCGTAGACGGCATTGCAGGTATAATCGGGATCCCTTTTCTTTTCCATGTATTTGTCAATCAGATCGTGGTCAGCATCCAATTGCACGTGTACGTCATAGTGGGAAATAAAAAGGAAAAATGGTTCATCACGATGTGCCTTGATAAACTCCACGCCCATTCTTGTCAGCGCGTCACTCAGACGCTCTCCTTGCTGTGTTTTATATCCCGGTCTGAATTTCGGTTTGTAGAATCCGCCACCTGCATATACATGTGCTTCATCGTAACCACGAGCGTTGGGTGCATGCTCCTTATTGTTCCCCAGATGCCATTTTCCGAAATACCCAGTCTTATAGCCGGCAGAATGCATCATATTTCCCAGTGTGGTGATGTGATTCGGTAGGAATTGTACTCGGTGCTTTGGCACGATCACCTCTTCATGAGGACGCCAGTGTCCTGGTATGAAATCGAAGATCCCCACTCTTGCTGGGTATTGGCCTGACTGAATGCTTGCTCGTGTAGCAGAACAGACGGGTGCTGCGTATGCGTTATGAAACAACATCCCTTCTGTTGCCAGACGATCAATATTAGGCGCCTCATTAAATCGATTGCCATAAACAGGCAAATCCCTTCCACCCAGATCATCGATCAGGATGAATACGACGTTGGGTTGATCCGTTTTGGCCTCTACATGGGTGGCTCTGCAGAGAAAGAGAGCTACAAGGGTGATCGCTGCAATCTGTCTGTTCATGAGATCTTTATACATATGACGAGCAGGATTGGGAGTCGAAAAGTTGATGGTTTTCTAAATTACTGTAAATTTGAGCTGATTATTGAAGGGGAATCTTTCATGAATCTGGGATTGAGACCCTTGCCACTGGAAGTGCTTTTTTGAGCGCATGAAAACCTCACGGATTTTATTGAGGCACTACGGTTTTTTAGTCTTTAAAAATCTCATTAGTTGATCTTCAGTGACTTTTCGCGTGGCTCCGTGACCTTCCTGATTCACTTTATAATGAACCACGTCCCCATTCAGGTAGCTGAAGATTTCAAGACGACCAGTCTTGCTGCTTGGATGCGTCTTTTTTTCTCCAATGTAACCCATTTCCCTGGCCCAGAGGTATATCGATTCCTCCGCAGCAACGAACTCCAATTTACCGTCATTGGCTGGAATAAATGTTGAAGGGCCTCCATGATAGGGGACTAGCTTGTCCTCGGTGCCTGAAATATTCATCAAACGTTTACCTTTCATGGGTGCGGCCAATGCGTGGTATTGATTTTGATCACCCTTGGCTTTAAAATGTTTACCATCATGCTGCCATGCATTCAACTGGCTGACCCCTGTGATGTAGTTTCGAATGTGAGGTAGAGTAGTCTCTATTGCCATCTGGTTGACCAAAGCAGCGCCGTTCGAATTTCCCATGATGCTGAAGTCGTCGGGTGCCACGTTCTTGAAAGAAGCCAGCGTCTGCACTATGTTTTCGATAAAACCACGGTCATCCGCCTTTGAACGCTCAGAAACTATGTTCCAGCTCTTCTGGTAGCCCTGGGCGAACACCAGGATATAACGATTGACCATTTTTTCATGACGTCGCATGAACCCCTGCATTGAAGATCTTGCGTTCCCACCATTACCGTGCAGGAAAATGAACACAGGAAATCTCTTGTGTTTGTCTGGGGATTCCAAAGTTCGGGACCTGGGGACATTGACATGGTAGGGGCGCCGATATTTTTTTTCCTGCGACCACGACTGGGTGACAACATACTTGCCGGAGGTCAATGTCTTCTGATTATTTTCAATGGAAGCTGATCTCTCCTCTGGCGTCGCTTCTGCAACTGTGCTCCGCAAATTTTCAGACAAGCGGGATGCTTGTCGTTGTGCAGTGAGTGATTCATTGCTGTTCTGTGCATTTGCCAATGCCAGAAGTAAAAACCATGTGACAAAGGGAATATATCTCAATCGATTCATAAACTTTCTAAATCTGTGAACTATGTTTCGCTGTCCGATCCTCAGTCAAACCTTCATAACTCAGTCACCACGGCGCTTGTTTGGTTGATACGGACAGGTGGCCTGCAAGCTGGTCGACTCGTTGCCATATCATAGCCGTCTTCAGTGGGGGCAGCGTTTTGTTGACTCCTCTCACTTCCGTCGCTCTTTCAGAACCTGATCGATCAAATCGCAGGCTTCTTTGCGTAAAGCACTCTCTATCGTGATCCTTTGATCCATCACTAGATGTTGGTCTGTGCTGCGCGTGTAAGAGGGCCATGCCGGCTGATGATCAATATTCGGATTGCCGGATTTGGCGAATTGCACCCAGTAATCCATGAATGCTTCTGAAAGCCTTCTGTCTTCTGGTTTTGGTTCTTCCAAATTGCCAAATACATATCGAATTTCGGCAGCATGAGCTGCCCCCATCCAACCCCACACAGGTTTGGTGAAGTGATACATCCATACCGGATTGCCATGTTGACTCATTGCTCTGGCAAATTCCCGTGATGGTTGTACAAACCAGGTGTCCGTGATCATTTGAACACCCACTTTGTAGAGTTCGTCTTTGGATGCTGGGGCATAAAACTCAGCGATTTTTTTACCAGACTCGCCAAACTGTTCCAACATCGCGATCAGGTAACTGTCCAAGTTGCCTCCAAAGGGTTTGCTGGGCCCAAACATCGTTCCTTCATCTCGATTGGTTCCAATAATGATGGGTATATCGTGTTGTTCGCCGGCGGCGTAGATCAAATGGGGTGCTTTGGGGAATACCCAACCATCCATCACTACGGGCCAGCGTTTCTTTATCTTTGCTAAAATTTCTTCCCCCGGTGTGGCTCGCAGCTTTGCTAACACATTTGGGACTGGTGTTTCGAATAACTTTTGAACTTCCTGATTCCCCATGGATTCAGCGGGAGGCCCGTTTTCGTTTTCATTTTTCAGATCGCGAAAAATACTCGGATCGAGCCAGGGGCTTTGCAGGATCGCGCGATGAAACAGTCCTTTGGAAAGGGGTGTTGCTGTCAGTAGATAAACACTGGTTCCACCCGCCGATTCACCGAAAATGGTGACATTGTCAGGGTTCCCGCCAAAGTTTGAAACATTGTCCCTTACCCACTTCAATGCCTCGATCTGGTCCAGAATCGCATAATTACCTGATGAACCGTGTGGTGACTCCGCTGATAATTCCGGATGCGTCATGAATCCGAGGGCTCCCAGTCGGTAATTGATCGTGACCACGACGACACCCCTTTGGGCAAGTTGTGTCCCGTTGTAGCCAGCCTTGTGCCCAGACCCCTGTGTGAAACCTCCTCCATGTATCCAAAACATGACCGGGTATTTCTCAACGTCACGCTTACGTGGCGTCCACACGTTTAAATACAGGCAATCCTCGCTTTGATTAGCATTTTTTCGTTTGCCACGCTGCAATGATTGAGGAGCAAATTGATCACAAACACGGACAGAAGACCATTGAGCGGGTGGCTGTGGGGGATGCCAGCGCAGATCTCCTACCGGAGGCGCTGCGTAAGGGATTCCCTTGAAAACTTCCACCGATTCATCGCGCGACTCTGTTCCCTGCACCGAGCCATGTTGCGTGAGGACAAAATCGGACGCGGTGACACTGAAACTGATGAGTGCAATACAGCAGGCAGACAAGTAAATGAATTTTCGATATTGCATGTGATCATCATAAGGCAAGGCTCTGGAATAAACAATAACACCGACGTCTCAAGCCGACTCCTCACGCGCTGATTGACGCAATGATTCTTTCCTGTGTGATCATTGTCGTATCCAGTTACTGGTTCAAAGAGATCAATGCAGGCTTATCCGTCGAGGTCTCGATTGTCTTGATGGTTTCCCGGACAAGCTTTGCCTTTCCCCGACTCAGGTGGCGCGGGTAGTTTTTTTCCCCTTGATCAAAATGAATGGCGGCGGCCTTTAATTGGGGCAGAATACGTCTTCCGTGTGTGCCATAGGATTTGAGCATTTCCATTACTTTGACGATACGTTTTTCGCTGGCATGCGCTTTTTGATTGAGGGCGTAATCTACCAGCAGTTCAATCCCCTCGTTGATCCTGTGCTTTGCAAAGAGTTCAAGCCCGCTCATGCGGATTTCGCTTGCGAACATGATGCCGCTGGGTGCCTTTTCGGCAATTGCCTGGTGGATAGCCGAGAGTAAGGGTTTGATTTCATCAAAGCTGAGGTTCTGGTAAACTGATACAAAACTCCCTCGTGCGCGACCATCCTGATTTTGTAAACCGACCCGAACGGCTTGCATGAGTAATTCTCGATCGACCCCTTTGAGTGATCGTCCGACCAGTCCACCGCGCCGGTTGAAAAGAGCAAAGGCAAGATAGCGGTGTTCCATCCCTCTTGGGTCCTTTTCAGGATCTCTCATCGCAAAACGTTTGAGCATGTCCGGAATGGCAATCTTTGCGGGGTCACCGATTCCAGCGAGGGCCTCGGCCGCAAGGATGCGCAGCCAGAGGTCATCTGCCTGCAGCGCGTTCGATAGGACAGACACCCGCGCAGCTTCATTCGTTTTTGAGGTAAGCCTCCCAAGTGCTTCAACGGCTCCATATCGGGAATCAAGATTGGAGGATTTCAATAGTTTCAGGAGAATCGGCATGAAGTCACCGTCTCGCCTTCCCAGCTCCCTGGCCGAACGCTTGCGGACCGCGGGCGACCAGCTGGACAGACCTGCGAGCAATTCCTTCTTGCTACGGTGCTCATAACGGTAGCGATCCATTTCCCTGCCTGAAAGTCCGCTGCGCGTCGAAAAGTAATCCCTCCCAGCCGTAATCACTTCCTCGGATTCGGATGCCGTCAAGGTCTGGACCGCAGACGGTTTCTTGCCGGTGATGTAAAGGCTTTTCATGGGTAAAGCATAAGTCAGAAGGTAGGTTCCGGTATTATCCCAGTGTGTGTATTTATCATGCTCTTCCTCTCCGACGGGGGATCCCTGATACCGGAAGCTTCCATCCCATCCGCGGGCGAGGTCGTAATACCATGCCTGTTCGCGCCAGTAAGCGCCGGTGCTCTGGGGACCACATCGTGCCACAGCGGGCATCGCCCACAGGATATTGAAGAAATTACCGGTATGCCCTCGTTCCCGCTCGTCGTAGGCCGCCATGCTCATTCTGGTGAAGAAGGTTGCTGCCTCGCGATCGCCGAGCAGATCGAAGAGTATGGCTGCCATAGAGCACTTGCCATTGTCCTCATGACCAGGCCAGGGGATGTGGTCGCCGTAAGGAATGGCACCCTTGTTCACATACCAACGCAGGAAACCGGCCGACCTGGTGATCGCAATATTCAGGTCGGGGTTGTGGACCCCGGCCTCACGTGCCAGGACCATGGAGATGGTCAAAGGAATGCCGGGTGAGTTCATGCAACCGTATCCGCCAACTCTGCCGTCGGGCATTGCGAAGCGGTGTCCCCATGTGCCCACCAGACTCTGACCGCGGGCAGAGTCAAGAGCCAGACGCTCGAGCCCGGGCATGACTGATGGGTCCTTGGTTGCCATGGCATACTCAGCGAGGAACATGATCGCATACCCATAGTGCCAGGTCGCAAAGGCACCGACTCGATAATTGGCTACCTTTTTGGCATAGTCAGAAAGTAAGCTCCGGTACTCCGGCCTGCCACTGGCCAGCAGGGCAAGTGCATTGATACTGTTGGGAATCGATACCTTGTCCAACCCCATTCGCGCGATTGACTCGCACCCGTGCTCGAAGATCCTCGCAGATTTCCGGCAGTGATAAGGGGCCGTGGAACTGTAAGTTCCCAGAACGGGAACCTTGAGGCTGACCTGTTCGGTTTTACCTGCGCGCCATCGGGTGAGTTGGAGTATGCCTTCTGAACTTTCCTGCTCTGCCTGCATCACGGCGCGTGCAAATTGTATCCTCGCATCCCTCATGAATGGCATTTCTCCGACACCCACGATCACGTCATCCACTTCAAGGATTCCATCGGCAGGCGAACCCTTCGCCACTGCGGTGATCAGGATCTGGCGAGCATCTGCGGTGTGTTTCCATGCATGCATCCACCCCCGCGCGCCGGTAGGACCAAGTGTCCAGTCATGACTGCCATCGGGCTTGCCATCATGGGTGAAATCCGGGATGACTGTTTTTGCATTCGCTCCGCTGATCGGAAATATTGAGACGGATAGGAACCATGCCGCAGCAGCGAAGATCATGCTGGCTAATTGCTTTAAATTCATCATCTGAGAGGGGTTTGTTTTCTAGCCTCTGATTGCAATCCTAAGGCACTCAGGATGACAAACAAGGATATCAATCGAAGGAATCAATTGAGCTGTTGTTGGAGGTTCAGGACACTAATTCTCAATGAGTTCTATTGTAGCCCTTGCCAGTGCGTCACCGATCAGAAAATAACTTTCGGCGTTCCCGAACCAGTGGTGTCCGTGTGTGGTATTGGGTGACCGTTCCTTGGGGCGCGCAAAGGCGGTTGTTTTTACAAAAATGGCATTTTCTATGCGTGCCGTTCCGTTGCGTTGTGCTTGTCGGAAATCAGCCATATTCCCGTCCCTCTGGACAGGGCCACCGTTGCCGAGTTCGCCCACAATAAACGGTAGTTGCGACATGCCCAATTCACAGCGAAGATCCAAGGCAAGGTTGACCAGATGATCTGCATAATGAGTGATGGCATCGCTTGCCACCATGTCATTCCAACCCTGCATCCAGATAAAGCCTGCAAGCTCGTAATCGTCATGTTTGAGTCCTTCAAGTGCCGCATGGATTTCTTTAATCATTTTTGTGTAATACGGACCGACATGTCCTCCCGAACTCGGCGGGCGGAAATCAGCATGCAGACTCTTGCCTCCCCATGCTGTTTTGATCAGCAAAACCGGTTCATCGAAATAGTCTCCAACAACATGGCCAAACTGAAGCTCCGGGCCGATGTGACTATTGCCGCCATATCCTGTGTAGCCGATGGTCAGGTTTCCCTTACGCTGCTTTTCCTGGGATTTGAAGGATATCTGGACATCCTCTCGGGAGGTCCAGTTTCTCTTGTCGTCTTTGAGATGTCGCATTTTTTCGGCGCTGCTGGAATGCTTCATGGACCATTCCAGATTCCCCTTGCCACCGTTGTAAAACTCAGGGTGGTTCATCGAGACAACGCCCTGACCCTCCATGTTGGATTGCCCTGCGAGGATAAAGACCTTGGTTGGAACCTTGCGGATACTTTTTCCGTGGGGTATGTCCGAGACAGACGAAGCAGGGTTCGTGCTGAGTTCAGATGGATGCTCGGGATCGGTTTGGGGCCGAAGTCGTAAAATGACAGGAGTTCCGACATCAGGCAGTTTGTCGCCTGCGACGTTCCAATACAGTTCCGTATTCACCTGGCTGTGGAGGCCGGGCAGGCAAAGCACTTCATCGCCGAAGGTTGAAATTGATATCACGTTTCCACTTCTGTCAGCCATGTAATGATGAGGGCTGTTATTGTCAGCGGAACGTAAAATCGAACCAGCGAACAGGAATGTATTCGTTGAGAATATTTCTCCATCCTCCTGCGTTATAAACTCGTTGATTGGTTTCTCAACCGGTTTGGCAGAGTCCTCATTATCAAACACAAGAAACACATCAACAGGGGCTCCGGATGGAGGCATATCCATCCAAACATTTTCCTCATCTTCGAGTGGTTTTCTTTGTGCCGGGGAGCCCGCCTCGGCGCCCAGAAGGAGAAGTGCCGTGTGAACGTGTTTAGCAGTGCTTTCAATGGCTACAATCGATTCATGCTCCTTGGAGGCTTTTGTACAGGCGATCAACTCGAGCACTCCTTTTTTTAAACAAATGTAGGCATCAACGTCCACGCACCACTCCTCAAGGTTGATGCTTATGCCCATTAATTCAGGAAGGTCGAACTGAGAGAGAGGTGTCGGGTTTGGAATGGACTCGAAGGATTGACCGCCATCACCTGTTTGACTGGTTGCAGCTGTCATCAGAAACGGGACGCCTGTTATCAGGATTAAAAGTAGGTATTGAAAATAAGATCTCATAAGTAATATCACCTCTTTGCCGGTAAAGAATGACAGGAAAGGAAGCCCGCGACGAGACTAGAACTAGTGACCTTTTGTTCCTGGCAATCGATCGCACTTGACCTGTGGGCCCCTTGGATCGAAGCGATCGCTTTCCTTTCCATGATAGGCTGGGCAGTAATAAGGATGCATCCGTAATTGTATGTGAATTCAGGTCAATTTGATCTGCAAAGTCGATTCATGTTTTGGTTTTAACTCAAGTTGATCCATCCAAAATTTTTGTGAAAAGGAAGGTGAACAACTTGCGGAATGAAAGTCTTCTTGCAAGCTTCGCAGGAGTGCGTATCCCTGGTCCGAACTTTGATCCATTGCTTGGGCGTTGGGTAATGTATTTGTTTTTTGTTTGAACAATATCCTGCCTCCATAAACCGAGCAGGGGGCCTAGTTGGATTTGGCCATTTTTCTCTCGGTGCATGACAGAACCATCGAAGCACCTTGGATATAGGAAAAGACCCGGGTAGAAGTCCTTCGTCAAGTCTGATCTACTTCCTATCTGTCTAATTCCGGCCGGTCGCCATGCCTGCTGGCGAGTCTGTCTGCCGATGTGACTGGAAGTTGGAGCAAGCGCTTTGCTTCCTTCAAAAGGAAATCGGGATTATTGAAAGGTTCGTAACTGATATCCTGCCAACGGACCAAGCCGTCACCATCGATCAAAAACGTTCCATGCAATGGTTGATTTTCAAAATCGTCGAACGCCCGGTAGGTCTTGAAGATTCTTAGATCGGCGTCAGAAACAAGCGGGAATGGGAATTCACCTTGAACTTGTGTGTTTTCGAGGAAATGCTTCAAGTCCTTTACCACCGGAATCTCTGCCAGGTCTTCCAGCTTAAAACTGTCAACGGACCTCTTCAGTTTCTTGACTTCGTCAGTGCTGATGGCGACCAGCGAAATTCCAGCCTCGATGAAGTCCTTTGTTCTGGGGGCGAAATTGGTGAGCTGCTCGACGCAATGCAGGCAACTTTGGCCAAGGTAAAAGATCACCACGACGGGTCGGCCTCGGAATTGCTTCAGGCCTATCGATTCCCCGCTGGCATTTGGTAAGTTCCAATCCGGCGCTGATGTGGGTGTGTAGCCCAGCGGACCAATGCTGTCCAGCGATGGACGCATGCCGACGTCATGGGAAAGCTGCCTTTCGATTCGCCAATCGGATGGGAAATCAATAGCGGAGGCTATCTCCGAAAGCCGCTGAAACGGGGCATGCGTCAAATCGTCGATGTCCCCGGAAATTTCGCGCAATTTGGCGAATGCTTCGCTCGCTTCTTTTTCCTTGCCGATGCGGAAGAGAACGTCGATTTGGTTTGCCAATGGTATGACCTCGTTCTTTGCCGACTCGACCGCTTCTCCAGCCAGACGCTCTGCTTTCTCGTGATCTCCCGCGCGCAGGTAGAGTCTGGCGAGTCGATCCTTTGCGACGCCGCTGACTTGACCGAGCAGAGTCTTCGACGTTTCGGTCGTTCCTACCAATAACCCCGCGTAGGCGTTCAGTTCAGCGACCGCGTTGTTGAGCGACTTGATCCGGTTGTTGAACTTTTTTCCAGCGGCAGCTTTGGCCTTATCGATCTCGGCCGCCGGTTTCTTAGCTTCCTTGGCTTTTTTTGCCGCTTCGTTTTGGGCTTCAGTTTGTTCATTTTGCGCTTGGACCAATCGTCCCTGCAACTCCACAAGCTGGGCCAGAAGCTGGGGCGAGTCGCTTTTTTCGAAGTAAGCGGTACCCAAAGCGCGGATGCGTTTGTCCTGTTCCTGTTTCAGGTTCGTTGGTTCCAGATACATGGTCTCGCTGAGATGGATCAGCTCGTCCCACATTTCGAAACGCTCGAGCACTTGGAACATTCGGGTCCGCCCATATGAGGCGCTGCGTCCCCGCCTTGAAGCAGTATTGTATTTTGGGTGCCGTGGATGTTCGATCAGATTGGCGGCGATCGCCAGTGCGTCACGTGATCGCCCGATGTTGATCAGATTGCGTGTCATCCATTCCTGATTGTGCGCATAGTTGTGGATCTGGTCGGGCATCACGCGATCGCGCATCATGTGAGCGTGGTCGGCTCGTGAGGATGCTTCCTGTTGCCAGACGGCGTCACTGTATCTCTTCAATCGGGAATAGATATGCCCGGGCATGTGCCACAGATGAGCGATGCTGGGGCCTGACTGCCCGCCTCGCGCAGCGGACTCCAGTGCGCGCTCGGGTTTTTCACGGTCCCATAGGTGAATCCGGTAATGATGCGCAGGGTGCATGGGGTTCAGGGCAAATACCTGATCCAGAATAGCGTCGACCGCCTGGTGACTGGCAATGGGAAGATCGCCCTTGAACTGATATAGCCGCACGACCAAGAACGCTTTTGCCTCGATGTCATCGGGATGCTCGTGAATGATCTCTTCCAAGTCGCGGATATATTCTTGCTTGGCAGTCTTGGCGTCTTTCTTCTTTGACTTCAAATATTCATCCAGTCCGTCAATCCAGAGTTGTTCGCGCTTGCTGACATTTTCTTTTCGTTTCACAGCCTCCTTGATGAAACCGATCGCCCGTTTTTCGTTCTCGAAATTTGCCATCGCCATCCCCCAGTAAGCCATCGCACATTCTGGATCCAGCATGGCCACCTGTCGGAAAGATCTTTCTGCCTCGAAATACCAGAAACCGTGCAACTGACCGATGCCTTGATTGAAGAATTGCTGGGCAAGTGCGTCCTCCGTGGAGACTTCAAAAGTCACGTTGGCTGTGCCTCCCATCAGATACGCTTTCTGTCTAGGTCCCTCGTTGAAAGCCTCACCGTGAAAAGAGTGTCCTTCCAATACATTCCCGTCCTCACTCACTTTTTCGGATGATTCGAACTTAGACTCCTTCGCATCCTCCGCGCAGACGAGTTGGAGCTGCACCAAGATAGTGAAGCAGAATACGACTGCGAGGAAGGCTGAGATCCCTTGAATGGTATCATACCTCCATGGTTTGATGTCGGTGTTTGAGCGTTTTTTCATGAAATTATCAACTTGGTACCCGCTGATTCCAAATGGGAGTCATCCCGCGATTCCAACTTTCTTTATCGCTGGATTGAGCAATGTCACCATAGGTCTTGCAGCGCATTTCAATCATGAATGCTTACTATGGCGTCCTTTTAAATACAATGGCTTTTTCCAGTCGATATTTATACCGAGATTCGGAGATGAAAAGCGGTCAGAGACAACATTTCATGACGCAAAACTTAATCTGGTACGAATTCTTGAATAGCGACGGGATTTCACGAACCCATAGAGTTGACACCACCACGATTGGATGGACAGAAAGGTTATCGACAAGGGGAATCCAAAAAGATGAATTTTTCTCCGACACTCAATCCACAAGAGAAGCATTTCGACTAACTAAATACTTCTTTTGGTGTGAAGGTGTTGGAAAGTGTACATGACAAAACCTTCTTTCTTACGAATGGGGTTATCAAACGCCACCTTCCATTTACTGGTCCTCAACGGTTTTTCCATCCTTATCCTGAAACGATTGAAGTATCTTGCGTCAAAGATAATGATTGGTCACATATCCCTGAAGTTTAGGCAAATACTTAAGGGTGAATACCAAGCGAAACTAGTGAAATAGAAGACAGCGGTGGATTGAAGGCATGACGGCTACTTCCAATTTTGTGTTTGTTGCATTCAAAATGTTGAATTGGTGTTTTCAATGTGGGAACAAGGAATATACACGACTGCAATCCATCGAAAGCAATCGACAATTCAACAAAAGCACGTTTCATGGGCCTTGGTTAACGTTTCCATGTGGGAAGTATAAAGTATCAACGCAGCAATACTGGATTTACACTGATTGAGCTATTGGTGGTCACGGCCGTTCTCGCCATCCTTGTCGGGCTTTTGTTGCCAGCTCTGGGAAAGGCAAAGTCGAAAGCCTACTGCATCAATGAAATCAATGCGGCCAAACAAATGATGCTGGCGCATCGAATGTATGCCGATGATTACGAAAGTCGCCTCCTCCCTGGATATCGTTATAATCATCATGCTAGTAACCGGGTGGGTAAAAGCATAGATCATCCGATCAATGCTCGATATCCCTGGAGATTAGCTCCATATCTTGCCCACAATTTTGAAATCCTCTACGCAAATAAAAATCTGGCATTGCTTCACTCATTCTCTAGGGGGAACGAAGATGAGTATACATATGCAGCCAGTGTTTTTCCTTCAATGGGAATCAATTCGGTCTTCGTCGGGGGAGATGACATGGTGTTGTCACCTCATAGAAATGCATTTCAAAAATTTGGTCGATTTTGCGTTTTAAAAGAGGCAGAGGTAAGACGTCCTTCCCAACTGCTCGCGTTCAGCTCCGCAAGATCGGTTTTTGAAGATAAAATTGCCGAGGGATTCTATCGAGTAGAACCCCCCTATCTTACCAAAAGGCTCTGGAGCAAGCACTGGTCTGCCGATTTGGATCCTCAGGAATTTGGATTCGTGCATCCCAGATTCGGAAACAAAGCTGTATCTGCCATGTTAGATGGACACGCAGAAGTGTTGAGTGTGACTGAAATGCAGGACATGAGGCATTGGTCAAACCTTGCAGATAAGCCTGACTGGATTTTAAAGGAACAATAAGCAATCCAGCATAAATAGTCCGCAAACCAGCGTCATTATCCCTCCCTATCTTTCGATATGCTTAATGCAATAAGTCTCCAACTCAGGGGCTCATTGATAACTCAGGTTTAGAAAAAATAACGACACAACAATGAAAATTCATATGAACTTAATTCAAAAAATATCCTTAACATTTATTTTTACCCTCACAGCTTCCCAAGTAAGTCTGGCTCATTCCGTTTATTTTGAAATGAATGAAAAGGATCAAGTTATCATTCGATTCGGGGAATTCGGTGATGATTACGAGGAATCCCCTGGATACCTTGACAGTCTGGATTCGATACATACTTGGAAAATCAACGGTGAAGGTCAGTTAGAGTCCTTGGAACCCAAAAAGCAAAAACAAGGTTTTACCATTGATGCAAAATCAATGGATTCTGTGAGTGCTCATTCTGGATTTCCTGTCATGACTCGTGGAAGTAGCCCTGCACGCAAGCCATTTTTTTATGCGAGATGGGTGCATGACTTTAAAAAGAAAGAGGTTCCACGTCTCAATCTCGACTTGGTCCCCACGGGAAAGTTGGGCGAGGTTCAAGCCTACTTTCGCAATAAGCCCTTGGTCGGTGTCAAAGCCACATTATTCACTCCTGAAGCCAATGATCAGGAATTAATAGCGAATGAAAATGGCATCTTTCAATTCGATACAGATCTGAATGAAAAAGGTCTTTATATGATCAAGATAGGCAGGTTTCGAGAAGAACTTGCAGGCTTTGACCGTGGTGCCTCTTACATTCTTACCAGCCATAATTGCTCCCTGACTTGGCAGCAATGAAGACCCCTTCTTAGAACTAAATTATTCCAAAATACATAGATATCATTTTTCATTATGAATTATTTTCGCAATTGTTTCGCATGGCTCAATACGTTCTTTCTCTTGTCCATGAATCAAGTCTCCGCCATGGAATTTGAAATTCCAGAATGGGCAGGGGGATCGGATGCAGAAGTATCGGTATGGGAAAGTTTCAGTCATGGTTTCGGGGCTGAAGGAAACGAACCTGATGTGCCCGGCAGCAATGCTGGAGGCAGCATTACACAAAGCACACCTGGAGGCATGGTGACTGGTACTGGAAATATCTACAATCCGGCTGCAGTAAGTGTTTTCACGCTTAAGGACAATGCCGGCAGTTCCTATCGCAGGGTAGTGCTCCAAGCCAAATCCATGGGTGCTCTGGTAGTGAATGAAGTCGTCCTGAGTTATGAGAGTGAAGGGGAGACAGTCCGTATGGTCTCAGATGAGTCCAGAGAGGTGGGGCGTTTGGAAGGTAATCGTGGGGATACGCTCATTCATTATTGGAGTTGGAATCTGGAAGGCAAGTCGCTGGAGAGCATCAGTATCGAATTCAAGGCACGGGGCCCTCATCTGAGTTTGGATGCTGTTCGATTGGACACGCTTTTGGTCGCAGATCGGGCTCAAGACGTTGTGATCGGTTCTCCAAGCATGGATCGATGGAATTACCCCTTTAATGTCACTCCAGGCAAAAGAGCAAAGGCTCCTGTCTTTCGTGCTACGCAAGAAGGGATTGGAATCACACGACACGGTACTTTCATTCTTGGATTTGATACAATACCGCTTATTCCATCTGGTCTGCCTGCAGATCATTATTCGATTGAGTCTGTTAAACTACGCCTACTGACCGGTTCCAACTTTGAGGCCCATTATGACCCGACTTATGACCCAGTCGCAGCCTTCCTGCCTGAGGGGGTTCCAGGGCGCATCGATGATGAAGACCAGGGTTTCCCCATTGAATTATTTGGAACTGGTTTTAGGAATGGTCTGGATATGTTTTCATGGAAAGAAACCGATGACTTCATCGCGAATGGTGAAGAGGAAAGAAATGCTTACCCCGCCATATTGAATGATCAAGGGAATTTGGAGGATGTCACTTTGGCTGTTAATTATGAGGATCCCAGAGATGTAAAGCCGTTCGCAATAGGTGTGCTGGATGAAATACTACCCGGAGATTTCATACCTGAAGATAGTTGGATGGAGTTTGATTTGGATTTGAGCCAATCAAGCACGGTTGACTACCTGCGGCAAGGAATGGCTGCAGGGAGATTGATATTCACCGTCACGAGCCTGGCTGCCGGAGGACAGGGAAGTCGGACCTATCCTGAATTTCATACAAGTGATTCATTGCTTGGAATTGCTCCCTCTCTGGAACTTCGTTTTTCCATTCATGAAACATCACCGTCTGTCATCAAAATCCTGGATTTGAAAAAAGTGCTCGATCAATGGAATATCCGCTTTCTGGCTGACTCAGTCAATTCATTGAGAATTCGATGGACGCATGATTTTGTTACTTGGAATTCAATTTCTGATCCCGAATTTCAGACTCAAGGGGACGGGGAATGGATGTGGACGGATGGTTCTGAAAGCCCAAACATCAGGTTTTACCAAATTTTCAAACCCTGATAGTAAAAAACACAGCGGGTGACTTCCTTGCGGAGTCGCCCGCTACATCTTTGCCCCTTAAATATTTTCAACAGAGCATGATTTAATGAAAAGCGCCGCCTCCTGCATCGCAATGATGATCACTTGGATTTGCACAATTGTATCTGATGAAAGTCACTCGCCACCCAACTGGAATTGGCCCATGTTTCGAGGCAATGGATCTAGCCATGCAATCGGCCAGGAGTTACCAAAATCCTGGTCCAACGACTCCTTGAAGTGGAAAACTGAAATTGGTGGAATTGGCCAGTCAAGCCCTGTGGGCTGGAAAGATCGCCTTTTTACGACTTCAGTTAAGGGTAAAAGCAAGGAAATCCTGGTAGTATCCTGTTTTCAGCTCAGGGATGGAACAGAATTATGGACGTACGAACAAGATTCAGCCATTCGAAGCGAAGTTTCCGACTATTCCAGCTGGGCAGCCCCAACTCCGGTAGTGGATGGCAAACGCGTATATGCTTTTTTTGAAGATGGAGATTTATTCGCGATCACACACCGCGGAGAGATGGTGTGGAAAAAAGATTTACGCGGCTCAATTGGACCTTTTGAAGGGAATCATGGATTAGGTGCATCTCCGATACTTACTCGCAAGGGATTGGTTCTTAGCCTTGATCATGAAGGGCAATCTTTTTTGATCTCTGTTGATAAAGAAAATGGGAACTTACAGTGGCAAACTAAGCGACAAACCTCCAGTGCTTGGGCTTCGCCGAGTTTGATTTCAACGAATGTTAGGGAGATCATTGTAATCAGTGCCTCCAGAACTGTCATTGCCTATGATGCTTCTCATGGGGAAATCTTGTGGGAGGTTACAGGAATTATTGGCAATAACGTTCCCAGCGTAACCATTTCCGGTAATTGGATGGCCATCGGCAGCAATCGAAAAGGCCATTGCCGGGTCCTCAGGTTAAAAGAGGGGCAGGTGGAGGAGGTATGGAGATCCAAAGAAGCATCCAGTTCATTTGGTTCGCCTCTTATCTACAAAGGGCGTGTCTATTTTGTGAATAAAACAGGGTTTTTATTCTGTCATGACCTCAAAACCGGTGTGTTACTTTATGATTACCGCCTACCTTCATCTACTTGGGCCACACCACTGGCCGCGGGTGATCATGCGTGGTTTTTTACTCAGAGTGGACACACTGTCATTCTAAAAGCATCGGATGAACTGGAAGTAGCTTCCGAATCGAGTATTGATATTGAAACCAAAGATCGAGTCTTTGGTTATGCAATAATGAATGGTCATGTGGTTTTCAGGACAAAAAAACAACTCATATGCGTTGGTAAATAATCGAAGTTCTAATCTTTATATTTTCAGATCATTCACACAACACCCTATCATCAGTGATTCATGGTCTGCCAGCTCTGAGAAAATGTTACTTCCATGTTAACTTTTTTACACTCCCCAAATGGCCATCAACTCGATTGGCTCCTCCAATTATCAAAACTGATTTTTGACTTCCGGCGACCATTCGATGAAAAAAACGGCGAGGCTTTAATTCGCTCAAGGGTAACCACTCACTTTGATCACCGGATAAAGCGAGCAGTGTTCCAGCGTAATGAGACACCAGTAATTGATTTCCTGTAGTACAGGCTGCAGCCCCAAATCCTTTCATAGGTCCATTGGGGAGGCTTGGTCCCTGACGCCAGTTTTCTTCGGAAACATTGAAAATATGTACTTTGTTTGATGTGTCTCCCTCAGAAT
Organism: Verrucomicrobia bacterium SCGC AAA164-E04; assembly: GCA_000383715.1. GTDB lineage: Bacteria > Verrucomicrobiota > Verrucomicrobiia > Limisphaerales > AAA164-E04 > AAA164-E04. The sequence continues at coordinate 152,430 of KB911839.1, forward strand.
CCATACCACCAATAGCGAAGATTTGACCATTGTGTGCTGAAACAGCTATGGCCCGTCTCCTAAAAGGTTGGGGCACAGATACCCAGTTTATTTTTTCTGCTGATAAGTCTGCTACGAACATGGTATCAAACCACTGCCCAGTCTCTGTATTTCCAGCCAAATTCCAACCTCCAAGAACGTATAAATGATGGCCTACGACAACAGAATCATGACTGGATCTTGGTTCAGGTAACGGCGGAAGTTGATGCCATTCATTATTGTCAGGCTGGTAGCGCGCGAAGTCATTAATGGACTGTAAACTTGCGCTCGAAGGCTCATCATCATCCTCATCGATGTCTACCTTTTCTTCATTGAGTATGGTAAGCCCTCCGATTCGATAGATAGAACCCTGGTAAGCGACCAAACTAGTTCCTTGAGCTCGCACTCCTGAAGGTAACGACTCCCATTGGGTAGGCGACTTGAGGCACAATCGGTGGAAACTATTCAATGTGGTGTCCACTGAGTAAGAATGCGCTTTGCCGGAATGGCCGCCGTATATATAAAGAAAATTTTCTAATTTGACCGCTCCAAAGCTGGTAATTGGTTTTGGGAGATCGGGATAATTCAGATTTAATTCGCCACTCTCTACATGCGATATTGCAGTGAAATTTGCCAACGTTAGCGCAAACGAAACATATTTGGACAGGACCTTTAAAAACATAAGTTTTCATCCTAATTGATTAGGTTTTCAGGACGCTCTTGATACTTTGCTTTTTTTGTTTGTTGTTTTGCAATAATGCTTCATTTGGCAGACAGCACAGCTTCGCGGCCATCCAAGATTTCTGCTGAGAAGGTGAGCGTGTGGATCTTCAAAAATGCATCCGCGTATTTCAAACCCATAACGGTATCGCCCCGTTGGCAAAATAAGTTCAATCTTCCATCGGGCCCCACTTTTTTGCATTTCAAACGCTGACGAAGCATGCCAATCATTAAAATCACCCACTAAGTAGATGGGGCCAGACCATGGGAATGAAAACTCAAAAATATGTTTGCCATGGTTTGAATCAAAATAATTCATATGATTCTATTTTATGATACGCATCTTTCGCATGCTGTTGTGCGATTGTCATCTTGCCTATTGAGGATTGCGAATCTTAGTGTGCTGCTTAGGTGTTTTTTGCTTTAGGGTACATGCCTGGACAAACTCCCATTTTTTGGCAAAAAGCCTGACTGAAGTGGCTCGGGCTGTTGTAGCCTACTTCGAAGGCGGCTTCAGTCACGTTGCATACCCCTTCACGGAGCAATTCAGCCGCTCGATCAATGCGGATTTCTCTCAGGTATTGAGGAATGGTCATACCGCATTCCTTCGAAAAAGTACGGCTTAAATAATAAGGACTACAACCCACCAATCGAGATATTTCCAGCAAGTTGGGGGGATTTACGAGCTCTTTACGGAGTAAACGCTTAACCCGTTCGACGCGGTCAATCGTGATGCGTTTTTGGCGTGAGCAAAATAGTTCACTTTCACTCGATTCAAACATGACATCTGCGAGAAGTTCTTGGACTTTGGCCCCATACCAGAGAGCGCTAGCCGCTGCAGTGATCGGAGGGTGATTCAAGCTTGAAACGTAATCGCGTATACGGCTATTCATTTTAAAACTAGACCCGATGAACTTGTTTGAAGGATTTTCTTCAAACACACACTTACCAATTTCATGAAGGTTTCCGCTTTTTTCAGGTAACATATCTTTCATCAGATCTTTACCCACTTGAATCAGGATAAGAGCCTGCTCTTCATTGCTATCCGGTAGAATCGTAAAGGAATGATTCCCTGGAAAACAAAGAAAGATGGAATTTGGCTTGATAGGTTTAAGTAGTCCCACGGACTCTGCTCTCACGGTCAGTCGTCCTTTTAGATTGATCCATATTTCGACTACTTTAGCCGAAGGAACATGGTTCCATCGCAGTAAATTATTCGCTGAATTGAATTTAAATTGTTCTATGTTGAACGATTTTGACCCAATCCTGCCAAATAAGTGTCGATGACCTTGGTTGATTAATATGGGAATGGAGGCATCTCTTGGCATGACTGGCGAGATCTTAAATGTAAAGCAGATCAAATATCTTCTCGTGATTCATTAGAGTCTGGTCTTATTTACAACTTTTCACAGGCGATTGAATCCGGATAGTGCGTTGTTTGCGCCAACTGCGAACACTTCGTTTTAAAAGTATCATGAATGGTGAGGGTTCTAATGACAAGAATTAAATTGAGAATGAGTCTCAGTATCAATAAGAAGCATTCCTTACACCCTACCAAACCAGGTTCATGCATGAGGTCCGTCAGCGCATGGGGTATCCATGCCAAATCCAAAGAAAGACTTTCAAGATCAATAAAAGTTAGGCTCATCAAAATTGTCAGTGTTTACTGACTGGTCTCTGCCATATCCATCGAATGCTCATTGTCGGTTGGAAACAGTGATTTAAATTAGCCAGGTCAAATGATGGAAAGAACAGAACCCAAATGCATGACTGCATTAAAACCGTTGCCTTGGCAGAATGAAGGAAGAATCAAGATCCAGTGCTAACTGTAGGAACTGGCAGTTTTGATTCACTAGGGTCCAAAAACGAACCTCAGAAATGCGTTTGCTTCTGCCTTTAATCTTGCCCTTCTCGCAGCGAAAACCTTCCATGAAGGAGTGATTTAAAACCGCTTCTGTTTGGATCATTAGCCCCTTTTCGGTATCCATTCACCCACGATGATGATACTCCCTCTATGGTGTTGCTCATGGGATTCAGATTTCGCATCTCTTCCGATATTCGAAGGAAATGTATTGATTGTCTTTCCTGAAAGTCCTCAATCCCGACGATGCAGCTTGTTCATCTGGTCTGGAAATAAGTTGTTTCTCAGATTGAGCTGCTCAGTGGGGCAGAATCATGGGGATTCAGGAGTGCTTTTTCGAAATCTCGCGTATCTACGATGACTATGCTGCGAACAATTTTTGTAAATCGGTCATTTCCTCTGGTCTTGATTACCTGTTCGCATGAGTATTTGCCGAGACTCTTGCGAGTAGCCCGTCCCCAGAATTTAAATCCATCGGTGGACATGAGTGGAGCACGTTGTGAATCTGTTTTTTTTGGTCAATCTACGGCATTTTCAAGTGGATCAGGGTGCTACGGGGGTTTTTCACAGTTGATGGCAGAAGTACCCTTGCCACTGCCTTTCTTAATCTTTATATTTTGACTTCACTTCGAGTTTAAGGGGCCTTGAGCCTATTCGTTGTGTTTTAACAGATTGAACATATTGTAAACACTCCAACTTATCTAAGATTTATTGCCCATGGCTGCTTCGACGTCAATTCTCCCGAATAAACTGCACGAGTACCCTCAACAAGATGTGATCGACGGATCTGGCGCAGGACCGGATTCGATTCTCGATGATTGCCTCAACAAACACGGCGGAGTGTTGCAACTTCTACATCGTTACGCCGGCCGGACATTTTGTACGCCCGGGAAACGAATTCGGCTGGATGCGCAGTCATACTATCCAGATTACATGAACGGAACTGGGCTGGATGAGCTCTGGATGTGCTGCACCGTTCCCATTGTGACCGGAGTCATCGATACCCGCACGAACAAGGCACCATTTCGCGAGGGGGAATCGCATGTCCTCACACCGAATGGCCAGTTCATCTCGCTGCAGGATTTGATCGCCGCCAGACCGGAAGCTGTCATAGGTGAGAAGATGACGGCCTTTTCGAAATCCATGTTCGGCGATCCGACCTGGCCGATTGTGTCGAAGAAATTCGACAATCTGAACCCGATTCCGCATCACCTTCACTGGGCAAAGTGGGAAGTGTACGACATCAATTCATACGACAACCCCGGAGTCAGTCCGTCGCATTATCACACCACGGCAATGGGACTCTACCCGTTTGTGACGAAGGATCAGTTCCTTGCCTGCATGAAGCGTTTCGGACAGGGCGAGTATAACGGCGTTCGGCATTTGTCGCCGCACACGATGATGCACATTGATAATGGCTTCGTAATGCCGAATGGCGTGCTGCACTCGCCGACGGACCTCTGCACACACGAGCTGCACGTCACGATGGACGAGCATTTCCTTGCCGAGGATCTGACGCTTGATGGACGTATTGGAGCAGCCGATGCGTTTTATGCATGCCGGGAAGAGGACTATCCGAGGGACAAACACCAAGACTGGGAGTTTCTGATTGATACGTTCGACTTCGAAGCGAACCAGGATCCAGATTTCGTGCGGAAAAATGCGCGTCCGGCAATCAGAGCTGAAGCATTCACAGGCGACGGAGTGGACGCAAAGTGGATTGTCTACGGTGATTTTCTTGGCGACCAGAAGTGCTCAATCCTCCGTCTCATTGTCGAGCCCGGTGGCAAGACCAATTTCTGCCCGGAGAGTCCCGCGCTGTTCCACACGAATGGCGGATGCGGTCGTGTCGGAAAGCTCGAAGTGCGATATCATCAGGATATGAAGCTTGGTGAAATCTATCCTGAGATTGGATTCATTACTCAGGCAGCACTTGCCAGCGGCGGTATCGAAATCGAGAATACGGGAACCGAACCGCTCGTGTTGACCTTCGACTTCCCGCAGCATGCGCATTCTCAAACACCCGGTGTTGTTGTTAAGAATTAGGGCGTTTTTGAAAACCGTTCAACACAGCCAATCATAAATAGAGGCCAAGGTAAGCAGGCCCGGAAAGCGATGCGCCGGATGCGGCGTTGGTCCCATCGGCAAGGAGCGTCCGGTGAACAAACTGCCGGCTGAACCAGGCGATAAATCCAATCATGCGAAGGCGTTTACCTGGGGTCCGACCATCGGTAACGACGAAACAAAAATGAAGGATTTTATCACTGCGGAATGGGCGGTGGAACAGCTTAAGACTCGGGAGTTCGATAAACTCTTTGGTTTTGTGCCTTTCGTCGAAACGGTGCGTCGATATGAAAACTGGCCCTGGGAAGACGAAGTCCAGAAGAGTGCCTTCACGAATTTCATCCGCTATCTGTGGGCGTGCTGGGGCTGCTACAATATGATCTTCAGTTGGGGGCCACGCGGATGCCGGTGACGACACAGTACAGCAGGCTTGGAGCCGCTTGGTTGTGAAGGCCCATGCAGAATTGGGTGAAGGTAAATTGCCTTACGGCCAACTCAGAACCGTCATGTGTCCCGGTAGCAGTAAGTCGTTTTGGTAAGGTCTTTCGCCGCGCATCCTGGATCTAAACAGCGTCAGCAACAAGGGACGTGACGGCGAATTCATCGGCTGGTTGCGCGAGATGTTTTTTTGGACGACCTACTGTCCGTCTACAACCTTGAACCCTACTACCCCGGGATGGACGTCAACTGGCATCCGAAACCGAAGGCGGGCATGACGGATGGGCATTGAGATGGATAGGCAAACGCTCATTGAGCGCAGAACACTTCCTTCCTTTGTCCGGATGCGGAGACCTTCCGCTACGCTTCAGAAGGTTACTAATTCGCCCCGGCGAATCGTGGCGAGGCCGGCAGGTCCCGACCTGTCGGGAGAAGAGTCTGCCGAAACGTGTCAGTCGTCGATTCTTGACAAATCTCGGGCAATTTCCCGGTTGATTCAACAGGGTGAGGTCGCTGATCCCACCGGGTGTATTCGGTTTGTATCGGATCTGCGGGGGGGGACTGGATCTGTATCGAGATTCCGTCATAATTGGCGGAGAAAGTTTGTCTAAAATGCGGTTTAGTGGATATGATGAAAGAGAAGCGCGTATGGCCATTTTTGAGAATCTCATTCTGCAGCACCTCGACGGGCAAACCAATGAGGAGGAGACTGGCCTGTTCTGCTCGCAAACGGTCCAAGATACCGGGCGACGTGCACGGTTTTCGGCATGCATCGGGCTCTTCCTCTCCCTGATTCTAACCGCCCCGTATTCCTTCGGTGACCCCATGCCGGAAGCGTTGAATCGAGTCATCGAGAATCACTGCGCGGATTGTCACGATGATTTGGATCCGAAGGGCGGGTTGGATCTGTTTTCTTTGGAGTGGGATCTCAAGAATCCCCACCTCACCGAGAGGTGGGTGAAGGTGCACGATCTTCTTGCTGCGGGGGAGATGCCGCCAAAGAAGAAGAGCCGCCTGGGCGATGCGGAACGCGCGGCCGTCGTGGAGGTTCTGGCGGATCGCATCGTGGAGGAACAGGAGGCAGCGTATGTTCAGCAGGGTCGTTCGGTTTCGCGGCGAGTGAATCGGTTCGAGTACCAGAATGTGCTTCGCGACTTGTTGCACGATCCCACCCTCAAGGTCGCGGACCAGTTACCCCTGGACGGAGAGGTCCATGGTTTTGCGAAAGTGGGGAGCGCCCTCGATGTTTCCCATGTGCAAGTCGACGCTTACCTGGATGTGGCTGAGCTTGCGCTTCGCCGGGCAGTCGCGTTCCCCGCAGAAAAACCGAAGTCCACGACCCGGCGTTACTACGCCCGCGAACAAGGGCGGATGTGGGCTGGTACGGGGAATGGCGGATGGGCACGATTTTCTCTCGCGCTGGAGGGCTTGGATATCAACCAGACATATTCCTTCAGCAAAAGAGGCTTTGATCCAGCTAAGAAGGCCGAATCCGTGGGGATCACCGTCGACGACACCGTAGCGGAACACACCGGGCCTTGGCGCAAATCCACCCTTCGCTCCAACCACGTTGGGGCCCACTACCTGGCCACCGACAAGGGCAACAAGGGTGCCTATTCGATCAAGTGGAAGGCAGACTTGCCGAAACCTGGCACCTACGAAGTGCGGGTGAGCTTTGGCGGCGGAGAAAGCTTGGCCAGGAAAGCCCTTTATGTGGTTCGTCATGCAGAGGGCGAAACCCGCCTGACCATTGACCAAAGTGTCGCGCCGACCATTCGGGGCCTCTGGTTTCCCCTCGGACGCTTCACCTTCGGTTCACATCCAGGTGACCCTGAATCCAGGCCTGTGATGGCGGAGGTATTGCTGACCGACACAAACGCCGAGGGCTACGTCATCGCGGATGCCATTCAGTTTGTTCACCTCGAAGACCTGGATAAGGAGAAAAAGGAGTCTCAGCCCCCGGAGGAGGCGTCCACCGCCATTTTTCGCGGAGCATACACCCCGTTTTACTACGGATTTGATAAGTTCAAAGCCCCGGTCCGTGGCGACTACAAGGTTCGCCTGAAGGCACAGGCGGTGCTTCGCCAGACTGACTACGTCAATTGGGAAGGGGAGAAGAAGCCGCGCCACTATCCGAACCTGGTGCTCGATGAAAGCCGGCGCTATCCGACTCCGGTGAATGATCGGATCTTTCCTGGAAAGCGCAGTGAGCCGGTCAAAGTCTATTCGTCCACCCTGGATGAGCCGAACACACAGAACATGCTGTCGATCGGGGTTTTCGAGGCGCCGCCGGAGGCACCCGAGGTTTCTGAACTGGAGGCCTTTATGGAAAAGGGGGCGATGGTGAAGCTCGATTGCATGCGCTTGCCGAGCCCGATGGTTCCGGCCATGCCTCATACGATCCAGAAAATGGATCCGGACGGATATCCCGGGGTCGCCTTCCATTGGCTGGAAGTCGAAGGGCCGATCGTTGAGGAGTGGCCGCCCGCGTCCTACCGTGCGCTCTTTGGCGATATCCCTTTCAAACAGATGGGCCGCCATGTCGTGGCCGTCTCGGAACAACCTTTGAAGGATGCCGGCAAGCTTTTGGCGGGGTTCATGGAGCGGGTCTACCGGCGGCCGGTTGCGAAAGCGGAGTTCGATCGATTCTACCGGTTTGCGGAGCGGCTTTTGAAGGAGGAGGCCTTTACCGAGGCGATGATCGCGACGTATTCGGCGGTGCTGGCTTCGCCCGAGTTTCTCTTCCATTGCGGGCAACCGGGCGAACTGGATGACTTTGCCCTAGCCGAGCGCCTCTCATTTTTTCTCGGCGAATCGATGCCGGACGAGCAACTCCGTGGCTTGGCCCGACGGGGAAAGCTCCGCGATCCCGATACGCTGCGAGCAGAAGCCGATCGCCTGCTGGACAAACCTGAAGCGAAGCGATTTGTGAAGGAGTTCCTCAATTCCTGGCTCAAGCTCGACGAGATCAACGACACCGATCCCGACCGGGAGCTCTACCCGGAGTATGCCGGAGACTGGTGGCTCGTGAACTCGATGATCGAGGAGTCGCGTCTCTATTTCGCCGATCTGATTGCTGTCAATCGACCGGCCCGGAATGTCATCGACGCCGATTATACCTTTGTCGACGAACGCCTTGCCCGGCATTACGGCGTTCCCGGGGTTTTTGGCCCTTCGTTCCGGCGCATAACTCTTCCTGAGAAGAGCCCTTACGGGGGGATTCTCACCCAGGCGTCGGTGCTCAAGGTGACGGCAAACGGAACCGTCACATCACCGGTTCTGCGCGGGGTGTACGTGATGGAGCGACTCCTGGGCGATCCTCCCTCTCCTCCTCCCCCGTCCGTTCCCGCCGTGGAACCGGATATCCGTGGCGCGGCGACGATTCGTGAGTTGCTGAAGAAGCATCGGGCGGATGCGTCCTGTGCGAGCTGTCATAAGAAGATTGATCCTCCGGGCTTCGCGCTGGAGAGCTTCGACGTCATGGGGCGTTGGCGTGAGAACTACCGCTCGCTCGCCCAGGGATCGGAGCGTATCGAAGGAGTGGGACGGAGTGGGAACGAGTTCGTTCACTTCATCGGGAAGGAGGTCGATGCCTCCGGAGTGACGCCCAAAGGCGAATCCTTCGACGACATCCTCCAATTCAAGAAACTCCTGTTGGAGGATGAAGAGGCCATTGCACGCAATCTAACCGACCAGCTCCTGGTGTATGCCACGGGAGCGTCGGTTGGGTTCGCCGATCGCGATGACGTTTCGGCCATTCTCGAAAAGAGTCGGGCGTCGGAATTTGGCGTGCGGACGATCATTCACGAAATTGTTCAGAGTCCATTGTTCTTGAGGAAATAGGCAAATGAAAACAACCCGTCGAACCTTTCTGCGCGCTGCCGGTGTCGGCTTGAGCCTGCCCGTGCTCGAATCCTTCGGAGCCGCGCCTGCAAAGGCCTCTCCGAAGCGCATGATCGCCATCAATCAGGACCTAGGCTTCATTCCTAAACTCTTCTTCCCGGAAACTTCGGGAAGGAAGTATACGTTGTCTCCTTACCTCGAGAAGATCGCGCCGCACCGGGAGCAGTTCACCGTGTTCAGTGGGCTCTCTCATCCCGGCGTTGACGGGGGACACCGCGCCGACAAAACCTTTTTGACCGCGGCTCCGCATCCCGGGCGGGCGAGTTTTCGCAACAGTATTTCCCTCGACCAGGTGATGGCCAATGAGGTGGGTCATGAGACCCGGTTCCGGTCGCTTTCCCTTGGGATCAACGATGCGAGGAGCATGTCCTACACCCAGGCGGGGGTCGAGATTCCCACCATTCAGAGCTCGGCGACGCTGTACAAAAAGATGTTTCTCCAAGGCGATCGCAAGGCGATGGAGTCACAAATCGTTCGGCTACAACGGAAGGGAAGTATTCTTGATGTCGTGATGGGGCAGAGCTCGGATCTGAGTAAACGCGTGAGCGCTTCAGACCGCGAGCGTATCGATCAATTTCAAACCGCGGTCCGTAGCCTGGAGAAACGCCTCACCGAGGCGCAAGCCTGGGAGGCCCGGCCGAAGCCCAAGGTGGACGAGACCGTGCCGGAATACCCAAGCGACAAGAAGGAATTCTTTGAAATGGTGCGCATGATGAATGACATGTCCCGGCTCGCCTTCCAGACGGATTCGACCCGGGTCATCACGCTGTTTCTGGGGGGGCAGCGCACCCCGGGCGTGAAATTTGAGGACGGCCGGGCGCTCGGCGGTTATCATAACCTCTCCCATCACGGCAAAGATGAAGTGAAGTTGGGTGAGCTGGAGGAGATCGAAATCGCGCAGATAGAATTGCTGGGCGAGCTGCTTCGGGATCTCCAGGAAGTCGAGGAGACGGATGGCAGCCTGCTGGACAACACTATGGTGCTCTATGGCTGCCACATGGGAGATGCCAACATCCATAACAACATCAACCTTCCGGTCATCTTCGCGGGTGGTGGGTTCCGCCATGGGCAGCACCTGGCGTTTAACCGACACAATAACACCCCGCTGTGTAATGTCTTCGTCAGCATGCTTCAGAAGATGGGTATCGAGGCCGACCGCTTTGGGAGCAGTAAGGGAACGCTGACAGGGCTGATGTGAATTATGAATTCACTTCGGCCACCAATGCACACGGTGACAGCACCCAGATCGCGAAGCGTTTCCATGAGTATGATTCCGTGCGGCCTTTCGGAGAGTCAGGGACTTGGATTCGTCTGCGCGGGCAAGAACAGTTGCGACACCACCACGCTCACACCCGACGCTGACTATCGCATCGAGTGGTGTCATCTCGACGCCGGCGGCTGGCAGAATGAGACGATCCGCAAGACTAACCCTTTTTCTGCTTCTACGCCCTGGTTCAGCCGCACGCTGAAATGTTCGCACCGGAAGAAAAGATGGCCAAGTACCGCGGCAAATTCCTGCCGGAAAGTTCTTACGAAGGAACCGACTCAGGTCCGGATTACCGTAAGTTTGCCTACGGATCGCAGCCCGAAGCATACGCCGCTTTCGCTGCAATGGTCGAGGTGATGGACGACGACGTCGGTGAGCTTGTCGCCAAGCTCAAAGAGCTCGGGATTGCCGACAACACGTTGATCATTTTCACTTCCGACAATGGCCCGCATCAGGAGGGAGGACACGACCCTGCCTATTTTAACTCCAACGGTTCCCATCGCGGATTCAAACGCGACCTCTATGAAGGCGGGATTCACGTGCCGATGATCGCAACTTGGCCAGGCCGGATTCCAGCCGGAACACAAACCGACCATCTTTCAGCGTTCTGGGATGTCTTGCCAACGGTTGCCGAGCTGGCCGGTCAGCCGGTTCCCGAAACCATTGATGGCATCCACGTATATGCAAGCACTCTCCGATAAATGCTCAGAATTGGTTAATCATGTTCTAAAAAGCCAGCCTTTTTATTGCTTTCTGGGGCTGCCGAATTATTGGGGATAATTGGTTTACTGTCAAAAACACCTCCACTGTTGGGGGTTGAATATGTGTAAAGAAAACGAAATCAATACCGTGACATTAAAGTCTATTGTCTTTTAAGTCTCCCGCCATTGGCGCGGACCACATACGCGCATCCCTTGCAGTTTCCCCAGCAGTTTGGATTTTTAAATGGAACAATAAATCTGGTTTTACTCAGATCAATGTCCAACCACTTTCTCTTTGTCATTTAAGGAACCTTCTCTATTTTCTGCGATGCTTCAGCCTCGCGGCCTCGGCGAATCTCCGACTGCGATTTGACTTGTGAATCCTATGAAACTATTTTCGAATTTCTCAACTTTGTTGCTTGTCTGGTTCTTGTCGATGTCGATAAACATCCGAGCGGAAATGGAGCAAAATAACGGTGTCTGGATGATGAAAGCCTCCCAAGGTGTTCTCGGTGGCAAAGATTCCGTATACCGCTGGTGGCTCGATGCCCATGCCCGATACTCGGACGATGCCAATGGGTTCGAACAGAGTATCTTACGCCCTGGCCTTGGATATGCCCTTCCCAAAAACCATACCCTCTGGGCAGGATACGGTTGGATTGCCAGTAGCCCTGAGGTTGGGGAAACTGTCCACGAACACCGCTTCTGGCAGCAACATTCCTGGAAAATAAGTATGGGTAAATTCGGGTTTTCGTCCAGATCTCGACTTGAACAACGATTCCGCGAGGGATCCACGGATGAAGCTGGCTGGCGATTTCGCCAATTTTTCAAGCTGACACATCCTATCAGCGATTCATCGCTCTATTGGTGTACTTGGGACGAAGTTTTTCTGAATTTGAATAACACCGACTGGGGTGTGGATAGTGGGCTTGATCGCAACCGCATTTTTTTAGGTGTCGGCTGGAAGCCTGAATCAATCCAATACTTCAAGACAGAAGTCGGATACCTGAATCAGTTCATTCATCACAAATCGGGATCAAACCGACTAGACCACCTTCTTTCGTTTAACTTGTTTTTCAGCTTTTGAATGAAAAACAGGTGATTCCGGGATCAGCTGTGCATTTGGCTGACAAGGTCCCAAAAAACAACACTTTTCTATTTAAGTTGCAGTTGGCACCTTCAGAAATTTTTGTAAAAAGGAGGTGGATCTTCGGTCAACGAATCCTGCCTGCGTCGCTGGAGTTTGAATTCCAGGAGCAAACCTCAAAGTTCGATGTGGTTTGATGAAATTGTAATGACAACGAAGTTTGCCTAATTTCTTCTTGAAGAGTCCCGGAACAAAGCGAAGCAGGTTGTTCGACCGGCCACGAGGGAATTCGATTGCCGGATCGTCAGATTGATTTTTTCTAAATCCGCTTCAGGGTTTGCCTGATGCGCTGCGATGAAAAGGGAGCAGGTAAGTTAAATAAAAACGCATCATTGATATAATTGTTCAAGCGCTTCAAAGTCTGAGTCAGCATTAGCAGGATCGAAATCAAAGCTTTGCTCGAAGGCGAGCAGTTGGGAATGCAGTTTCTCCAAATGAGCCCTCAAATCATTGGTATGTGCCACAACGTAAATACCAGCAACAAGCACTTGGTCGCGAATACTGATTTGTCTTCCATCGACAGAATAGAACACATCATGCAGGCCATCCGCATCAAGCCGGAAAATGTCTCCGGGCCTTGACAACCAGGTGGGGAGTTTGAAGTCAAAAACACCGTTTCGCGGCTTGAATTTGAAAACCTTTTCTTTCAGATCGGGAACATATGTCAGATCGTGAGCGAAAAGAAGGGAGCCCTTGGGGCCAGCGACAGAAGCCAGATCCCAGGAAAGTCTTTCGTTCTCGATCTTGCGACGGTATTCAAAAACATCGCCGGTAAGCAGCAGTTCTTCCATCAGCCGTATTTCACGATTCACACGTGTGATTGGTTCAATGAGATCGCGGAAATTCAACAATGATCTTAACCCCAAATTAAACCAGTAAAGGGACGTGACTCGCTGGGAGAGGGCATGATACGCCTGGGAACGTAATTCGTTTGGCGTGGGCGAAGTGCGCTGTCGCCCACCGTATCGCCCCCAGTCATAGTGCGCGCCCTGCGACCAGTAGGCAATGGGGCGGGGTCGATTCAACTCGCGCAGATTTCTAGTCATGTCGCTGATGGTTTCGAGTGGAGCCCCCCAACGCAGACGTTCTCCACCCCAGCGATCATAAAGGTTCCAGGCGTCGGGTGACGGCGCACAGACTCGATAGGCATCATAATGGGGGTAGTCGGAAAGCCCTGCATAGTACCTCCAGATCCGCTCTTCGCTGTGAGTCACGGAGGTGGGCATGCGCGTTGGGCCGTAAGGAAGGAATTTGGAGAAGACTTCCTGAGGGGGAACCGGCCGTCCGCCTCCGTATTGGGGCTCTCCCTGAAATTCTACCGCGTGAATTCTTGGTAAGATCAAGTCGGAGTCATAGTGTTCGAACGGCTCGAGCCGATTCATGAATTTCAGCGGATACTGATCGAACAGATGCGTGTCAGTATAACCGGGAACGTCCTGATGCATGCCGCTATTGACATGCATCCGACGCAGCGTTTTTAAAAAAGGTTCGGCCTGCAGCGAGTTCTTGTCACCAAGCCGATCAGCAACCCAGCCTCCGCCTATGTCGAAAACCTCGCGTTTGATCCTGAGATGTGCCCATAGTGAGCATACGGCCCCTTTCTGGGACAATATTTCCACTTCGATGGCACAATATGTCAAAGGCAGCGGATCACTCTCCACCATGAATCCACCCTTTTCTCCGGATGGAATACCGCCATCGGAGGGGAAACTTACAAGATTTGTTTGCCAGTCGAGCGGTTGAAGGACGCGATAATCTGAATTTCGAACGGGTAACCAAAGCCGACAGGCGCGTGGTGTAACAATCCATTCAGATTCATTGGCGATATGAGCGATGATTCTGTTTGGCTGAACGGAATCTTCTTGTCCCATGAACGTCACAGACGAAAGCCACGTTGTTGATTCGTCCAGATGAAGGTCGATGACTGACGGGTCTGCGGATGATAGAAGAAGTTGATGATGCGTCCCTGACCCCCAGCTTGCATCTCTGGAGTTGAAACTCCAAACCATGAGCGCTTCCGGAGCTAATGAAATGGTTTGGTTGGTGCGTGCGGAGGGGGTATCATGCCAAGCCCAACTTCCCGAGGTAAGCCACTTCTCTGCATGCTGCCCATCGAAGAGTGCCTTAAAATCATGTCCAACGGTCAACGGCGCCTGGCCTTTGTTTTGAAGGAAAAGCTCCACACGTGCTCCCAATGGTGGATCAGGAGCACGCCGATAGCGCATGAACGATGACTGAATATGAGGAGTCACTGTGAGTCCGGCGAGTTCCAACTGAGTATCTCCCATGGTCGCGAGTTGACTGATGCACACTGCGTAGACAGTGACACAGATTTGCAAGAAATGGTATTTCTGGATATTCATGCTTGATCAGGAAATTTTAGTTAAGGGAGCTCGTGCTTAATTTTAAATCAATTTCGGTGATTTCATCATCCATTTTGAATATGGGATGTGATGCCCAACAAATCGAGTTCCCTTTTCGAGTTCGATTTCAATTGTCTTGCCAAGCACACCGTGAAGAGGAAAGTGAACACATTTCGGAGGGAGAATCGCCTTTTAGCGAGCCCAGACTCGCATCGCAGTAGTACGGATTTCATATCTAAATTTCAAGGTTCGATGAGGTCGAATAAAGTATTAATGACACCTGAGTGCGTCCAATCGCCCTTTGGCAGGCTCAGGACAGGCTTTTCGAGAAATACCTCCCTCCGCAAAGTTCCTCCAGCGTACCTGTTTCAAGGATGCGGCACGACTCTCCCATTTCCGATTGGGCATAGGCTTCCAAAAGATGCGAGGATTCTTCTCATTTTGCCACGAAGCATGCACCGGTTTGTTCGACATGGATGGCAGATTCACGAGCCATGGAGCGCCAGATCCCTGCCGAGCGTCTGGCATATTGCCAAGCCTACCCCTCCTTCTGGCCGGTCACGGTGATAAATTCGAAATTCCTGACACTGGCCCCCTGCGGCCTGGTGGTCCGTATCCACCACCAGCACACGGGGACCTTGTTTGGCTGCCGTGTAAGCATGAGTCATTCCGACTGCAATGACATCAAACGAGGTCTTCATGTGTTTTTGATAAGCCTTGCACACTGGTGACCTATGTAATTCAAGATCCTACGTTTTCCACCATCATCGATGCTGGGGGTTTGGTCTAGGAGCGTTGGCTCCGGTTTCATTCCTCCATGCGTCGAGTTTGGTTCGTAGTGAGCTGGCTTTGATAGGGTGTCTTATCGCAAGGTTGTGCAGTTCTGATGGGTCTTGGATCAGGTTGTAAAGCTCGACGCGATTGTCTTCGTAATAGTGAATCAGTTTCCATTCGCCGTCTCGAATCGCGCTGGCAGGAGTCATGCGTTCGTAGTAGTGAGGGTAATGCCAGTATAGGGTGTCACGAGAAAGCGAGGCCTTTGGATCGTCAAGCAACGGCAGAATATTGACGCCATCAAACCCGGGCAGGTTTTCCGTGTCGGGCGCCAGGCCAGCGGCAAGTGTGGGGAAAAAATCCTCGGAGGTGACAGGGTTTTCGCAGATCGACCCGGGGGCAGATCGACCCGGCCATCGGATCATCAGGGGCACGCGGATGCCGCCTTCGTAAAGCGTCCCCTTGCCCGATCTCAACGGCGCATTGCTGGTAGGTGCCTGATTGCCCGACTTTCCTGACGGAAAGTCAACGCCTCCATTGTCGCTGGTGAGCACGACCACAGTGTTCCTGGAGAGGTTCAATGCGTGAAGTTTTTCCAGCACCCGGCCGATGTTCGCATCCAGGCTGGCGACCATGGCGGCATAGACGGGGTGCTGATGACGGGAACCTGGCTGTTTTGCCTCGAAGCGGGCGATGTCTTCGGCTTTGGCCTCGATAGGGGTGTGGACGGTGTGAAACCAAAGGCTGAGGAAGAAGGCGCTGTTCTTGTGTTGTTCAATAAAGTCGATGGCATGGTCGGTGAGCTTATCGGTCAGGTAATCGCCTGGTTTGCCCATTCCGACCGGCACGTAACGGTATTCTGGATCCCACTTGCTCCAGGTTCCCCTGTATGGGAAATGGAAGGTGGAAGGCGCGCCCCAGTAAGTGCCGCCAATATTGATGTCATAACCCTGTGTCTCTGGGTAGAAGGCCGAGCGTCCAAGGTGCCATTTGCCTATATGAGCGGTATCGTAGTGCTTTTGTTTGAAGAACTCGGCGAGTGTGAACTCCGCGCGCGCCAGATCCGGGTTGGCATGGGCATTCAGCAGTTTTCTCTCCTTTGGCCCCCCATCACGCGCACCTTCATGCCAGATGGTCATGTCGAGACGGGCGGGGGACTTGCCTGTCATGATCGCTGCCCGAGTCGGTGAGCAGACGGGTGAAGCCGAATACGCCTGCGTGAATCGCAGACTTTGAGAGGCAAAACGATCGATGTTGGGTGTCTCGAAGTAGTCGCTACCCTGCACGCCGGCGTCTGTCCATCCCCAGTCATCGACCAGGATGAATACTACATTCATTTGCTGTGCCTGCGATTGAGCAAGGGAGCAGAGCGCCCAAAGAAGCACCAAGGTATTTCGGGGGAAATTCATTGTTCAGAAGGGGTCAGTTTTTCAAATGATTTCAAAGGTGTTTGGACATTCCCTGAGTAAATGCGTTATAAAACTTATCTGGGTCAAGCCATCATCATCTTGGGCCTGCTTCGCAGATTGAGCCGCTCGATGAAGGAGGTGTTGAGGGTTACGGAATCCTCTGACTTCTGAAGCGCTTTATCAAAATCCCGTTTGCTCATGATTCTACTGCGGGAAGCTGAGTGGTAATATGAGTTAGAAACCAACTTATATACCCAGGCTGATCAGCAGTTTTGCAGTTGAGAACGGAGCCTCCACATTTTTCGCCAGTATAGCAAACCTTGCTCAGCAAATCCCCGATTCAGGAAAGGACTTTGCGAACATTGACGAGCAGGGCCTGTGTCCTTTTGATGCCCTCCATTTCTGGGATCTCTCTGCCCTCATACTCGATACCGACATAACCGCGGTATCCAGAATTGATGACGATATTCATCATCTTGTAATAGTCTGTGTGGGTATCATTGCCGTGTTTGTTAAAGTCGTAAGACTTGGCGCTCACGGCGAATGCGAAGGGCATTAGCTCTTTAACTCCCTTGTAATGGTCGTAAACTTCGTCATTTGAAATCCTGAAGTTTCCGAAGTCTGGCAGAGTTCCACAGTTTCGGAGGTTGACCCTGCGCATCACTGAAGCAAGCCAGGCTCCGTTCGACGAGAGTCCCCCGTGATTTTCCACAATCACGTTTAGACCATGGTCGGCTGCATAGGTGGAGAGGCGTGCAAGACCATCGGCGGCGAGTTTGATTTGCTCTCCGTAGTCGCCACTAGAACCAGCGTTCACACGGATCGAGTGGCATCCAAACGTCTTTGCTGCTTCGATCCACTTGTAGTGATTTTCGATAGCCTGAGTCCTTTTCCTGGCGGAGGGATCACCGATCATACCCTCGTTGTCGCACATGATGAGAAGCTGTTTTACTCCATGATCATTGGCGCGTTTGTTGAGGTCGTTCATATAATCTTTATCGCTCACATGATCCGCCAGGAATTGGCTGCTGTATTCGATAGCTTCGATGTTGAAACTTTCCTTGGCTATCTTAGCAAAGTCCCTCGAATCCTTGTCGTTGTTTCGAAAGGCTCTATGTAGCGACCACTGTGCCAGTGAGATTTTGTAGGGTAGCTCGTTGTCGGGATGAGCTGCGAATAGTTTGCAAAGGCTGGCGGGGAATGCCAGGGCCAAACCTGCCATACCACTAACTTTGGTGAAATCTCTTCTATTCATGGGCATCGTTCTTAGCTGTTGAATGGGGTTGTTCAACAATGAGTGGCGCTGCCTTTCAGGTCAATGGTTTCTTTATCCTTAGTGTCCGAAGGCGCACTGGCAATGCCGTGCTGACTTGGAGGGTGAATTCTCCAAGTAGCCCTTAAACCGCGCAATCAGGCGAGTGCATCAGGGATCAAGTAACTAAATGATTACCACAAGAATATTGGAAATGCCTCCATCCTGCAAAGTCTATCGAGACAAAAGTACGGGAGGAAAACCCAATTATTAATATCTGCAAGCAGCTTGTTTTCAAAGGGGTCTAATTTCCGAACACGGCGCTGTAGACTGGCATTTTCCTTGATAGTTGGAGTGTGGTGAGTGGGATATCTCAAACTGCTTGAAATCAATATGCCGCGATACTGTTTTATTACCAATGAAGCGTAATATCCCAATATCAGGGTGTAATTGGTATTTAAACCCCTTGCAGTTTGGATTCTTCTTGTTGGAGATGACTATAAGGTCTGTTTTTGGTCTGATTAATATCCAGCCTTCTCAAGCGGAGCGTGTGGCGCGGCTGAAATAGGCCTCCTCTAACAGTTGGAGGCAGAAGCACCGGTCGCGGGCCTACAACTCCTCAGGACTTATTTATTCGATTGTCTCTGATTGTTTGATTTGGATTCTTCGCGAGCTTTCTTACGCGCTTCGCGTTTCGCTTTTCTTTTTGCTTTGTTGTCTGAAGTTGCTTCATCAGTAACTCCCAGTTTTTTCTTCAAAGCTTCTGGCACCGTTACTGTTTTACCTTTTATTTTGAGTCGCTTAACAATGTTGATTTGTGTGTTAATTTGGCCGGGAGCAGTCGCGTTCCCTCCGGGAATGAACTCTCCAAAGGGACGACCAATGACTTCGAGGTCATGCTGCATGAGATATCGCATTTCTTTCATGCGAGTTATCTGACCTATATCATAGGCAAGGTTTTTCATTTCCTTCGGATCTCTCTTTAGATGATAGAGTTGATCTTCATCAAAAAATCCGGGGTGATCTGCTCCTCTAACCCCGATGCCCAAACGTCCAATATAGGACATGGCTTTTGGTAGGTTTTGCAGTGTGGCTCTTTTGATGGTGGCGATCTGGTCTTTGGTATAGCGGACGGCAATGTAGGACCAGTCTTTTGTGACCGTTGCCCGTGCAGCCCCCATTTCGAGATAAAGATGGCTCCGCCAATCTTTGGCTATTACGTTTTCAAAAAGAGGAGTGAGACTCTGTCCCTCAACTCGGTAGGATTCTGGTTTCTCCACTTTACCCAGTTCGAAGAAAGTGGGAGCGAGGTCGATGTTCTGCACGAGTTCTTCACATACCTTCCCTGCTGGAATTCTTTTTGGCCAACGCATGATCATGGGCACTTGACAACTACCATGTGAAAAGACGGATGCTTTGCCTTCGCGACCGTGATCCGGCGCAAAAATCACCAGCGTGTTGTCATCGATTCCGAGTTCCTTGAGCTTTCGGAGAATCGCCCCAAGCGAATCGTCGATCCACGCTTCACCTGCCACATGGCTGTTGGAATCGAATCCTTTTTCAGTGATTGTTTTGAGAAGCTCTGCACGAGGTGTCATGACCTTTGAAAGGCTTTCAACTTTTCCCTCTCCCGTGATGAGCGGGTTGTCCATGGACTTTCGCCAAGATTTGTCAGGGCCATGGAGCAGGGTGCTGCAAAGATGGAGGTAAAAGGGGCCGTCCTTGTTTTCTTCAATGAATTCCAGAGCTGCCACCGTTGTCCACTCCGGGTTGTGCATGGAGTAGGGCGGCCGCACGTTTTCCGGGTAGACGTTCTTCGCCCAGGAAAATCCCAGTGTCTTGAGGTAACGACGCATCCAGCGTTCGTTTTGTTTGAACTGAGCCGATGTTTCAGGCCCGGGAATCGCATCTTTGGGAATATTGATCCATTTGTCTTTTCTTTTGTAAAACTCAGGGAAATCCAAAATGGACGTGAGGTGAAATTTCCCAACAAATCCGGTTGTGTACCCGGCTTCGCGGAGAACATTTCCGACATTCGTTTTGTCGCGTTCCAGTGCGACATTGAAATTGGGAAGCCCCTGGTTTTCTTTGCCGCCTACCGCTTCGGCGTAAAGTTTGCTATGCGAATTACCAGCAAACCGACCGGTCAGGAAGCTGTATCGAGATGGAGTACAGACCGAGCTGCTGACGTAGGCGCGAGTGAATTTCATTCCTTCCTCCGCCATGCGGTCGAGGTTGGGAGTGTAAGTATCACCTCCAAAGGCGGCAATGCTCGATGGGTTCTGATCGTCGATCAGGAACATGATAATGTTGGGCCTGCCTCCGGAAGAATTTCGTTTCAATGGGCCGGCATGAGCATGCGGAGCAATTGCGAGCAGCAGAAGGAGGAACAGGCGGATACAATGGGGCATGGTGTGTCTCGATTGACCTGGTCTTTTCATGTCATTTCTTTCCCGGTTTGATTTACCTGTGTTTGAATTCGGCACGTTTGCGCGCATCGGCCAGCAGCGAGTGCATCTGGCGACGTTGCTTGGCGAAACGCGGCTTGGATGCCAGGTTGTTGTCTTCGAACGGGTCGTTGATCAGGTCATACAGTTCGGCCTGATCCGCGCTTCCCCATTCACCGTAATGCCAACGTTGAGTGCGGATCGATCGGCCCAGGGTCTTGCCCCGGCTGACCACCGTGTATGCAGTCGAGCGACCTTTGGCGTTCGGGTCTTTGAGTAAGGGGGCAAGGCTTTTGCCCTGAAGTTCGTTCGGGCCGTTGATGCCGCACAATTCCACGAGAGTAGGGAACATGTCGACCAGCTCCACGAGCGCCTTACTCTCGGCACCGTCCTTCGTCAGGCCGGGCGCGCGGATGATCATCGGCACCCTCGCGCATTCCTCGAACAGCGTCACCTTTCCCCACTGTGCGTGCTCGCCCAGGTGATAGCCGTGGTCTGAGGTGAATATGATGATCGTGTCTTCCCAGCGGCCGTTGCGCTCTAGCGCGTCAAAGAGCAGGGAAATCTGCGCATCGATGAAGGTGGTGCAAGCGTGGTAAGCCTGCATGTACTTGCGACGTAACGCGTCGTTTTCTTTCTCCAATTCGAAACCAAACGCTTCGTATCGTTTGGAGATTGCCAGCGGAGGCCTGTTCTTCCAGTCGCCCTTCGGTGTCGGGCGGTATTCGATCGCGCTGAGCGGATACTGGTCGAAATATTTCTGTGGGGCCCAGAACGGCACGTGCGGTTTCTGGATGCCGCACGCGATGAAAAACGGCTTGTTGGCGTGGGTTTTGTCGTCCAGCCACTTGGCAACCTGGCGCACGTTCTTGCCGTCCTTGTGCTGTTCGTCGCGCATCTGGGTCGGGCCGTATCCCGGCGGCGTCTGGCCGGCCAAGGCGCTGCGGTTTTCCTTGAGGTGGCGACGCCATGATCGATCGTCTTCGCCCCTGATTGGTCCGTGTTCAGCTTCGTAAGCCTTGCGGAGCTTCCTTTCGACGGGGTTTTCTTCGTTCTTGAATCTGATCACGTCGTGCCATGCAACGTCGCCCGGATCGGCCTTGGTGTTGTGAAAAACTTTACCCACGCTGGCCGTCCAGTAGCCGTTGGTCTTGAATACCTGTGGCATTGATTTCGTGTTGGGACGCACGTTGCGGATGTCCGACTTATTGTTGAGGATGCCTGTCGATTCAGGGTAAAGCCCGCTAAGGAATGACGCCCGCGACGGGCCGCAGACCGGGTATTGACAGTAGGTACGGCCGAACGTCATTCCCGCGGCTGCAAGCTTCTCCAGGCCCGGTGTCTTGAGCGGCTGGTACCCCGAGGTGCTGACGTGGTTGTTCAGGTCGTCGCAGACGATCAGTAATACATTCGGGCGCTCTGAGCGATCCGCTGTGGCAACCATTACCCACAAACAGAAGATCGAAACTGAAATAAAAGTTTTCATGGTGAGATTTTTGGACATGAGCATGTATGGTGGATCGCGTTCACTATGAGCGGGTCATTTCAATGACCCAGGGGTTTGATTACTCTTCTCAGCTGCTCGTGCTTTGATGCGCTCAGCTTTCTTTTTCTCGCGGGCTGCTTTTTTCTCTTTGTTCGACATTTTTTTGGCTGGTGCAGTGGCATCTGGATTCCAGCGTTTTTCCTGCTTGCTTACAGGGGGAGCCATTTTGTCGAGCCATTCATTGTATTTGGCGGTGAGTTTGGTAACCACTTTCGGGTGTTTTTTTGAGAGGTTTGTTGTTTCGCTGAGATCTTTTTTGAGATCGAAGAGTTCAATACGATTTTTCTCTGCGACCAATTTCCAATTTCCACTGCGGATGGCCCATTTTCCTTTTTCACCTGCGGAACTCCAATACAACTCCTCATGGAGCTTGTCGGTTTCACCTTTAAGGGCAGGCAGGATGCTTTTACCGTCCAGAGGCTTGTCTTTTGGCAAGGGAAGCCCGGCAGCGTCGAGAGCTGTGGCAAACAAATCAATCGACCACATGGGAACATCGCACTTTTTCCCTCCTTCCAGTTGAGCCGGCCAAGACACAATGAACGGGACATGGATTCCGCCCTCGTAATCCATTTGTTTGAAGCCGCGAAGAGGTGCATTGTTGGCGTGCATGGCACCTGAACCGCCATTGTCCGTGAGAAAGATGAGCAGTGTATTGTCAAAAATATTGTGTTTCCTTAGTGAGTTCACAATCTCCCCAACACCCATATCCAGGTGTTTGATCATGGCCATCAGGGTGTCGCGTGTTTCGTCCCCGGTAACATTCTTGATGTCTCCTTCCGGAGCCTCCGGTGGAGCATGTACTGCATTGTATGCGACATAGAGAAAGAAAGGGTCCTCCTTGTGGCGATCGATAAAATCGACCGCTTCCTCGGTGATTCGAGTGGTGAGGTAGCCCTCTTCTTTGATGGGATTGAGGCCACGATAAATAGGGTGATCCATGTCCGAGTGGTCAAAGTAGGGGTGTGCCCCGCGACCCATGAAGCCATAGAACTCATCGAATCCGCGGTTCATGGCGTGGTATTCTGTGGTGAGTCCGAGATGCCATTTACCCAATGCCCCGGAGACGTAACCGGCTGGCTTGAGTCGCTGAGGAATAAACACCTCATCAAGCGGAATGCCAGATCCTCCTTCGCCGGCTGTATAGATTCCAAATCGTTGCTGAAAGCGACCCGTCATGAGTCCGGCACGTGTCGGCGAACACACGTGTCCACTGGTGTAGCCTTGAGTGCAGATGATGGATGAATGGGCCAGTGCATCGATGTTCGGTGTACTGACTTCCGGCGGGGAATACGGATTGTAGCTGACATCGGCATAGCCCTGGTCATCTGTGAGAATGATAACGATGTTTGGTTTCTCTTCCGCCAAGAGGATGGAGGGCATCCCAACCCAAATGAAGATTAGTGCTTGTAGGACGTTTTGTAATCTCATGTTCAATACTCAGGTTTTTCCGGGTTCAATTGGGTTGAGCGAGGTGAAAAAGATTTTCGATCTGTTCGTTGTTCAGCGAGGGTCCAAAGAAGGCCAGTTCGTCGATCCGCCCGTGCCAGAGGCCCAATCTTTATTTTCGTTTCTTGCCACGGGACCCTACAGGAATTCCTCCGATGCTGAAAGGGTTATGCGGCCGTGCTTGAAATTCATTTAAAGTTTTGAAGAAACAAGGGCTCCGTTTCTGTAAAGTCTCAAACCTTTGCTTGTCTTAAGGATGGCAGACCATGGGGAATACGCCAGCGGTTACATCTGTACCAAAGAACAATACGGCCAGAGTGGATATGAAGACAGTCCGAGGGCTTCCAAAGTGGCACCCGACGTTGAGGCCCTTTTGCTGAACACCATGAGCCACCTGCTCCAGGAATAGAATAGCATTTTCCTGAAACAGGAGAGGTTTCAAACCATTGACATCTTTTTAGTAGTGCTCAATGCTCTTTCCACATCAATGGTCAGGATTCTACCACGAGGGACGTTTCACACTTTTTACTCACACCATGTCATTATCGCAGCAGGAAAAACAGTATAAACCAGGTTCCCAGGTGGGACCGGCAGGGCTATTGCTACGCGCGTCCATTCCAGTCGTCATCTTGATCCTGGCCGTGGGTGGCTTCTTCCTTCTAGCCAAAAAAATGGACAAGGAGAAACCACCTCCTCCCAAGAAACAGGTTCTGAGAACCCGCATTGTTGAACTGGAATTAAGAGACTACCCGGTTTCCTTGAAAACACATGGGAACGTTCAGCCGCACATTGAAATAACCATTCAACCACAGGTATCTGGATTGATCATCGAGCTCTCCCCCTCCTTCGAGGATGGAGCATTCTTCTCCCAGGGTGACGTGCTCATTCGATTGGATGCTGCCGATTATGAAACTGCCTTGCAGAGCGCCGAAGCCCGGCTGTTGGGAGCCAAAGCGAGCCTGGAACTCGCCAAGGCAAATCACGCGCGCAATGAAGAAGTCGTCAAAGAAAACCTGATTCCACAGACCGAGGCCGACTTGAGTGCTGCCAATTTGAAGCAAGCTGAAGCAGATGTTCAGTCCGCGGACGCCCAGGTCGCTCGGGCAAAACGTGACCGGGAACGCACCGGTGTTCTGGCACCGTTTGATGGAAGGGTACGACAACGTCTGGTTGGGTTGGGCCAACTAGTTGGTGCTGGCACACCCCTGGGATCAATCTTTGCCGTCGATTATGCAGAAGTAAGATTACCCATATCCAGCAGGGAACTGCCTTTTGTCGATCTTCCCAGCTTACTCGAAGATCCTCCCGTTCCGGTTGTCCTTCACGATGCTCTGGACATGTATTCCGGAAAGACATGGCAGGCCCGCATCATCCGAACTGAAGGTGCTTTGAACGAGGATTCACTCGAACTCTTTGCCATCGCGCGTGTGGATGATCCTTTTGCACGTTTGTCCGGAGACACTCCATTACGCATCGGACAACCCGTCACCGCCGTCATTCAGGGACGTGTTC
The DNA here is from genome assembly GCA_000383715.1 of Verrucomicrobia bacterium SCGC AAA164-E04. Taxonomy (GTDB): domain Bacteria; phylum Verrucomicrobiota; class Verrucomicrobiia; order Limisphaerales; family AAA164-E04; genus AAA164-E04. The sequence continues at coordinate 177,298 of KB911839.1, forward strand.
TCAAAGACGTGTACGCTCTACCGCGTGTGGCAGTCCACGAACTAGATCAGATTAACCTGGTGAATGCCGCCGACCTCACTCTTTTTCGAAAGACCATTGAAAAACTTTGGTCAGATGAAGAACACATTGTGGTGCAGGATACTTCGATTGAGAACGGAGCATGGCTGGCAACAACGCATTTGGTATATGCCCCAGATGGCACGAAGGTGGAGATCATCCCGGATGTGAATGACACCACAATGCCGGTTACCGAACCCAACGAAAACGAGAAAGCTGGAACCAATACCCAGAAAAACTCCTCCAACTCGGACGGAAAATCATGAGTAGGCTCAAGATATGATTCGATGGTTCACCAACAACGGTATTGCTGCCAATTTTCTCATGATTGGCATTTTGCTGGCCGGATTTTACACAGCCTTCTACCGCATCCCGCTTGAAGTCACCCCTGCACTGAGCTGGGAAACGGTCATGATTGACATGCCTTACCGGGGTGCCACCGCCAAGGATGTGGAAAGAGCTATTCTCATCCCAGTCGAAGAATCTCTGGAAGGGGTGCAAGGCATCGAACATCTGCACGCCGACGGATCCAGGGGCAGAGCACGCTTTTACCTCCAAGCCAAACAAGGTGTGGATGTCCGCGTGTTGATGGATGATGTGAAAGCCCGCGTGGATGCCATCACAACCTTTCCCTCAGAAACGGAGCGGCCACGGGTGTTCATTCCAGAGTCTGGAAATTATTACGAAGTATTGAGTGTTGCGGTGACGGGCAAGCTGACTCCTGCCGAACTCAGCAAGGTAGCCCGTCGCGTTCAGGAAGATCTTTTGGAATTACCCGGTATCAGCCGCGCCAATATTGAGGGCGGCCGCCGATTTGAAATCGCCATCGAAGCGGAGCCCGAAAAACTACTCGCCTATGACCTAACGTTCCAGGATCTCGCAGATGCCGTCCGCCGCTTTTCCATCGATCTCCCGGCGGGTGCCATCGATAGTGCCAGTGGTACGTTGACCATGCGCACGCGAGGTCAAGCCTACACGGGTGCCGATTTCTCACAGGTTCCGGTGCGATCCATCAAGGGTGCGGAGGTCATGCTGGGAGATGTTGCCAAAGTCATTGACGGTTTCGAAGAAGGTGACAAGCGTGTCGAATTCAATGGCAAACCGGCTCTGTTTATTGAAGTCATGCGTACGGGGAATGAAAGCGCCATCGATATTTCTAACAAGGTACGCGATTACGTCGACACCGCGTTAACCCGATTTCCTGAGGGCATCGATATGTTTGTCTGGGATGATGAATCCTACGCCATCCGGGGCAGACTCAACACACTCGTTTCGTCGCTTCTGCAAGGAAGCCTGCTGGTCGTCCTGACACTGGGTGTGTTTCTAAGACCTGCACTGGCTTTCTGGATCATCCTCGGCATTCCAGTATCCTTTGCAGGTGGAGTTTTATTAATGCCTTGGTTCGGAGTCACCGCCAACGTGATGAGTCTGTTTGGCTATATCATTGTGGTCGGTGTGGTCGTCGATGACGCAATCGTCACCGGTGAAAACGTCTTTCAAAAAATGCGGTCCGGTTTATCTCCCCTGGAAGCCTCGGTCAAGGGAACCGAGGAAGTCACCGTTCCGGTCACATTTGGGATTTTGACGACCATCGTTGCGTTCATTCCTCTGCTCTATTTCGAAGGCACCTGGGGTGATTTCGCCAGACAAATTCCGCCGGTCGTCGCCCCCGTGCTTCTGTTCTCGCTGTTAGAATCCAAGTTAATTCTACCAGCCCATCTCAAGCACCTGCGTATCAAGCCTAGCACGAATGCCTTTTCAAGATTTCAAAGCCGTATTGCCGATGGACTGGAGCGGTTTGTGGAACGTGTCTATCAACCCACGCTGAAATGGGCGGTGCGACATCGTGTGTCGGTGCTGGCCTCTTTTGCTGCCATGGGATTATTAATGACCGGATATTGCATGGGAGGTCGAATGAGTTTCACCTCCTTCCCATCCGTGGATCGACAACGCATCACCGCTATTCTGGATTTGCCCGATGACACACCCATTGAAACCACTGCCAAGTACATGGAACGCCTGTCGGCCGCACTGGACCAGGTCAAAGGTGAATTCATTGATCCTGGCAGCAACAAATCGTTGATCAAAAATGTAACGCGCGTCACGGGTGCTTATGGTTCGGGTGGTTCTTTTAATAAATCGCGCTGTTACATATCCCTGGAAGTCATGGCACCGGAGGAACGCAGCGAGCCCGGTCCACGCAACAGTGAAATTGCCAATCGGTGGACCGAAGTGGTGGGTCCCATTCCTGAAGCGGAGACCTTTCGAGTATTCTCGGAACAAACCATGAAAAGCAGGCGCGAATATGATGACGAATATTTAAACCTCGAATTGCGAGGCCCGATGTCGGAGGGAAAAGCGGACGTCGCCGAACAGATCAAGGAACTGCTGGAGGGATACGATGGAATCACCACCGCCTGGGCTCGTGTGAATCGAGGTCAGAATGAATTGGAAGTCACCCTCAAACCCAGAGCCGGTGAACTGGGTCTCACCCAGGCCATGCTCGCTCGTCAGATCCGCCAGGCGTTTTACGGGGAAGAAGCTCAACGTGTTCAACGCGGTATCGATGACATTCGTGTGATGGTTCGTCTTCCCAAGCAGGCACGTGAATCCTTGCATACACTGGATCAATTAACCATCCGAACCCCACGAGGTGCAGACGTGCCTTTGTTCACAGTGGCAGATATTCAATTCAAAAAGGAACCCTCCTTCGTCGAACGCAATGACGGTGCGGAAATCATCCGAATCGGAGCCCAACCCGTCGACGAAACGGTTGATGTGGTACGCATCGCGAAGGAATTAAAACCTCGGATCAAAGAACTCTGCAGTGAAGGCGAAGATCTGTCCTTTCTGTTCATCGGATACGTGGCCGAAGCTGAGGAGGCTAAAAAGCGTACGCTGATCGGTGCCGTTGGATTGTTTTTCAGCCTTTATGCCTTGCTCGCAATTCCTTTTAAATCAGTGGTTCAACCTTTCTTTGTTATGATTGCAGTTCCCTTCGGTGTGATCGGGGCATTGCTCGGCCATATCATCATGGGACTGACGCCGTCTTACCTATCCGTCTTTGGCATGCTCGCGCTGGCAGGGGTGACGGTAAACGATTCACTGGTTCTGGTGGATTATATCAATCGATGCCGCAAGGAGGGATTAAGCCTGCTGGATGCCGCGCTCAAGGCAGGGGCACGCCGATTTCGACCCATCATGTTGACATCATTGACAACCTTCGCAGGATTGCTTCCTTTAATGCTGGAACGCTCCCTACAGGCGCAATTCCTGATCCCAATGGCGGTCTCCCTGGGCTTCGGTGTGGTTTTCGCCACCACCATCACCCTCTTCCTGATTCCCTGCGCACTCTTAACCGCTGAAGATTTAGCCCTTGCCTGGCAACGCTTCAAGGTCTGGTACATGCAACCATTCAACAACAGGTAGGGATGCGCTGCCGCGCATCCGCACACCGTCACAATTTCCCCTACATCCACAACACGCCCTGCCTGAGCCATAGGCTCTTGCATTAGGATTAACTAGTCGTTAGTTTGCTTCCATTCACCACGATCCAACCTATGTGCCTGTCCATCATGGCAAACAGGTTGATGCGTATACTGACCGGTGCTTCCGTCATCAACTGTTAATTTGGGGGGCCTTGCCCGAGAATCCTAGTCCACTTCTAGATTTTGATTCCAGTTGCCCCAACCAGAGGATGGCGAAAAGGAAGGTAAATACATCTCGGAATGAAAATCTCCTATTGACGAGCCCAGCTTGCATCGCTGGAGTGCGATCTCCGGCCCGAACTTCAAAGCATGGTGTGGTCTGAGGAAGTTGTAGTGGCACCTGAGAATATCCAATTGCTTTTCTAGGAATTCCTCAAACCGAGTGAAGCAGGTGGTTCGTCTGGTGAGGAATGATGCGGATTGTCTGATGGTCAGATTGAGACGTTCAATGAAGGATGTATTGAGGGTTTCCGAATCTTCAGAATTAAGGAGTGCCTTTTCGAAATCTCGTTTGTCACCGATGATCATTCTGCGATCCACTTTGCTGATACGATCATTCCTTCGTGTCTTGATAACTTGGGCATAGAGACATTTGCTGAAGCATTTGCGAATGGCACGCTCATAAAATTTGTATCCATCGGTGGTGATTAGTGGAACACGTTGTGGATCTGTTAGTTTGGATATCGATCGTATGACGGATTTGGTATTCTCATCGTTCCTTGATCCAACGACTGTTTCCGGCCAAAACCGAGACCACACATCCATCGTTGCAAAGAACCATGAGGCATTCTTTTTTGTTCCTGTGAATGTGCGAATTTCGTGACATTCATATCCGGTATGTTGCTTGGATTGAAGTGGCGGCAGGATCTGGCTGCTTTTTGCAGTCATCGATACATTGTATTCCAGTCAAGGGACTGGACACCGGGAATCGCAGATTTACAGGCACCCTCAAAACTCAAGCTGGCTGCTTGATCGAACTTTGATTCGGGATGTTGCGGAAACGCCAGGCTGAGCTGGATAGAGGGGGAGCTTGAGAATCAGGCAGTGAATTGCCTTACAGTTTTTGCTTCCAAAGAATAAGATCGTTTGAAAGCTCATCCTTGTCATTCTCATCACGAGGGAAGTATCCCTTCAGCTTTTCTCCGCAGAGCTGGATGCCTTCAGCCAGTCCTTTACCATATTTCCTGTCTTTGAACCCATCGATAATGGCATCTTTGACCTCCTCAAAGTCTGCATTGCTGAATTGCTTGCTGATTGAAGAGTCTCCCATCACGTAGACCATACGCTCAAAAGCGGAAATGAAGATTAAGACGCCAGTGGCTTGTTGGGTGCTACCGACCCGATGCATTTGAAATGCCTGTATGGCGCGTTCCTTGAGGCAAGCTTCCATTTCCGAACGACGGCAGAAAAGCCGTCTCAATCCCCAGAATCTGTTGGCCAGAAAAACCCCGGCAACGAAGGCCGCGATTAGCGTGAAGATGGTGGAGCCCAGGCCGACTGCAAGCTCGGGTGTACTCGTGTTTTGCCAGTCCCCGTCAAATGAAACGCCCTGAAAACCGAACCATAACAAGCTCAAGGCAGCTACGGCGATCGTGCAACCTGCCAGATCCTCAGCTCGATCGTATCGACCACTACTTTCTGTCACTACCGGTACGATTTCTGCCGAGGTATGCGATTCGGCCTTCGAGATGGTCTGCTTGATCAGTTCTTTTTCTTCCGAGTTAAAGAATGTTTCAATATTCATGATTTCATTACCAGGAACCTGTTGCACCGCCACCACCGGAAAAACCGCCACCAAAACTTCCACCACCAAACCCGCTTCCTCTGGAGTTGAATGATTGATAAATAATCCACCACATCAGCCCCAAAACAGCCGCCCAGAAAAGCCATGCCCAGCCGGAACTCCCTTTTCTTATCAGGGAAACCATCGTGAATATGGTCAAGATGACACCCAAAACAACCACACCATAATGCCAGAGGGGCCTCGGAGGAGGCTCAATTTTCTCTCCAAGAGCCATTTGTGCAAGAGCTTGTGTACCTGCCATGATCCCCCCCCTCAAAATCGCCAGCCTTGAAGCGCGGGATGATGTGCTGACTCATTATGTCCCTGCAGAGGGCATCTTTTTGTCTTCCAAATCCAGCCCCCAGCTCAATGCGTGCCTTTCTGTCATCGACCGCGATCAGGAACAGGATGCCTTTGTTCCACTCGACCTTTTCGGATCTGCCAATCCCAGCTCCCTCAACCCTGACCTTTTTATGACCGATGCCCCAATCATCATAAAGGATGCGTGCATAGGTATCGATGGACATATCCCCCGCACCATAATCACCGATGCTGCCAATGCTTGCAATGATGATTGGGATAGCCTTTTTCCTGAGAACCTCCCCCAGTTGCTTTTTGAGTTCTTCAGAGGTGGTCGCCGACAAGAGACTGGCTTCATCCGTGATGAATTGCTTTTCGCCGGGTTTTTCGGGGAAGCGGATTTGTGCTCGCGATATCTCAGGCAACCCAAGCAGGAGGCAAAGGAGAAGAACGCATTTCAGAGATGTACTGTGCATTTGAGTCAAGTCACCAGCCACGACAGGTTCCATATCTATTCGAAATCTAAGGAAGAAACTTACCCGTTCACATCACAAAAACAAGACTGCTTTGTAAACCTTGCTGCATTGGACGACCTTGGGTGCCTGATTACGGATTGATGATTCAGGGGTAACAGTCGATTCCATGACGAACGAAGCGTTTGTACTCTCTACGAAAGAACAAAAGAAAATGGCTCCAGAGGTTGGACTTGAACCAACAACCGATCGGTTAACAGCCGATTGCTCTACCATTGAGCTACTCTGGAACTCATAAGAGGTCGTGAATTTATGAACCACCGAAGGCTTCGTCAATAGCTTTTAGTGGTTTTTATCAAAAATTTTAAGATTGGGTCCAATACAGGGCCGAGTCAGGAGGTTTGAATGATCTCAATACCTTTTTTTCTTAATGTGTCCAAATATTGAATCGGGGCTTTGCGGTCGGTGATGATGGTGTCCACTTGATCGAGCTCACACAGAAAAGACACGGACTTCCTGCCGAATTTGGTATGGTCCAGGCAAAAGATTACCTTTCGAGCTGCGCGTATCATTTCTTTTTGAATATCGATCAGCAGATTGTGCGAGTTGGTAATGCCCTCCTCTGTGATTCCGCCGGAACCCATGACAGCGATATCTGTATTCATGCGCGAAAATGATTCGATGGCCAGTGGGCCTACCAGGACACCCAGGCGAGGATAGATGACTCCGCCGGAGAGAATGACTTCCACCATGCCATTGGATGCATAAAGATTGGCGACGGGAAGTGAGTTGGTGATGATTTGTGGGGATTTGCCTTCAATGTGTTTTGCTACATGATAGGCGGTTGTTCCTGCGTCGATAATGATGCTTTGATTCGATGGTATGCAGTCTGCGCAAGCTTTCCCTATATATTCCTTTTCATCAATTTCCCGTGTGTCGCGTTCTGTGAAGATGAACTCCTGTGATTTGGGTTGGATCAAACGAGCACCTCCATGGGTTCGTTTGAGCTGTCCTCGAGATTCCAGCAAAGTGAGGTCCCGCCGAACGGTGGAGACGGAGGCGTCGACCAACTCAGAAATCTCATCGAGTGATGAAAACTCCACATCCTGAAGGTAATCTGTGATTCGCTTTTGACGTTCTGCCGCTTGCATGTATTTGCTTGTGATATTGGTTATTGAGTGGGAACTCCCGTCGCTTATCGGGATAGCGAGCGGCCAACTATTTCAAATTGACACACGATTGCATCGAGGTCACCTCAAAACGGTCAAAATCTATCAAACAATTGAAACACAAAGATTTTCATCCGTAATAAGCGCCAGAAACTTCCAAAACAGGGTAGATTGTGAAAGTTAATGGTAGAAAATGATAGATAACACTTGACATTTTTCTGTATTTGGAAGATTTTGATCTATACAAACTTCATATGTCCAGTCCAACGTCCATTCCGCATCGAGCCGTAGTAGAGCACTGGGTGCGTCAAGCTGTTTATCAAAGGCTTGGTCAATCGGCGCCACGAACAGCTCAGGCACCCAATCCGCTCCTGGTAAATATCAGTGCGCGTCATTGTCATCTGACGCAGGAGGCCGTGGAGGCCTTGTTTGGTCCAGGGCATCAACTTTCGGTTCACAAGTCGCTTTATCAGGACGGCCAGTTTGCTGCCAAAGAGACTGTTACTCTGGTGGGGCCACGGAGCCGTGTGATCTCCAACCTGCGCATACTAGGTCCCTGTCGAAATATCAATCAGGTGGAGCTGGCCTACACCGACGCGGTTGCGCTTGGTTTCGATATCCCTCTGAAAAGTTCGGGTGACATCGAGGGAACTCCGGGCGGGATGCTGATGGGGCCCAAAGGATTCTTTGAAATGAACAAGGGAGTCATACGTGCGTTGCGCCATGTGCACATGCATCCGGATGACGCAACATTTTATGAAGTGACTCAAGGCGATTTCATGAAGATGAAAGTGGGAGGGCCCTGTGGTATTACCTTTGATGAAATGCTGGTAAGAGTTGATCCCAGTTTTAAACTTGAGGTGCACATCGATACGGACGAAGGCAATGCCTGTAATCTATTGCCCTCCACCACCTGTGAAATCCTGAAGTAACGCATCCACTGAATCATATTTTAACTTTCCAGAAATCGAACAACCCAAAACAAAATCATTATGAGTGAAGCATTAGGCATGATTGAAACAAAAGGCTATGTCGGCGCGGTGGAAGCCAGTGACGCCATGGTCAAGGCCGCGAACGTCCGGCTTGTTAAAACCATCCCCATTGGTGGGGGAATGATCACCGTCCTTGCCCAAGGCGATGTGGGCAGTGTGAAGGCAGCCGTTGATGCGGGTGCCAACGCAGCAGCTCGTGTCGGTGAATTGATTAGTTCACACTTGTTAGCTCGCCCGCACGACGACCTGCTGAAGGCATTTGTGGACGCGCCCAAATCTAAGAAGTAATTCATCAACCAATACAATTTAGCGAATAAATATTATGGCAAATCAAGCAATTGGCATGATCGAAACGCGTGGCATGTGTGCCATGCTCGAAGCCTGTGACGCGGCTCTCAAATCCGCCAACGTCACCATGGTCGGCTGGGAAAAGATTGGTTCAGGATTCGTTACGAGCTTTTTCCGTGGCGATGTGGCAGCCGTCAAAGCAGCTACCGACGCCGGAGTAGCCGCCGCTTCGCAAGTAGGTGAGGTGATCAGTGTGCAAGTCATTCCGCGACCTCATGAAGACTTGAGTGCATTGGGTCCCTGGTTGAAACAGTAGTCCGTAGCCTTTTTGGCGTCTTGTTCCGGGTGATTAGCATACAATGAAAATATTGGTCGCAAACTTAGGTTCGACTTCCCTCAAATGGCGTTTATTCGCCTTTGAAGGCGCGCAGTTCAGTCTGTTGCACAAGGGAGGACTGGAGCGCGTGACCGATTATCCTGCCGGGATAAATGAGTGTCTTGGTCAACTGAAGCAAGCTGGTGCCATTCAGGATGAATCCGAATTAAGTGCCGTAGGATTCAAAACGGTGCTGGCACAAACCGTTACGGGTTGTGTCGAGTTAAATGATGCTGTTCTGGAAGACATGGAGGGGGGTAACCTCATCGCCCCTGCTCACAATCCTCCTTACCTCACAGGGATCCGGCTTTTTGCGGAACGCATGCCGAAAACGCCGCTTGTCGGCCTTTTTGAAACAGCCTTTTATCAGTGGATTCCTGACACTGCGAAACGATACGGCGTGCCAGATTCATGGTATCACGCGGGGGTAAGGCGATGGGGATTCCACGGAGCCAGTCACAAATTCATTGCAGAACGCTCTGCTGAATTACTGGGCAGAGAGGATATTGCTCACCGTGCTCGGCAGCTTTATGTCGATCAAGGTAAGAGCATGATTGGAGATGGAGATTGTCGTGTGATTTCCTGCCATCTGGGTGGTAGCTCATCTGTGACAGGTATCCGTAATGGCGTTGCCATCGGCAACAGCATGGGGCTGAGTCCTCAGTCCGGTTTGCCTCATAACAATCGCGTCGGTGATTTGGATGCCATGGCGATCCCTTTCATGATGCAAAAGAAAGGGCTGACCTTGGACCATGTGATCCGTGACCTATGTCATGAAGGAGGACTCAAAGGAGTTTCCGGAGGTCACAATGACCTGCGGGACGTGCAGGCTCAAAGCGATCAAGGCAATCAGGACGCTCAATTGGCAATCGACTTTCTGGTTGCCGAAATCAGGCGCTGGATTGGATCTTATTATCTCGAATTAAATGGAATTGATGCGCTCGTTTTCACTGCAGGTATTGGTGAAAACCGAGCCATGATGAGAGAAGCTGTTTGTGCGCAGCTTGGAAATCTTGGGGTATGCCTGGACCCAGTTGAAAATGAAGCATGTCAAGCCGCTGAAGCCGTGATCAGTCACGAGGACTCTCCTGTCAAGGTAATGGTTATTCCCACCAACGAAGAGCTCGTGGTGGCCCGGGAAGTAAAACGATTTTTGGAAAAAAACTCTTAAACGCAAAATAAATCTTATGTCAAATCAAGCAATAGGAATGGTAGAAACCCGCGGTCTGATTGCCCTCGTAGAAGGCACTGACGCGATGTTGAAAGCGGCGAATGTCAAGCTGGCTGGCCCCATGAAGCAGGTGGGCAACGCCCTCGTATCCGCTGTCGTGGTAGGTGATGTGGCAGCCGTCAAGGCTGCGACGGATGCTGGTGCCGAGGCTATCAAGGCCGTCGGTGGCGAGTTGGTCAGTGTGCATGTCATTGCGCGTCCGCACAACGACATCGACGCCGTCTTGCCTCATTGATCTTTGTCCTCAGTCATCACATAACCGCGCATGTTTCTTGCACGAGTCGAAGGAGCGGTGGTCGCCACCAAGAAGGATCCCTCTATGTCGGGACGCAAGCTGTTGTTGCTTCGTCCCCAGCTAGTGGATGACCAGGATCCGACTCAATTTCGGTCCGGCAAAAATACCATTGTTGCGGTAGATAGTGTCGGGGCAGGAGAAGGTGAAATGGTGCTCTTTTGTCAAGGAAGCAGCGCACGTCTTGCACCAAGCCTGAAAGGTGCGCCAGTGGATGCTGTGGTGATCGGTATCGTCGACACCGTGGATGTACTGGGAAAGCAGATCTTTACGACTCAAGCCTGATGGCTGGAGGGGGATCCCAAAACGATCAATGAGATATCGGGAAATCGAACGCAGGTGAGCGATCCTTTCCGCATTTTTTAAACACTATTCACCGAGTAACTTTTTACCATGAGTTCACAGATCAACGAATCAGTGATTCGCGACGTCATCCAGGAAGTCCTGGGTAGGCTTGGGAATGAAAATAACTTACCACACACTGGAGCCGTGTCATCTTCCGCCTCGTCTGCAGTCACACCCTCTGGTTCCTATGCTCCGCCATCCTGTGGATGCGACAGCAAGAAATCCAGTCAGGGTGGACGCCACGGAGTTTTTGCTACCGCCGATGAAGCCTGTGACGCTGCCCAGCAGGGTTTTCTACAACTCCAGAAGCAAGGGATCGAAGCACGTCGCAAGGTCGAGGAGATTGTCAAAACCATGTGCGCAGATCGCGCCACCGAGTGGGGACGTATCGAGCTGGAGGAATCCAAGATTGGCCGTCTGGATCACAAAATTGAAAAATTACAGATCATCAAGCTTGTGCCTGGCGTCGACTGGATACGACCCGATGCGCGCAGCGGAGATCATGGGATTACTCTGGAAGAATACACCCCATTTGGTGTAGTGGGCGCGATCACGCCATCCACTCATTCCATCCCTACTCTGGCAGGTAATATTGTCAATATAGTCGCCGCTGGAAATGCGGTGGTCTTCAATGCTCATCCTGCTGCTTCGCGATGCGCTGCCATGGCGGTCCGTGAATTCAACAAGGCCATTGAACGGGAAACAGGGATTCATAATCTGGTATGCATCATTGAAGAGCCGACATTGGATTCATTCAAAGAGCTGTGCGCGCATGAAGCAGTGAGATTGCTCTGCGTGACAGGAGGACCGGGGGTCGTCAAAGCAGCCATGCAAACGGGCAAGCGAGCCATTTGTGCAGGCCCGGGAAATCCTCCGGTTCTCGTTGATGATACCGCCTGTCTGAAGCGAGCAGCTGAATCGATTATTCAGGGTGCATCCTACGATAATAACCTTTTGTGTATTGGTGAAAAGGAAGTGTTCGCACTGGAGCACATTGCCGATGATTTGATGAACGCCATGCAGACTGCTGGGGCCGTTCGTTTGAATGCCTCACAACTGCAACAACTGACACAGGCTGCGTTTACATTCAAGGAAGGTCAGGGAGCGGGTTGTCCGCATCCTGTCGTCAACAAAGATCTCATCGGCAAGGATGTGAGTGTTCTGGCTCAAGCCGCGGGGATTCAAGTGCCGGACGGAACAGATTTACTCTTCGCTGAGACGGATGAAAATCATCCTTTCGTGGATGAGGAGCAGATGATGCCGTTCATTCCCATCGTCCGCGTTGGTTCCGTCGATGATGGGATCCGCGCAGCGCTCAAGGCAGAGCACAATTACAAGCACACTTCGATCATTCATTCCCATGATGTCAATCATATGACCGCCATGGCACGCGCACTGGACACGACCTTGTTTATCAAGAACGGACCCTGCGGAGCCGGCCTTGGATTGGGGGGGGAAGGTTACTTGAGTTTCTCGATCGCCACACCTACCGGAGAGGGCGTGACGAATCCCAAAACCTTCACTCGCGTCAGGCGATGCGTGATGGTGGACAATCTGAGAATTTATTAATCAGAAAGCTTCAGCAAAACAAATCCCATATCGAAACAAGACAAAATATGCAACTTGCGCGTGTTGAAGGCAGTATGATTGCCACTCGAAAGCACCCCAGTCTCAACGGCTGGCGCTTGCTGATTTGTCAGCCTCTCGATGCGGATGGAAAAGCTGAAGGAACTCCCATCATTGCAATTGATCCCCACGGAGCCGGAATGCATCAGACAGTGATTGTTTCCTCCGATGGTTCCGCGGCAAGAGAAGCTGTTGGTGATCCTTCAAGCCCGGTGCGCCAGATCATTGTCGCTATCGTAGATGAGGCAACGGAGGAACGGGTGGCATGAGGCTTGGAACGGTCATAGGGCGTGTCACATTGAGTCAGGCAGTTGGCTCTCTCAAGGGAGCGCGCTGGTTGTTGGTAAGTCCATTTAACAAAGAACATTTTCAAAACGGAGCAGAAGCTCTCAACGAGATCAGCGAAGAACCGTCGCTGGTTGTTTACGATAATTTAGGAGGCGGAGTAGGGGATACCATTGGATTCATTGAGGGGCGGGAAGCTGCTTCACCTTTTGATCCGCCCATTCCAATCGATGCCATCAACGCAGCGTTGGTGGATGAAACCTTTTACACACCCAAAAAAGACGCATGAAAAAAATTATCAGCGCCAAAGATGTGGAGACCCTTTTGAGACAAGGGAAAACCGTTGACGCCATTACGGCCGATGCCATTTTGACTCCATCTGCCAAGGACTTGCTCAAGTCCGCTCAACCGCGCAACGCAGTTGTGACAAAACCTGCGATCGGATTGTCCAAGCCAGTGGGGCCTATTTCTTCAACTAGTTCTCAATCCGATCTTGATGCTTTCTTCTTCACCGAAGAACTGGAAGAACTCAAGGTACAGATCTGTGATGTTGGGCGACGGATGTGGGAACGTGCCTACGTCGACGGCAATGGCGGCAACATTGCCATTCGCGTTGCTGACGACCTGGCGCTTTGCACGCCTACCTTGGTTTCCAAGGGTTTCATGAAACCCGCTGACCTTTGCCTGGTTGATCTCGAAGGGGATCAAAAGGCCGGAAAGAAAAAGCGCACCAGTGAAATATTAATGCATCTGGAGATCATGAAACGCCAGCCTAAGGCAAAGGCGACTGCGCATTGTCATCCTCCTCACGCCACCGCTTTTGCGGTAGCCGGGGTTGAGCCTCCAACGTGCATGATCCCTGAAATCGAGGTGTTCATCGGTAAAGTGCCCATCGCGCCATACCGCACACCGGGCACGCCCGAAATGGGCAAGCTGGTGGCCGACCTCGTGGATAAACACAACACCGTTTTGATGGGGAACCACGGAGCTGTTTCCTGGAGTCACCAGAATGTTGAAGATGCCTATTTCAAAATGGAAATTCTTGAAGCCTATTGTCGGACCATCTGGGTGGCCTCGCAGTTGGGTACGCCGCTCAAGACCATGAACCCCGAGCAATTGAAGGACCTGCTGAACATCAAACAAAACCTTGGGATTCCTGATTCACGTTTTGGACTTAAAGAATGCGAATTGTGTGATAATGAAGAATGGCGTCCTGGTGTGATGTGTGCCGTTCCTCCCAAGGGCGAGGTGAAAGAAACGAACAAGGATTCCAATGCTGAATCTGCCGTTCAGGCGATCACCGAACAAATCATGGCCAAACTGGGCGGTCAATAAACATTCATTTCAAGGGAAATAAATCATGAAAGTCAGCATTATTGGAGGAGGAGGACGCGTGGGTTCTTGCGCTGCATTTGCTCTGCAGTGCGGTGGGATTGTCTCTGAGATTCAACTCATTGATGCCAACCAGGCGATGGCGGAGGGTGAGGCTCTCGATCTAATGCATGGTTCTGCTTTTACCGCAGATCAGCGCATTTATGCAGGTGGCTATGAAGAGGCGGCTGATTCGGATATCTTTCTTATCACTGCTGGATTACGGCGCAAGCCAGATGAATCACGACTGGATCTGATCAATCGTAATGTAGCCTTGTTTGTCCAGATTCTGGAAAGCCTCAAAAAGGCTGGCATGCGCAAAGATGCCATTGTTTTCGTAGTCTCCAATCCAGTCGATATCCTTACTCAGCTTGCAGGTCAACAACTGGGACTTCCATGGCAACAGGTCATTGGTTTGGGAACGATGTTGGATTCGACCAGATTCAGTTCATTGATAGCGGAAGCACTCAAAGTCGCTCCAACGCAAGTCAAAGCCTTAACACTGGGAGAACATGGTGATTCCATGGTCCCTATCTGGTCCTCCGCCTCGATCAATGGATTACCCCTGACAGAATACCCGGGATGCGGACCCGGATTTCAGAATCAGATTTTTACACGCACTCGAGGAAGTGGCGCCGAAGTCATCAAGCGCAAGGGGGGGGCAGGTTATGCTGTGGGGATCGCGATCCGTGATGTGATTCATTCCATCGCTCTGGATCAACAGCGCATACTGCCTGTTTCCAGTTTGGTGCAAGGAGCTTATAATGTCCGTGATGTGTGTTACAGTGTTCCAACAGTCGTAGGGCGCACCGGCGTCACGGATCAGGTGGAAATGAAGCTCTGGCCCAAGGAACAGACCGGGCTCCAGCAATCTGCGCGTGCATTGAAAGAGACGATGGCCAAAGTGCAGCTCTGACCCGGCACGAAGTCACAAGTTTTTCCCATGATGAAGTCGCTTGATCAAAAACTGGCTGAAATCAAAGCCAACACTGACTCGCGCGCCTTTATCATCGCGGATGCCAAAGATGCTGACATGGCCTTTGGTGTTCGAGCAACCGGTGGGCGTCATTATCTTTCTGGAAGAGGTGAAAGGCCTGCCCAATTTTCGCCTGAAATATGGCAACGTGGTGAGTTTGGATACCGCAACTTACCTGAATTCCTTGACATCATCCGCGAGGTGATTCGTCAGGAAAAAGTGGATATCCTGTTGATGTCTGCCTATGTCAATGAACTGCTCTCCATCAAGGAAGGCCTATTCGACCAATCGTCAATAACGCCAGCCGCTCGAGCCAATGACGCAACGGATGTCTGGGCCATCCGGCACGGTTGTTACACTGCGGAACCTGCACAACCCTTTCGCTCTGCAAGTATCGACCATATTCAATGTGGTCAACTTGAATGTGATCGAAGTACAGATCAATTTCCGGGTGCGAATCTGGGCTTGTACTCAGTTACTTTTGTCAATGATCTCGAGCAGGACAAGGCAACCCTCAATGCCTTTAAATCCTTTCGAGAGGAAGCCGAGGCCAAACGCTTTCGATATTTCCTGGAAGTGTTCAATCCGAATGTCCCTTCAGGAGTAGCCCCTGAAAAAATGGGTGAATTCATCAATGATCATATCCTGCGCAGTCTGGCTGGAGTCACGGAATCAGGGCGTCCTGTTTTTCTGAAAATTCCTTATCATGGCCCCAGGGCGATGGAGGAACTGGTGCAGTATGATCCAAACATGACCGTGGGGGTTCTGGGGGGGAGTGCCGGCACTACTTACGATGCATTTAAACTTATCCATGATGCTCAGAAATATGGTGCACGTGTGGCGTTGTATGGTCGAAAGATAAATCAGGCCGAGCATCAAATAGCATTTATTGAAATGCTGCGTTTGATCACGGAAGGCGTCATTGGACCGGCAGAAGCCGTTCATGCTTATCATGGCGTATTGCAAGCCAAGGGAATTAAAGCTCACCGATCGCTTGATCGGGATATGCAACTCACTGAGCAAGCGATGAGTTATGATGAAACGCAAAAGTCGAAATCGACAGTTGTTATGAAAAGCAGTATCAAGACTGGCTCGAAGGATTCTGCAGATGCTTCTCAAAAATCAAAGGAAAGCAGTGCGCTGGGATCGAACAAGACTTTCGACTGGCCCGTAAAAGCGGATGGCAAACCTGATTTTGCTGCCATGAAATCCGCAGAGCGGCGTGCTTATGACCGCGTGCGTCTGAAGCGAACCTTCGGTTGACTTTCCCGTATTTTCTCTTTCTTCTCCAGTAAGAAGCAAACCGTTGATTCGCAAGCCGCATTATGACTGTATCCGAGGCTGCGATTACCTCCCAAGAAGTGTTCAATCCTCAGGCCCCATCCACTCCCAGGCTTCCCCAAAAAATCCAGCTTGCTCAATACCCGCAGGCCATCTGGGAGATGGTGCGTTTGTGAGATCAAGAATAGCCCAGTCCGGTAACTTTGGCACTTGCCTTGCGTTATTCAAATAATCGTATTCTCGGTAAGTAAATCCGCTGTTAATGACGATGTATTTATCAGGATTCAATGGGTTGGGGTAGACGAGAACTGGCAGGAAACGGTCGGCCGGATAATTGTTGTCGGGAGTCTGAACTCTCTGATGGTCCCATTTCAATGGAAGCTCCTCGACTATTCTTCTGATCAAGATATTGCTGGATGGATCTCCCCACAAGATCAAGTTGCTCTCCTCAATGTCTTTTGCAGTAATTTCATGATCCATTTTAAAGCGTGCTTTTCCTCTGAATTGCTGTCTCCAATGGCGCATGGCATGGGACATTTCGCTTGAGACCCAATCGCCTACAGTTGGATTCATTGGCCAGCCACTTGGACCGACCATGAGAAAACGATCCATGAAGGCATCATCGATCGGACCTTGCAGTCCGTGCTTCTTCGCAATGGATTTTTCCTGTGCTCCTGGAGCAGGCTTCCATTGACCCTTTTCATGATAAAGAACGACATCCCATGAAAGATCCGTTTCGGGTCGATCTACTTCAAGACGCTGATTGTCGATTGAAATGATTGGTTGTTTGGTTATATCCAGAGGACACAGCCCCGCTTCCATGTGGATACGTAGCTGTGTGACATTCGAAGTGCGAATGCTGAGCTCATGATCAGACTTGATCTCAGCATGGACACGAGCCCTGTCCCAGTGTTTTTCAAGGCCTTGTAATTCGATCCATTTCATCTTGTTGTATCGCAAGGTATAAGACGTAAATCGAATTTTACTTGGTATCTGATTGCGCCCTTGTTCGACGATATGATTGATCTTTTGATCAACCAATGCTTTGGCCTCAGGATGATATTTATGCCCCGTATCGGGTCCCAGAATATGAGTTAGTTCCAATCCTTCCTGCTCCAGATACTTGCTCATGATGTCAGCGGCCTGCTTTTGTCGGTCAACAGCTCCACTGTAAGCGACCGTAGGGCATTGAAATAAATTTTCGGCATACACAGTTGCATCGTAAAGATTCCACAGCTTTTTCTCCCACGCATGGGGATTCAATGTTTCCTTCTGGAAAAATCCGAGAAATTCCTTTGTTTCAGAGAATCCGGCACCCGGTGCTGCTGCTGCCCACAGCCCGGCATAATGCGTTGCAAATTGCCAGCACGCTGCACCTCCCATTGAAAATCCCCTTACCACGATGCGATTGTCATCAATGTGATAATCCTGTTTTACATGCTCAAGCGCCTCAAAGAGGTCTGTTTCACCTGCGAACTTGTTGGCATTGCAATAGCGTCCATACAGGTGAAGGACAAGGCTGTCATCCGGAGTAAATTGGCCGGGATTATGGATACGTTGATTAAGGAAAGAGAGTTCAGTCAGTTTTTCACCACGTCCGTGAAACCAGATATCCAACCTCATGGGCTTGCTGCGTTTTGAGTGCCAGGATGAGGGTACTACCAGCCCGTAAGGCTGCACCGAATCATCGATTCGAGAGACATATCCTCGAGGAATGAGCCCGGTTTTTTTGAGCCAGGCCGGTTCTCCTTCAAGTAATTTCATTAGTCGATGAGAGGCAAGTTCCAACTGCTCCAATGCTTGCTTGAATTCTTTTTCAGGAGCGAAAATTTCCTGATGGATCAAAGCTGAACTGACAGCCTCTGCAAAAACTTCGATGTCCGGCAAGAAGCGACTTAACTCTGGTCTGGAGTTCAACTTTGTATGGGCCAGCGCGATAGAATGACGCAGTTGTCCGAGTTGAATTTCAATTTGTTTTTGTTGTTGGGTGCTGAATGGAGTTCCGACAGGTGGGATGGGGCGTACTTGTTCAGCCTGGTTATCTGCCAGGCCATCCGCATGAACCGCGATTTCTGTTTCTGCGATTGATAATGCAATTGAGCCAAGAAGTAAAAAAAACCTGATAGCCGATCTCATGCGCGTATCAAAGAACTTGCTGGTCATTTGAGCAAGCCCAATCAAGAAAATTTTGAACTACTTGACAGATGCCAGGAACTGCTGGAGAGACTGTTTCGTTGCCTTGCTCTCATTTTTGATGAGGTTGATCAACTTCAGAGTCTGGTCTTCCGTGATCTGGTCAGCAGAAGATTCGAGCTCTGAACAAAGGTCAGCCAGTTTTTGAGCTCCCATGTTGTTGGCGCTTCCTTTGAAGCTATGGGCCGACCGAATGAGTTTATCCTTGGAACCAGTATCCATGGCAGTATTCATTTCATTCAATCGTTTGGGGATTTCTTTCTCACAGAACATTTGAACTAATTTTGGAAGAATACCCTTTTTGGTGGATCCCTCTGGATTCAGGAACTGCTTCAATATATCAGTATTGATATTATCGAATCCAGATTGTTCTGGTTTGTGCTCTGTCGAAAATTTCTGATCACAATCATTCTTTTCAATGGGAACCGAATTGGATGTAGCATTCTTGAGAGCGGTTGAAAGGGTGGGCAACAGGACGGGTTTGGATACGTAGTCATCCATGCCTGCATCCAGACACTTTTGACGGTCGTCGTCCATTGAGTTGGCAGTCATTGCGATAATCCTGCAAGGATGTTGACTCCCTGATTGTTCACAAGATTCCATCTCACGGATTTTCTTTGTGGTTTCATAGCCATCTAAATCCGGCATTTGACAATCCATGAGGATGATGGGGTAATGATTTTTTTGCATCATCTCCAGTGCCTTTTCACCGGAATCAGCAGTGGCTGGTTGATAGCCGAGTCGCTTCAACATATGTTCTGCCACGGACTGATTCACTGGATTATCCTCCACGATCAATACCTGTTGATTCGGCATTTCTGCTGTTTGAAGCGACGGGATAACAAGCGATGAGGTATCACTGATACTCAGGAATTGTGTGTCCAGTCCGGTCTTGTCCACCTGACAAATACGTCGAAAGCCGCGCGTCAGCGATCGTTGGGTTACCGGTTTGTTGACCACCATTGATACCCCGTGCTTTTTTAAATGTGCCTTTGAAAGGCGGTTGCCAAAGTTGGACATCAAAATAACTTCTGGCTTGGGAGAGAATTGAAGCGCATTGAACATCTGGCAAAACTCCAAACCAGACTGATCAGGCAGCGCGGCGTTCACAATGACATAATGATAGGGTTTTGAATCATGGTGTTCTTTGCTCAATTCAGTCAGCCCTCGCCTACCTTTGTCTACGAAGTGGTAATCCATTTGATAATTTCTCAAAATGGGAGCCAAGGCCTCCTGGCAATGATCATTCGGCTCAATGATCAGAATCTTTTGTCCACTCCATTCGTAAGTTGGCTGCTTTTTTCTACTTTGCCTCAATCGTTTTGCCTCCAAGGGGAGGGTGAACCAGAAACACGATCCTTTGCCGGTTTCGCTCTCGAGGCGGAGTCTACCTTTCATGAGTTCTACCAACTGCCTTGTGATTGCAAGGCCCAATCCTGTACCTCCGTATTTTCTGGCCATTGAATTATCGGCCTGAATGAAAGCTTCAAAAATATCCTCACGTGCTTCTGGTTTGATTCCTATTCCAGAATCAATCACTTGGAATTTTAGCCAGCAGATACCGTTCTGATGGCTTTGAGGTGCTATCTTGATTCTAACTTCGCCTGCATGAGTAAATTTGATTGCATTGCCGATCAGATTTGTCAGTACCTGTTGAATACGAATCCTGTCCCCCAGAACCATCGAGGGTGTTTCGCAATCGATATCCAGAATAAATTCGAGACCCTTTGTTTGAGCCTGATCAGCCAGCAGGCTGACAGTTTGTTCTACGTTTTCGGCAAAATTGAAAGGTTCGTTTTCAATGGTCATTTTGCCAGATTCGATTTTTGAGAAATCCAGGATATCATTAATGAGGCGAAGTAATCCCAACGCACTCGATTCGATAGTGTCCGCGAAATAGATCTGATCCTCAGAAAGTGTTGTTTGGCGCAACAGTGAGCTCATGCCGATGATACCATTCATCGGGGTACGGATTTCGTGACTCATATTTGCCAGAAAGACAGACTTCAGGCGATTGGATTCCATGGCAGCATCACGCGCATACTGGAGCGCTGCCTCCGCTTGTTTTCTCTCAGAAATGTCTTCAACGATGCCTTCATAATAAAGGGTTTTCCCTTCATCATCTCTTACCGATCTGGCAGTTTCAGCTATCCAGATTTTCCTGCCATCCTTGCGATAGATTTCCGATTCGAATTCGTGAACCTCACCATCCTCCTTCATCAGTCGTGCAAATTCCTGCCGGCGCGATGGATCAACGTATAGTTGCTGTTGAATATTGGTCAGCGAACCTAAAAGAGCTGCCGTGGATTTGTAACCGTAGATTCTTGCCAAAGCCGGGTTTGCTTCAATATACCTGCCTTCCGGGGTTGATTGAAAGATACCCTCCACGGCTTGCTCGAAGATGTCGCGGTATTTTTGTTCTGTTTTCCGCAGTTTTTCCTCAGTCTGGATCAGCTTTGAAATATCTTTAGAAACTCCGAAGGTTCCTATGATATTTCCATCCTCATCCTTGTAGGGCATTTTACTTGTCAGTACCCAGCCTACCTCCCCGTTGCGCCATGTCTCTTTCTCGATCTTATTGATGATCGGTTGACCTGTTCTGATGATTTCCATGTCATCCTGAAAAGCTGGCTTGGCATGTTCTTCGCTGAAAAAATGAAAATCCGTTTTACCTTCAGCTGCGCTCGGGTCCTTCAGACCCAGTCGATCGGATAATTCCCGGCTACATCGGATGAATTGCGATTTTTTATCTTTGAAGTAAACATGATCAGGGATGGTTTCCAGCAAAGATCTCAGCAAGCGTCGTTCCAGAGTCAGCTCATATTCCGTCTTCTTCTTGTCTGTTACATCCCAGAATATCCCCTGTGTTCCCACGACCTTACCGGAAGGATCAAAAATGGGAGTTTTGATAACGTGGACATAGCTTTTGGTTTCATTCAGGCCGACGTTCTCCTCTGTGATCTCGATCTTCTGAAGTGATTCCATTACGACTCGATCGTCTTCCTGGTACTTGGCCGCCAAATGGGTTGGGAATAAATCAAAATCTGTTTTACCCAGGATTTCTTGTGAAGTCTTCCCAATCGCTTTGCAAAAGTTTTGATTTGCAAAGGTAAACTCACCTTTTGTGTCTTTGCGTATGATGTGCTGGGGAAGGCTTTCGACAAGGTTATGGTAGAATGCCTCGGAATCGTCGTAAGCCTTTTTGATTTTCTGATGTTCGTCTGAAAGTTTGTGTAATTCGCTTGTCGCTGTTCCCATGAAAATAGTCCCTGCAGCGTGTTTGGATAATATGTCCAAGGACTCCATTTGCTCCACGGTTAAACGATGTTGGCTTTTGTCCATGATGCTCAGGACACCGAGTGGAGCATTCTGCTTGCTCCTGATGGGGAATCCTGCCATGAACTTGAAATTCCATGGGGCTTTTGACAGACATGATCGTTCACCGTCCAATTCAACAGATGTATCCTTGATGACGATGGAATGGTCACTCGCCAGAACCTTTTTGCAAAAAGGTAGCTCATGATGCTGAGATGAAGGTTCCCAGTTTCTCCCCGCATAAATATCCAGCTTCCCGCCATTAAGCAGATGAATCATTGCCGTTTTGCAGCCTGAGACTGTTGAAGCCAGCTGTACTATTTGGTGAAGTTCATCGACACCGCTGACAACCTGCTTACGGTCTGATTGCTGTGCGGCTTGATACGAATCTTGGGAGGCTTCTGGTTTCATGGATTCCTTGTCAATTCTTTGAATGCTGAACACTGGCTTCACTCATGCGACTTAAAATACGATGACCATAAAATAAAGTAAATATTGCTGCGCTCCAGGTCACGCCAAAGATTCCCCACCAGATACCTTGTAATTTCCAGTCCAGTACGAAGGCCAGTAGATAGAAGACAGCGCATGGTGCAATAATTTGTCGGTAAAGACCGATCCAAAGCGCAATCATCGGTTTTTTAAGACCCTGAAGCATGAAGACCGTTTGAAAGAGGATCACGTAGGAGCAAAGTGTGAAAGAAGCTATGCGCAGGTATTCCGCTCCGATAGACGATACTTGCTCGTTGTCCGTAAAAAAACGCATCATCATGGGTGCAGCAAAATACAATGCGATGCCACCGGTGATCATCATTATTAATCCAGCATTCATGGCAACTTTTCTCATTTCCATGATCCTGTCCATTCGGCCAGCGCCGTTATTTTGACCCGTCAGCGTCAATACTGCAATATTCAGCCCTATGGTCGGCAGCAGGATGATTTGTTCGATCCTGGTTGCAATGCCATAGGCGGCTACTCCTTCCTTACTGAAAAAACTGATAAACCAGGTGATCACAAAAATGCCCGCAGCAACCGTCATCATATTGATCGAAGCAGGTATTCCCTGTCTGGCCAACTGTCCCCATGCTGAGAATTTCGGCTTCCATCGCTGAAGTGTCAGAGGGTATCTCAGCTTGGAAGCCGATACCCTCCATGCCAGATAGAAGCATCCCAGGGCTTGGATCAAAACGGTCGCCAGAGCGATTCCGCGAATGCCCATGGCTGGCAATCCAATCCCGCCGTACATAAACCATGGATCCAGAATGAGATTCAGAACAAACCCAATGATCAGCAGATTGCGATAACTTTTTGTATCGCCCTGAGCGTTCAAAGTGGCGTTCAAGATCGACTGGCCAATAAAGAACAGAGTACCTGTCAGGATGCAGTTCATGTAAGTCAGGGTGATATCCAGATACTCACCCTCGGCCCCAAGTAGCCCAAAAAGAAAAGGAAACGTGAGGAATCCGACAATCATCAGTATCACGCCCGTGCAGAGACTGAACATGACCGACTGTGTCGCCATGTCTCGAGCGCCCTCCAGATCATCTGCTCCGAGCGCATTGGAGACAAGGGCCGTGGCTCCTTGTGAAATGCCGGCGCTGACTGCAATGAGAATGAAAAAAACCGGGAAAGAGACGGATAATGCAGCGAGCGCATCCACGGACAACAATCCCGCAAAATAAGTGTCTACCACATTGTACATCGTGTTGAAAAAGAAGCCAACACTGGCTGGAACTGCCAGCCGTTTGATGAGTTGAGGGATCGGGTCGTTCGTTAAATTCATTCCAGTGCGTTTTGCCTGTCATGATCTTGAGGGTCTGGATGGGTATAACAAGCGGCTTTTTAAATCTTCAGGATTTAAATTTGTTCTGTTGTTGCATAAAGTGACCGGCAATCAATGTTTGAACTTAATCTAAGCAAACGTCTGGGCGAAGCTTTGGATCCATTAGCTGTGATATGGGTTCTGCTATTATGCATTGCCTGGCGATTTCGAAAACTCAAGGAACACAAGACCAGTGCAGCTGTTTTCTTCCTGTGGGCCGTGGTATGGTGTTTAGGAGCAACGCCGTTGTCCGACTGGCTGCTGGCAAAGCTCGAGCGACCTTACATTGTCAGCGATTGGGCAGCTCTACCGAAGGCGGATGCCGTGATTTGTCTGGGAGGGGGATTATTTCCGCACTCGGGGGAAGCGCTTGGGATCACGGCCAGTGATGCTTTCGACCGTTATCTGACTGCATTCGATTTGATGGAATCCGGTAAAGCGGACAATCTCGTATTTGGAGGAAGTGATTATGAGATCAATGGAACCATCACTTCTGGGGGGCAATTGCTGAATGAGTGGCGAACAAGATGGGGGATGGTCAAAGGCGAAGTGCATTTTTTGGATAACTCCCACACGACGCGTGATGAAGCGGTCAGAGTACATGAACTTGTCAAAAGCAAGAACTGGGAAACCCTTTATCTAGTGACCTCTGCCTGGCATATGAAGCGAGCCGAAGCCGTTTTTCGAAAGCATGGAGTCAACGTGCAGCCAGTGGGATGCGATTTCAAAGGGTATGCAACTACTGCGAAAAAGCGAAGATGGAAATTGTTTCCTCAATCCGGTAACTTTCAAAAATTACATGAATTTGCCCATGAAATAGTAGGTTATCAATATTATCGATGGCGGGGGTGGATTGAATGAACTTCGAAGAACTCGATAAGTTGCCTAAAAGCTCCTTGCTTGCCTTGTTGAAGGATGCTTTGGTGAAAAACGGAAGTGGCCCATCACTCACATCGTTCAAGCGACCTGCCTCCAATCAACTTGCTGAGTTGATTGAGGCAGACAAACTCAAGCTTTCGCGCGAATTACACGACGACCTTTGTCCTCATCTCACCTGCCTTGAAATGGGGCTGCACGCCATTCAAATCGATGCGTCCATGACGGAAGAGGAGAGAAGCGAAAAGATAGGCAACCTTCTCAAAGTGGTCCAAAATGCCCTTCTTCAAACCCGAACGATGATCGCAGGGGCAGATCTCTCCCATATCGAAGAAGCGAGTTTGCCACAAGCGATCTCCAGTTGGGTGAATCTGATGAACTCTGTGCTTCCCATGGAATTGAAATCCGTTGTGTCTCATGATGACATTGCTCTGCATTCGCCCACGGCGGGTGTGCACATATATCGCATCGCACAAGAATCCATACAAAATGCGATCAAGCATTCAGCAGCTTCGCTCGTTGAAGTGCGGCTTGAGGTGCAGGGGGAGGATCTGTTATTGATTGTGCAGGACAACGGGAAGGGGAAAGTTGAGGATGGGCAATTGGGTGAAACCGGTTGTGGTGTCTCCAACATGCGATTTCGCAGTCAATTGTTGCATGCTCAACTGAGTTTTTGTGAGAATACACCCCAGGGTGTGAAAGTAATATGTCGCATTCCATCGGTGATATTACACGCCAATTAAACGAACCAAGCCTCACTTTGAATTCAATGCTTTGAACCATGGTCAAGACCGAATCAGAACCCACCCGTTCCATTTTTGTTGTCGACGATCATCCTCTGATTCGTGCCGGAATCAGGGAATCGATAGATGTGCATGCATCATTGACCCTCATAGGTGAGTCCGACAATGCGGATGATACACTGGAGAAAGTTCAAAAACTCAAACCTGATTTGTTGATCGTTGACCTGACTCTGCGCGGACGCAGTGGTTTGGAACTCATCAAGGATTTAAGGAAAGTTCAGCCTGAAGTGGAAATACTTGTCTTTTCCATGCATGAGGAAACCTTTTATGCAGAACGTGTTTTGAGGGCAGGTGCCCGTGGATACGTCATGAAATCTGAAGGAGCCAAACAGCTGGTTGAGGCCATTCAAACCATATTGAAAGGCGAAGTCCATGTAAGTGATCTTGTTGCCAGTAATTTTTTAAATAATTTAACTGGACGGAAAAGGAAGACTTCATCTTCACCCGTGAGCCACCTGACAGATAGAGAGCTGGAAGTCCTGGCCCTCGTAGGAAAGGCGCGTGAAAGTCGTGAGATTGCCAAACTTTTGAGTATGAGCGTCAAAACAGTGGAAGCCCACAGGGCAAGCATTCGTCAGAAACTCGATATCAAAACAAGGGCAGAGCTCGTTCGATTTGCGGTGCTTTGGGGCGAAGACACCAAGATGGATGGCATGAGTCAATCATGATGAATATGCTTTTTGTTGATAGTAAGTGTTAACCCTTGGTTTCAAATAGTGGTAACACCGATTGATGTTCATAGGCACATTCATGCATTGTCTTTCCGAGCAACCCAAAAACTCATTACAATATCTCAATATATAATAGTATGAACCAACGTTTGAAAAAAACGAAATTAGGTGCTTTCACGCTCATCGAGCTGCTGGTCGTGATTGCAATCATCGCCATTTTGGCGGGCATGCTGTTGCCGGCATTGGCCAAAGCCAAAGCCAAAGCACAGAAAATCAAGTGCGTCAGTAACCTCAAAAACGTGGGACTCGGATTCCGCATTTATGCAACGGATAATGGTGATCTTTATCCAATGCAAGTGCCTGATGACCAAGGTGGTTCTGCCAGTGCTGTCGATCGTCGCACAGGTGCAACTCAGGTATGGAGGCATTTCCTGTCTCTCTCCAATGAGTTGCAAACTCCAAAAATCGTGCTTTGCCCCAGTGATGGTCTAGGTCGTGTTGAGTCCACAACTTGGAACACCAACCGTATTCGTTCTTCACGCGACAATGTTCAGGAAGCATTCAGTGCGAACCAGAATATCAGTTACTTCGTAGGATTTGATGCAGACGAAACCCTGCCACAGAGTCTTCTGTCAGGTGATCGTAACATCACAAACAGTGATCGTGCTCAAATTGATGACGGCGTTGTTTTCCAATTCCGCATGCGCGCTCGTCGCACAGACGCACGTCCATTGCCAAATCCAACTCCTGGATATGACAAAAACATCCATGATCTAGCCGGTAACGTTGCAATGGGTGATGGTAGTGTTCAAGGATTCAGTAACTCCAAGCTTGGTGTTGCCATCCGTGACGTAGGTATTGAAACTGTCCAACTCGCCGTTCCTGGTGATGAAGACTTCCGCGGACGTTGATCCAACGTAATCGCAAAAATATCTTTCAGGGCGCTTCGGTTTTACCGAAGCGCTTTTTTTGTCTGGTTTCCCGGCAGATACGATGGTTGATCGCGCAAAAGAGTTATCCGTTGATCAATCGGCGGAAAGTTGGTTCGATCAGAGGATCCTCAAATTTGAAGCCGCTTTCCAGTAGTTTGGCCGGGTTTGCTCTGCAGCTTGCGAGAAGGGTTGCGTTTCCCATCTCTCCAAAAAGAATCCTGACCGCAATAGAGGGAATTTTAAAAAAAACGGGTCGCCTAACCACTCTGGCCAATGTTTTTGCAAATGTTGTAAATCTGACTGGATGAGGGCTGGTGCAATTAACCGGTCCACTCAGATTGGTGTTGGTTGCCAACATCTCAAGACACCTTGTCACGTCATCCAGAGACACCCAGGAAACCCATTGTTTGCCTGACCCTAGAACAGCACCACCCCCGAGCTTGAATATGGGAAGCATTTTCTTCAATGCTCCTCCATTTTTTGAAAGCACGAGGCCAAACCTCAATGAAATGGTTCTCGTTGAACTTGAAGTCAATGGGCCAAGTGCTCCCTCCCAATCTAATGCTAGATTACCCAGGAAATCTGTAGCTGCCGTCGAAGATTCGTGGACAATCTCATCACCGCAATCACCATATATGCCTACTGCTGATGCATTCACCATCCAGGATGGTGGGGAAGAAGACGAAAGAATGGTTTTTACCAGAAGTTCTGTGGATTTTATGCGGCTTTGAACCAATGAGTTCTTTTTTCTCTCCGTCCACCTGCCTTCTGCAATATTTTCTCCGGCAAGATTGATAACACCGTCAACGCCACTCAATGCTTTGGGGTCCAAGTTACCTGACAAAGGGTCCCAGTGAAACAATCTTGTATTGTCTGCTGCTGTGGAGTCCCTTGTCAATCCCACTACTTGATGTCCTCTACGCTGAAAATGAGTTTGTGTGGCAGAGCCAATCAAACCAGAAACGCCTGTGATGAGTATCTTCAAATGTCAGTTTGCATTTATCATCGATACCGGCTCAAGGCATCGACAACTCGATTGGTGGAGTATGATTTGTTGAGGCAGTAGAAGTGAAGTCCTGGAACTCCTGCGTCAAGAAGTGCCTCACATTGTCTTACCGCATGCTCAATGCCGAATTCTGTGGCAGCTGCATCGTCTTCAGCGAGATCATCCAAACGATTCATCATGCTCTTGGGTATGCTGGCACCGCAAAGTTCAGTAAATCGCTTGATTTGCCGTGTTGTCAGCACTGAAAGGATACCAGGAATGATCGGTTTGGTCATTCCTGTCTTTTTGACAAGGTGATCACGAAACCGGAAAAAGTCATCATTATCAAAGAATAACTGAGTGATGATGAAATCAGCTCCGGAATCAACTTTTTCTTTCAGCCTGTCCCAATCAACCTCTCGACCTTCCTTGCAGGCAATATGGCCCTCAGGAAAACCAGCGACACCAATGGAGAAATCAAATTCGGAACGAACAAATGCGACCAGATCTTTCGAATAAGTAAATCCGCCCTCAGTGGCTTCAAAATCTCCTTTACCTCCCGGTGGATCTCCACGCAGGGCAAGGATGTTTTTTATACCTGACTTGTTTGCCTCGATGAGAACCTGATTAACATCTTCACGTGTGGCATTGACACATGTGAGATGACTCATGCACGTCAACTGAAAGTCCTTCTGGATACGAGACACCATTTCAAGGGTTTTCCCGCGTGTACTTCCACCTGCCCCATAAGTAACTGAACAGTAATCCGGTTGAATCTTCAACAATTCAGGGAGTGCCGTATGAAATAACTGCGCTTCTCCTTTTTCTGTTTTAGGAGGGAAAAATTCAAAGGAAATAGCCGGTTTACCGGTCGCGATCTTATCCCTGTGAATGTCCTTGATATATTCCATGCAAGTTCAGACTAAATCCGTCCTCAAGCTCTCGCAAGTATCTTTCAATGCAAATGCAATTTGTACATGATGGAAAAAAGCAGGAAAAATCCATGGCACTGAAATAGCACCTTCGATGAATCATTCTGACGTAAAAAGCGAACTCACACCGGCTTATTCAATTGTGCCTTTGCCGCACGGAAGACACTCAGTCCGCTCGGAGGCACATGGAGAGACATTTCATCCTCAAGTTGGACCGGAAGTCGAAGCTCGCTGTGTTTATTTCCATCCCATGCGTATTGAAGAGAGAATAAAGAGTTCAAGGAAACCGCTTTGCCTTTGGGATATTGGGCTTGGAAGTGCAGGGAATGCCATCAACCTGATTCGTGAGCATGAGCATATCAAGGGTGGCATCGAGTTACACAGCTTTGATGCTTCGCTTGCGCCCCTGAAATTTGCATTGGGACATTCTGAATTGCTTGGTTACATGTGTGGTTTCGAATCTCTTGTAGAACAGTTGATTCAGGAAAAGGTGATCCAATTTCAATGGGGGCAGCTTGAAGTTTGTTGGCATTTGCATTTGGGAGATCTCAGGGAAGGATATCCTGACGACTCGATTTCAAGCACCTGCCCGGAGGCGGTTCTTTACGATCCTTATTCACCCGCAAAAAACCCGGAACTCTGGTCACTGAAAGCCTTTCAAACGATTAGAGAACAACTCAAGGCTCCATGCACATTGGCAACCTATTCACGCAGTACGAGCGTGCGGGTCGCCATGCTCTGTGCAGGTTTTTTCGTAGGGAAAGGAGGGGAGGTAGGCGAAAAGGAAGAAACGACAGTAGCCGCCACTCATCCGGAATTAGTCGAACCTTTGCTGGATGCGCTTTGGTTAAGGAAGGTCATGCATTCCACAAATGCGGAGCCCATCACTCATTTGCCTCATAAAAGATCCTTTGTTCGTCCGTCGACATGGTCCAAGTTGATTCAGCATCCACAATTTGAGCAATATTCATTTGCGCATGACCTTCCCGTGAGGCATTGATTTATAGTCGCGATCATATGCCAAAACTCGAAAACCCACGGAGTCATTACTCCCCTCGATGTGTCTGACCTGAATCTCAGTTTTATCATTCCTGCTTTCAATGAGGAAAAATTACTTCCTCAAACATTGAAATGCATTCGTCAATCCGCCTCTGTGCTCACAGACAAAGGACTTGAATGGGAGATCGTGCTCTGTGACAACAATTCAACGGACCAGACTTCAGTCATCGCCAGGGAAAACGGAGCCAGGGTTGTTTTTGAACCCAAAAATCAAATCGCGCGAGCTCGTAATGCGGGTGCCTCCATTGCGAAAGGGCAATGGTTTGTATTTATCGATGCAGATTCAATTCCTTCTCCTGCTCTCTTCAAGGATCTTGCAGATACAATTGCAAGCGGCAGAGTCGCAGGTGGAGGCTGTGTTCTGGAGATGGAAGGCGATATTCGCTGGTTTTACAGATTCTGGTTAGGGATGTGGAATCGAATGAGCCAGATGATGTCCTGGGCAGCCGGATCCTTTGTATACACTCGAGCAGACGGATTTCGAGCCGTTGGTGGTTTCCCCGAGGATTGTTATGCCGGGGAAGAAATTGGGTTCAGTCGCCAATTAAAACGCTGGGCCAGAAGGTCTGATCTTGAATTCCGGATACTTGATAAACATCCACTTTTAACTTCACCGCGCAAAATCTACCTGTATTCAAAATGGGAACTGATCAAAACCTTTCTCATTTCGTTTTTTTGCTATCCATTTGTCCGTGGCCGTCGAAGCGCCTGGTTCATGTGGTATGATGGGCGAAGGTGAGAGTTTAACTGGAGCATGGAGCGATGATAGCGTCTTTCATTCCGTGAATGATTTTCTTGTCTGCTGGACAGATGGTTGCCATGACTCCCCTTAAATGTGGTCGTGCTTGATCGCCTTCTCCTTTCACGAAATAATAAGGACAGAGCCTGACACGACCCTTCATGGGAACAATCGTATCATTAGATCTATCATGGTAGCGGGCTTCTATCGTTCTGGGTTTGTGATAGTCCTGAAGGACATAGTTTTGTTTCCCAAAACTTCGGATAGCTTTGTCCACAACCTGTCCCCAATCCTGTGCAGACAAATCACTCCCCAGAAACACGCCGCGAGCTCCCCATGCCTGCTCTGAAAATCCGGAAACTTTAAGAATCAGATGGCGTTCTTTTTGAGACAGGTTTTTCAATTGATGCCAGTTGGTCAGACCTAATCTGGGAATGGCGCCTTGAGGGGGGAGGGGGGCCGGGTCAATCATCCATGTGTAGGGGACATGCTGCAGAAGTGTCTTGAAAAAACCACCTCCCAGATGTTGATTCCAAAAAGGTTCGAGATTGCGATTGTGTAACAATGCGAAAGAAGCCTTTTCTTCAAATACAGGTTTTGGAGGCGGTGTGAGGTGAATTCGACCGGCCTCTGCCTGATCTAAAATGGCGTTCGCATTGGAGACATTATCCAAATCAAATAATTCAAAAAAACGATAGATCGAATCTCCCTCATTGAATCTGGTGAACTGATCATCATGGACTTGAATATTTCGATTCAGGGTGTTCGCTGCCAGCCATTGCATTTCAGGTCGATAGGTTTTTGCCTCCTCGGAAACGATAACATGAGCAACACTGTCCTCCTGGAAAATATCAGAAAAACCTTCCAGCATGCCTTTTGAGCCTCCAATGACCTTGGGTCCCTCTTGGTTTTCCAAATCCGAATAAGTCTGGTTGAGCCAGGCAGTGAGGCCGATACCACCAGGGACACTATCGAGTTCACTGATCACGAATCCTTCATCGGTCAAGAGTATGTCAGGCCTGATAACCTTGGGTAAACTCTGTTTGAAGGTCTTTCCAAGTCCTCGTTGAATCAACGCATCGGGTTTGCCGGCATCCATCCATTCTGCAACCCATTCAGGGGCAGCTTGCTCATGGCTCTTTCGGTGTAGAAGGTTGAGTGCTCGATAAAACTGAAGCAGTACGCGACCTAATTTTTCGAGCTGTTTGACGAGTCGCGACTCCAGTGGGAATGGTTCCGGGCTTATGCGCCAGGTGTGCCCCTCAAATAAACCTTCTGCAGGCAGGCTTGATCGCACTTGTTGGGCATGGTGGATGGCTGATTCGATATCGGTCTGATTCAAGAGATTGATTTTGTTAACTGGATTAACGGACTTGTCCCGTGCCGAAGCACAGCCATTTGTAACTGGTGAGCTCCTCTAGTCCCATGGGACCACGTGCACCGATTTTATCAGTGCTGATCCCGATTTCTGCCCCCATCCCAAATTCGGCGCCATCGGTAAAACGTGTTGAAGCGTTCCAGTAAACCGCGGAAGCATCCACGTCACGCATGAATGCCTGGGCAGTGGATTCGTTCTTGCTTACAATACAATCTGAATGTCCGGAGCCGTAGGTGTTGATATGATCAATTCCCTGCTGCAAGTCTTCAACGACTCTGATCGAAAGAATCAAATCCAGATATTCAGCATGCCAATCTTCCTCTGTCGCCTCATCCAATTCCAGATCGAGTTTTTTCGATTCAATCAGGGGAGTCAGTATGGACCTGACCTTTGCATCTCCTTTTACAGCGACGCTTTTGGCTGAAAGCTCAAGGGCCAATTTGGGAAGAAAAGATTCCGCAACGTGTTGGTCGATCAGGAGCGTTTCCATCGCATTGCAAACACCTGGCCGTTGTGTCTTGGAATTCACGGCGATCTGGACCGCCATCTCAAGGTCAGCATCTTTATCCACATACACATGACAAACTCCTTTGTAATGCTTGATCACTGGTACTTTGGAGCACTCAGCTACAGCTCGTATCAAGCCTTCCCCCCCGCGAGGCATGCAAAGGTCGACATCATCGGTCAGAGAAAGCAGTGCTGGCACAGCAGCGCGATCGGTGGTTGGAATGACCTGTATCGCATCGGCGGGGAAACCAGGCTCACATGCCTGGGCTGCCTCTACCATGAGTTTGGCAATGATCTGATTAGAATGAATGGCTTCTTTGCCACCTCTCAAAATGGTTGTATTGCCAGACTTGAAACACAAGCCTGCTGCATCGGCAGTGACATTGGGGCGTGATTCATAAATGATCACGATCACTCCGATCGGGGTTGCCATTTTACGAAGCAACAGTCCATTAGGGCGCTCTTTGCGGTCAAGCTCCCGACCGACTGGATCTGGTAAAGCCGCAATTTCCCGAAGTCCCTGAGCCATGCCTTCGATGCGGGATGTATCCAGTACAAGGCGGTCTGTCATTGCTTTTGAAAGCTGCATGGTCTTTGCCGTTTCCAGGTCTCTGGCATTCGCCTCCCGGATCTCGGCTTGATGATCAACGAGTGCCTGAGCCATTGCTTCCAGACAGCGGTTCTTCTGCTGAGTGCCAAGTTGTGTCAAACGATGAGCTGCTGACTTGGATCTTTTGGCCAACTGCTGCATTTGTTCGGTTAAATCCATAGTGCGAACAGTTAAAAACACACCTTCCTCAATGAAAAGGCAGAAGTTCTTAAGTTACAGTATCAGATGAATTGTGAGATGGAAAACCATTGCTTCAGTCTCGAAGGGAATGACAGTACCCATGTGGCTTGTTTCAGCTTTCTCATCGATTGTGACATTCAATCTTTGAATCAAGACGAGTGGGTTCAATGCATATTTTGTTGCAGCTTGGATTTCGGTATCATTGAGATCACCCAGGATTGTCTGCCGGATGAGTGGCATATTCGTAATCATCAATCAATTTGAAGTCGGGGATTTTACCAGGCAATTGAATCATGGCCTGGTAAACCACATGCTATTTCGTATCAGAGAACAGGGCTATCGAGCGGCAATTCAAATGGGAGTGACTTTGGCGCAGATAAAAAAAGGCGGCAGTGGTATCACTGCCGCCTTTTAGTTAAATAGCTTTTATGGTTTATCCCAAAGCCATGGCCGCGGAAGTGATTTCCAAAAGCTCATTGGTGATCATCGATTGACGTAGCTTATTGAACTCAAGTGTCAAATCTTTGATTAATTGCTGGGCATTATCGGTAGCGCTCTTCATGGCAACCATACGGGCACTGTGTTCACTTGCCTTGGATTCCAGAAGATATTGATACATCTGAAAATTCAAGTAGTGAGGCAGCAAGTTGCTGAAGACGTCCTGGGGATTGGGCTCGAAAAGAAATTCAGCACTTCCGGCCTCTAGTTCTTTTTCACTGGATTTACCTTCTACACCAGCTTCGATGCCTTTTATCTTTCCAATGGGTAGAAAAGTTTTGATTTCCGGCTTTTGCACCAGCGTGGAGATAAAATTAGTAAACAGGACATCGACACCACTTACTTCTCCCTTCAAAAACATGTCCTGAGCCATTTTCGAAATAGCGCGTGCCTCTGAAAATTCAGGGGCATCCTTGTAGCTGAATTCCGCTGCGAGATCCCTCTTGGTTCGGGCGAGGAATTGTGAAGCTTTGCGACCTGCAGATATGAACACAGTAGAATCTTTTGGAGCTTTCCCAGCTTCTCGAAGCAGGTTTGAATTCAGTCCACCACACAGGCCCTTGTCCGAACTGATAACAATCAGCGCACGTTTCTCACCGCTACCCTCCTGGATCAAAGGATGGCTGAATTCTCCCGCACCTGCTGAAACTTCTGCCAAGACTTTGTTCATCAATTCCGCGTAAGGGCGTCCATCAAGCGCCGCCTGCTGTGCCCGACGCATTTTGGATGCCGCAACCATCTGCATGGCCTTGGTGATCTGAGCGGTGTTTTTAACGGATTTTATCCGCCTGCGAATGTCGCGTGTACTTGGCATGAGACTTTATTAGTTTTCTGAAATTATTGATAAGTATCAGCAAAATCCTCGATTGCTGATTTCAGAGCTGCAGCAATCTCATCTGAAACTTTCTTTTCAGCTCGGATTCGGCTGAGCAGGTCTTCCTTGCGAGTGGACAAGAAGTCGGTCAGCTTTGCCTGGAAGTCTTTGACCTTGTCGACGTCTACCTTGTCGAAGTGGCCATTCTGAACTGCCCAGAGGACGGCGACCTGAAGCTCCACGGACATTGGGTTGTACTGTGGCTGTTTGAAGACCTCGACGATGCGCTTCCCGCGTTCCAATTGTGCTTGGGTTTTGGCATCCAGATCGGAGCCAAACTGTGCAAAAGCGGCCAATTCACGAAACTGAGCCAATTCGAGCTTGATGCGGCCGGACACTTGTTTCATGGCCTTGATCTGACATGCAGAACCCACCCGAGACACCGATAGGCCCACCGATATGGCAGGGCGGATACCCTGATAGAATAAATCCGTTTCCAGATAAATCTGACCGTCTGTGATCGAAATCACATTGGTTGGAATGTAGGCAGAAACATCACCCGCTTGAGTTTCGATGATTGGCAGTGCTGTCAGAGATCCATTACCGTAGTTTTCATTCACGCGCGCTGAGCGTTCGAGCAAGCGGCTGTGCAGATAAAAAACATCACCAGGATAAGCCTCACGTCCGGATGGACGTTTCAAGACAAGAGATACCTGACGGTAAGCAACAGCGTGCTTGGAGAGATCATCATAAATGATCAGAGCATCCATCCCGTTGTCCATGAACCATTCACCCATGGCACAACCAGCGAAAGGAACCAGATACTGGTTGGTAGCTGAGTCAGACGCAGAGGCGCTGACAACAATGGTGTAGGGCAGGGCACCTTCTTTTTCAAGCGTGGCGATTACTTGGGCCACATTGGATTGTTTCTGGCCAACTGCAACGTAAATACAATAGAGAGGTCGGTAATCCTTGTCTCCGGCTTCCTCTGCTGCCTTGTTTTGGCGTGCCTGTGAAATAATCGTATCAATACCTATCGTCGTTTTTCCGGTCGAACGATCACCAATGATCAACTCGCGTTGACCACGGCCAATGGGAATCATTGCATCTACCGCCATGATACCAGTCTGAACCGGCTGACTAACGGCTTTTCTGGTGACAATACCGGGCGCAATTTTCTCAACCGGATAAAAGACATCGCTGTCAATAGCGCCTTTGCCGTCCAGAGGTTGACCCAATGCGTTGACGACGCGTCCCAGCATGCCCTTGCCGACTGGAACCTGAAGGAGTTTACCGGTTGTTTTCACTTCGGCACCCTCTTTGATTTGGGTGTATTCACCCAGAATGATGGCTCCTACTTCCGATTCTTCAAGGTTCAGGGCGAGGCCAGTGATGCCGTTGCCGAAATCAAGCATCTCGTTGAGCATGCAATCGGTCAGGCCTTCGATTTTGGCCACACCATCGCTGATTTGACGCACGACGCCCACGTTTTCTTTGGCGACGGTTTGTTTGGCTCCTGAGATTTGTGCTTCAATTTCCTTTACTAAGTTGCTCATAGGGTTTTGAAAAGATCGATGTGTTTTAGGGGGTTCAAAGTATCAATGAATTTACGATAGCCTTTTAGGTTATTTAACAGCGAAGGATTCTTCAATTTTCTGCAGACGGCTTCGGATGCTTGCATCATAAACATCACTTCCAACCTGGATGCGCATACCGCCAATCAACGCTGGATTTACGTCAAAGCTTATCATCAATGAAGTGCCGTAACGGTCCACAAGCAGCTTTTCAACAGATTTTCGAGTGGCATCATCAAGCGAATCGGCGGATTCAATCCTGGCTGTCCGACTGTGAATGTCTGTTTTTACAAGCTTCAGCAAATGATTCAGAATCTGGATATAAGCACGTGGCTTCCTATCCACAACTGCTTGCACTGTTTTTGTGACACTATCTTCTTGCAGAAGCCCATTTTTCAGGCAGCCCTTGTAGAGCAATTTTGCATCGCGACGTGCTTGTTTGGAGACTTTCATGTGTGGTGGCGTTGAATGCTAACCGGTATGCTTGGATCAGGCAGCAATTTGTTTGTTGGCTTCATCAACCAGGCGTTTCTGGTCTTCATCCGTCAATACCTTACCAGTTACCTGGGCGGTGGTCTGAACAACAAGTTTGCCTACTTCGCTCTTCAATTCCGTCAGCATGCGTTCATGGTCTGCTTGAGCCGCTTCCCGCGCTTTTGAAATAATCTGTTCGGCTTGACTGATGGCTTTTTGTGTTTCCTGATCCTTGACCTTGTTTGCGGCCGAACGTGCTTCTTCAATCAGCTGATTGGCATGCGTATTGGCATTTTCCAGTATTTTCTTGCGGGCTGCTTCTGTCTCGGCCAGTTCAGTCTTGATTTTTTCCGCACTTGTCAGGCTTTCCTCAATACGTTTGCGGCGGTCGTCCAAAACTTGAAGGATCGGTTTGTAAGCGAATTTGTTCAGGGCGAAAATGACAATGCCGAAAACAATCAGCTGCGAAAAGAACAGTTGGGGGTGCCAGCCAAATTGTTTGATAATGGCCTCAACCTTCCCCTCTTCGGTGGTGGCTGCGGCGGCTAGAATGTAGTAAGGTGTCATAAAATTATATCAGCAACAGTTTTCCTTCTTTGAAAGTCCCGACCCAGCTGAAGGCTGGATCGGGTTGATTCTTTGACCTTATTAGGCAAGGAAGATGGCGAAGAAGGTGATACCCTCTGCCAAAGCAGCCAAAATAATGGATATAACCATGATCTTGGTGGAGGCTCCCGGATTGCGTCCGGTTGCTTCTGCTGCTTTTGCTCCGACGAAGCCTACGCCAATGGCAGACCCAAGTGCAGCAAGTCCGACGTGGATGCTACCAGACATTTCAGCGATAAGAGGCAATAATGACATGTTGCTTTTCTTTCTTTTAGTTTTTGATGTTGTCTCGACAGCTGTCGCGGTTCCTCCACGATCCAGTTGTCAAATTCTTGTAATCAATCAACCTCTAGCAGGTGCTCCATGAGGTGAGGTAACTGATCCAGAACAGCCTCTTCCCCGGCAATGAGTTTGGCTCCTGCAAGCCGAGCTTTTTCGTGGAGATCTTCGTTGTTCACTTCAGCAAAGGCGAGCACCGGAATATGTTGAGTTTCCAGATCCTCTTTCAGCGTTTGAATGGAAAGGGGAATGTCCCCCGTTTTTGAGTGGAGGTCCATGATGAGAGCCATCGGGTGATGCTTCCGGACCTCATCGATCAACTTATCACTCTGAGTCACACTTGAAACGCGGTAGCCGAGATCCTGCAACCGATTTACTATCTGGCTGCCTGGTATCAATTTTTCGTAAAACAATAGGACCAAGGGCGTCGACATAAGGGATAGTATGGTCAATGGCTGCGGGTAAAATCAAAGCAATTCACGCGGCGGATGATGAATCGAGAGGTTTCCCGATCTGGATACCATGTTCAAGGCAATATCGCGCGTTAGCCACATATTTTT
Organism: Verrucomicrobia bacterium SCGC AAA164-E04; assembly: GCA_000383715.1. Taxonomy (GTDB): domain Bacteria; phylum Verrucomicrobiota; class Verrucomicrobiia; order Limisphaerales; family AAA164-E04; genus AAA164-E04. The sequence goes on from KB911839.1 coordinate 215,435, forward strand.
CTGCCCAGCGACGAAGCCCTTGACGCTCTTTGTCAGAGAGCGCCTTGACCACCTTCGCAGGCGAGCCAAGCACAAGCGAACCTGGTGGAACAACCGTTCCCATGGTTACCAGTGCATTTGCTCCCACAATGCTCTGAGCACCAATGATTGCCCCATCCAGCACCGTTGCGCCCATACCTATGAGGCATTCATCTTCGATGGTACAGGCATGCAGGATCGCCGCGTGCCCGATAGTGACATAATTACCGATAAGGCACGGAAAATCGTCCGCCAAATGAACCACCGCATTGTCCTGCACATTGCTATGATGCCCTAATTCAATGCGGTTGATGTCGCCTCGTAAAACAGCGCCATACCAGATGCTGGATTCTTCGCCTATGGTCACATCACCAACAACCACTGCCCGGCTTGTAATGTAAGCGTTCTCAGCAACCACTGGCTGCTTGCTCCAATAGGTCTTGAGGCGTTCTGCAAATTCCATGGCGTTTGGATATGATAAGCTTTTCAGGACTCAGGCATCCACTGGTTTTTGAGGATCTTGGCAACGTTCATGAATGATTGACCTGCTGGGGAATCTGTTTGAACTGCTGCCACAGGTTGCCCAGAATCTCCACCTTCTCGAATCTCTGTAAAAATCGGAACCTCCCCAAGGAATGGAATATTTTTTCGTTCACATTCGACGCGTCCGCCTCCATTGCCAAAGATTTCAATGCGATCTCCGTTGGGAGCGGTGTAATAACTCATGTTTTCCACGATGCCCAAAATGGGCACATTCACCTTCTCAAACATGGCAATGCCCTTACGGACAACACCGACTGAAGCCTCTTGAGGCGTCGTAACGATCACGCCACCATCAAGCGGCACTGTCTGACAGAGAGAAAGCTGAGCATCACCAGTTCCGGGAGGAAGGTCAACGAGAAGGATATCAAGCTCTCCCCAATCTACGCTGTTAAAAAACTGCTGAATGGTTTTCATGATCATGGGACCGCGCCAAATGACAGGCTGATCGTCGTCCAGGAGAAATCCCATGCTCATTAATTTGATACCATGGCTGATGACGGGTACCATTTTCTGTTCTGGAGTGATAGCAGGGCGCTCGCGTACGCCCATCATCAAAGGAATACTTGGTCCATAAATATCGCAATCCAGCAAACCGACTCGAGCCCCCAGCTTTTGCAGCCCGCAAGCCAGGTTCACCGATACAGTTGATTTACCTACACCACCTTTGCCACTGGCAACAGCTACAATCCGCTGCAAACCGGGGACCGGTTGTTGATTTTGAAATGGATTGGAGGCTCCTCCGCTTGAAGATTGGTTTGCATTGGCCCCTTGTGGAACCTTGACCTGCACATGCACATGCTCAACGCCATCGGCATTTCTAAGCACCTGCTCCGCATCATGTTTTATCTGCGCCGCTATTTCAGCGTTTCCACCATTGAGTTCAACCATGACGCTGACAGCTCCATTGTTGACTGACACATTTTTCACAAGTCCAAAGGATATGATATCCCGCGAGTAACCGGGATACCTCACCTGCTTCAAAAGATCGTTGATCTGTTCTTCGGTCATAAATTTGATTTTAATATAGAGATGACTCCCGCCGTTGTCTCATCAAGTGCGGTGACTGCGTGCAAGCGAGAAAGAAACTCGCCATGAAAGCGAGCACACATAGCCTAACGCAGGAAGCGAATTTGGCAAAAGACTTTTTGAACTGGTCTTTTCAATTGGCTCAAAACATGATAAGAATTCTTGCGTCTAAACGCCCAAAACGCGAAAAGCTCCACCTGAATTTCAGACACAAGGGCAGCGAATGTTAGCTGGGATCTATCAAGGGCAGGAGCGATGCAGATACTTACCATTTTAAAATTAATGAAACAGGTAGTCATATTAGTTAAATCAGATGAGGCACAGGATCAAAAACTGGCCACACACATCGAAACCAGTCTGATAAAAAGTGGCCATTCCGTTTTTGTTGATCGCGAATCACAAACGAGCATGGCCTGGGCCTCCAATCTGACCCATCAGATCAAATCCGCGGATGCGATCGTGCCATTGCTGTCCGATGCAGCTTGTCAAAGCGAAATCATTTCATTTCAGATCGAAGTGGCCCATGATGCGGCTCAAAAACAGAATGGCCAACCCGCCATGATCCCCTGCCGAGTAGGGTTTACCGGAGATCTTGCAGAACCAATAGCAGGTATCCTTGCCCCTATCACGCACCTGCT